>WQSN01000030.1 GCA_009787835.1 Treponema sp.
AATTGATCGGAGAGAGAGGGATTTGAACCCTCGGTACCCTTCCGGGTACATACGACTTCCAATCGTACACCTTCGGCCGCTCGGTCATCTCTCCAGATACAGAATACGTTACTATGTATAAATAAATCATTCAAGGGGTGATATAAAAATGACCTGGATCAAATCCCTAAAATATAATAGCTATATATTAATTATTATTACATGATTTTTATTAGTACTGGATTATTTTACCGGAGAGAGAGGGATTCGAACCCTCGGAACCCTTGCGGGCTCAACGGTTTTCGAGACCGCCCGATTCAACCGCTCTCGCATCTCTCCTTTATAACATAAGATATTGTAATTGCTGAGGTGAAGAGCGTCAATACAGAGGACATGTTTTCAGACTGTCTTTTAAAAACTCTCTTGTACAATATGCAGCGGGTCAGGCATAATAAGGAATGAAATCAATTACTAAAGAACTGTGGATAAATACAAAAAACCAAATGGAATTTATCAATATAACAGGCGAAATCGAATCAATATTGAGTGAATCCGGCATTCAGGAAGGATTGTGCCTTGTTAACGCTATGCACATAACCGCCAGTGTTTTTATCAATGATGATGAACCGGGCCTTCATCATGATTTCGGAGCTTGGCTGGAGAAACTTGCTCCACATGAGCCTGTTTCATCGTACAGGCACAATACGGGCGAGATTAACGCGGACGCGCATTTAAAAAGGAGCATAATGGGGCGCGAAGTTGTTGTTGCCGTAACCGGCGGGAAACTTCACTTTGGTCCATGGGAACAAATTTTTTACGGTGAATTCGACGGACAGCGGAAGAAACGGATTTTGGTAAAAATAATAGGCGAGTAATATCCGGAGAATATTACGCTTTCAGCGCATTTACCGGAATAACATATATCCCGTCTTTTCGCTTTCTTCCAAGACCGCCTCCTGTAATAACTCCAAGACATGACGGTTCTCTTGCTCCGGCGGACACAAGTTTATTTTTCAGTCTTAACAGCGTTTGGGCGGCGGCTTCAATTTGATTCTCACCTAACTTAATTTCAAAAGCGCCCCAGCCGTCTTTAATCTCAATAATCGCATCAACTTCCAGGTTGCTGTTATCGCGGTAATGATAAAGGGAGCCGCCGTAGAACTCAGTATATGCACTCAAATCGCGAAGACACAGATTTTCAAACATAAAACCAAAAGTGTTTAAATCTTCAAGCAGCCTGCGCCGGCCGATTCCCATAACCGCGACAGCCAGAGAAGGATCCGCAAACACAATTTTAGGCGACATCCGTATTCTTGTTTTGGAACGAATTCCGGGATCCCATCCCGGTATTTCCTCGATAACAAAAATTCTTTTAAGATCCGCCATATACTGTGAAACACTGTTACGCGACAATGAAATATCTCCGCTGCTCTGCCCTTTCCTGTTCTCTCCGTCTATATCCGCCGCAATTGTGGTTTCATTTACCGTTGTTGCGTTATTTCTTGCAAGGGAGCGCAGTAGTATTTGCAGTTTTGCCGGATTACGTTTTGAAAAACTGTTGTTGAACAAATCATTTTTCAGAAGCGCATTTATATACTCCGCCGAAATAATAGCGGCATGTTCTACAGGCAGATACAGTGTTTGAGGCCATCCGCCGCGAATTGTAATATCAATAAGGCGGGGAAGAGAAATATCGGCGGTAAATGGTTTTATTTTCTTTTCGCTGAAAAGATTTGCCAGGGAAACTGTTCCATTTGAATCCCCTGATTCATAAAGTGTCATGGGGCGCATGCGGATAATGGCGATTCTTCCTGTTCCGCTGTGCTTATAGGACTCACGCGGCGGTGTAACAGAACCGGTTAGAATATATTTTCCAAAACCTGGCATACTATCAATATCAAATCTGACAGCATCCCATATACCTGGCGCTTCCTGCCACTCGTCAATAACGCGGGGCGTCTTTCCGTCCAATACAAGAGAAGGGTTTAATTCCGCTCTGGCTCTGTTACTGTAATTGCCCGCCGGATCCATAATATAGGACACACTGTTCGCGTGATTTAGGGATGTCCATGTTTTACCGCACCATTTGGGCCCTTCCACTGAAACAGCTCCGAATATTTTCAGGTATTGAGACAGTTTCCTGTCAACAAGCCTTGTTATGTACCCTTCTTTTCCAACTTTCATAAATCCGCTCTGTCATTATTATAGTAAAAAACCATGCAAAAAGCAAATGAAAAATTGTGCAAAAAGCAAATAGAAAAATGTGCAAAAAGCAAGTCAAAAAGTTGGCAAAAAGCAAGTGTATTTTTGTGCAAAAAGCAAATATATAATATCGCCTTGATAACAAGGCGGAATTGGGATAATATAAACATCAGCATTTTCGCAGCTTTTAGGTTAAGAAAATGCGGAACTTGTGAGACAACCTGTAAGAGTTGCCGGACAAATCCAATAAGGGGGTATTCCTGTGCGCAAGGCATTAATTTTATGCGGAGGCTGGGACGGGCACGAACCAAAACAGGTTTCTGTGCGGTTTGCGAAATTTCTGGAATCAGAAAATTTTGAGGTAGTTATCGAAGAAAATCTGCATGTTACAAAAGATGCAGAGCGGCTTAAAGATCTGGATTTATTTATCCCCCTCTGGACATCATGTAATGAAGAACTGGGTTATGGTTTTTTTGAACCTCTCCTGGAAGCTGTCGGAAGCGGAATGGGAGTTGCCGGTAATCACGGCGGAATGTGCGATGCTTTCCGTAAAAGCGTGGAATATCAGTTTTTAACAGGCGCTAATTGGGTTTCTCATCCCGGAGGCGATGGCATAAAATATAGGGTGAATATCAAAAGCAAATCAAATCCTATCACAGAAGGCATAAAAGATTTTGAAGTTGCATCGGAACAGTATTACCTTCATGTGGATCCAGTCAATGAAGTGCTTGCAACTACCAGGTTCCCTGTGGTGCGGTGGTATCATTCAGCTAACGGAGAAGTTGATGTTCCCCAGGTATGGACACGAAAATGGGGACATGGACGCGTATTTTACAATGCTCTGGGCCATCATGATGATGTGTTCAATATCCCGGAAGCCTGGGAATTAATGAAGCGCGGGCTTCTGTGGGCAGCCGAAAGCAAGGCTATAGCCGTTGAAAAAGGCCTTAAAGCTGATGACTGGAAGACTGCAGTAAGCATGTATTAAGGAGCGCAGAATGCTTAAGCGTATTGGAGTTGTTGGATGTGGAAATATCAGTGATATTTATTTAACTAACCTGACTGTGATGTTCAATAAACAGGTAGAGGTAACAGCCCTTACAGATTTAAAACCAGACAGGGCGGAAAAAGCAAGCGCCAAATATAATGTCCATTACATTAAAAATACAAGCGACCTGATTAACAGTCCGCAGACAGACATTATATTAAATATTACAGAGCCTAATTCCCATTACAAAGTCGCTCTGGAAACGGTAAACGCGGGGAAACACATTTATGGCGAGAAACCGTTATGCGCAACACGGGAAGAAGCTCTGGAAGTGCTTAAAATCGCGGAGAAAAATAAACTGCTTGTAGGCAATGCTCCTGATACATTCCTCGGCGCAGGTATCCAAACATGCAGAAAAATAATAGACGAAGGACAGATAGGAAAACCGGTAGCGGCTGTAGCTTTCATGGTGAACCACGGCCATGAAAGCTGGCACCCGGGTCCGGAGTTCTACTATAAAAATGGAGGCGGTCCAATGTTCGATATGGGACCGTACTATCTCACAGCGCTTATCACCCTTATGGGACCCATTACAAGAGTTTCAGGTTCCGCTAAGAAAAGTTTTGACAAGCGGACTATAACAAGCGAGCCGCTAAACGGAAAAGTAATAGATGTAGATGTTCCGACTCATATAGCGGGAGTAATGGATTTTGCATCAGGAGCGGCAGGAACAATCATAACCAGTTTCGATGTTTATTCACATACTCTTCCCTGTATAGAAATTTACGGCAGCGAAGGATCGCTTCGTGTGCCAGATCCAAATACTTTTGGCGGAAAGGTATTTATCTCGCGTTTCAGGGAAGAAAAGTGGACTGAAGCGCCTTTACTAAGTAATTATTCTGAGAACAGCCGCGGCCTTGGGCTTGCCGACATGGCGGACGCTATTTCAACAGGCAGAAGTCACAGGGCATCGGGTGAATTGGCATATCATGTACTGGAAGTAATGCATGGTTTCCATGACGCTTCGGCTTCAGGAACTTATTACAATGTAAAAAGCAGCTGCAGACAGCCTGAACCAATGATACAGACAGGTTAAATATTCAAGCCTTGTGAGATAACCAGTGCTCTGTATCTCACAAGGTACAACTAATGATTATCTGGCCAGCGCTCTTAACGCGTTTCTGGCCCAGTTTTGTTCCGCTCCTGTATACATCGAAGAACTCTGAATTGTAGACAGGAGCTGCAATACCGTCCTGGACTGGGTTCCGGTAATGGCTATGCAAGGTATAATATACTGCATAAGATCCCTTTCATTGACTCCCCAAGGACCGCTTCGCCTCCTGTTGTGAAGTTCTCTGAGGAATCCCGTAAGGAGATCCACTGCCTGATCGCTTGCTACCGCCGCTAGAGTTCCTATAATCAGCAGCATCACTTCTTTGTCCATATTGTTTGTATAAAACGCTTCCCTGTAAGTTCTCTCAAGGAACGCATATACGGAATCATCTTCAATACCCCTGGCTGAACGGAAAAATGAGATGGCGTCCATGCGCATTTCTCTTAATGTATTCTGACCGTCACGGGTAGGGGATTGGTAAGTATAACTCATTTCTATGGCGACAACCGCGACTTTTGCTTTTGATGAATCCGGCGCTCTTGTCCGGAGCATCGCCCGCCAGGCTGCCAGTTTAACATAGGGATCATTAAAGGGATTTTGTATTATTTCTATAACAATTTCATTAGGATCTTCCATTATATTTGGGAACGCGGCAGCGGCGAATGACCTGATATCAGTATCAAACCATCCTATTGAAGCGAAAAAAACAGGTTTAACGCCGACAGGCTCATGCAGAGCTTCAAGAGCGCTGACTGCTCCTGTAACTCCCAGTTGTAATTTTCTCCTGGTTTGAATGTCGGGAGTTTCATGTGCAATAAAATAATCCATACAGGTGACTATATGGGGAGCATATTCTACAGCTCCAATCTGCCCCATGGTAACAAGCGCTTCATGCATTAAAAATCCGTCGTTTTGCTGCTGTGAAACATGATAGTATTCTACTAAAGTCCAGACATACGGAGCTGATTCGGTATGCTTCTCTGCTCCAAGCCCCTGCAGGATTAGCCGTGAAACATCATGGATTGCGACTGTTTCAGGAGCAGTTGTGAAATTTGGGAGTCTTTGCAGAAATACCATTATGGCATTATGATAAAAATCGCCGATTCCTGTAAGATTTTCACCCCTGACAGCTTCCAAAATATCAAGAAGATCAAAAACAGATGTACCGGTCCTGTTGTATTCCTCGATATAGAATGACATATCTATATCCTGGGTAAAGACCGTCATCCCGGAAATTAATAAAATAACAATTATTATTAATACTCTTTTCATGCTTAAAGAATAATACAGAATTTTAAAATAAGCAATAGGGCTGCTTTACGCATTCCTGTCCTGCCGCATCAACACAGGACAGTCCAAACCTGCCATATACCGTCAGTCGTTTCCGCGAATTGCACCAGTCCCGTATCAATGGGCGTATGGTTGTACACGCTTGTATAGCAACCAAAATTCTCACCATTATCTGCATGAGAATAACCAATAATTAAATCTGTAACATCTGTCTCCGGCGAGAAAACAATTGACCTGCGGGTTCATTCCTTTTAAAAACAGCGTTTGCGAATAAATCAAAAATTTGACTATTGGTTTATTATCTGTAATAATGGAGCAGTCAGGAAAATTCTATTTTTAAAAAATGAAATGAACAAGGTTAGGTAAATTTATGTTAATAGTAAAAGCGCAGCAGCGGATACAGCAGTATATAACTTTTCTGAAACAAAACAGATACCGTGAATTATCACAATTAAATTTTGAGTATTTTGAAACAACTGAAACTTACAGAAATCCGCCGACTGGTGTTAAATGGGAAAAAATAACAACGCCGTTTGAATACGGAAAACCATGGCGCTGTTCATGGTTCCGCGCCTTTTTTAAAACTCCCGCGCAAAATAAATATCCGCTGTATTTACGGGTTGTTCCAAACGCAGATTCCCTTGTCTTTATTGACGGGAAACCCGCAGGCGCATTTAATCCAATTCATAAAAAAATAAAAGTAAACGCTGATGGAAATGAGCATGAATTCTATATGGAATCCTATGCAGGCCACCATTATCCTGGTTGTCATCCTTTTCATGGAGGGTCCGTAATATTAACAGTTGGCAAGCATATAAATGATTATCCGAATATTTTTTTAGGCGGCGCTTTGACAGAGCGTATCGAACCTGTTTACGCCCTGTATTATGATGTTCTGTGCCTTTTTGAACTGGCAAAAACTCTGGACGAAAACTCACTGCGAAAAGCAAAAATCATTAAGGGGCTTTATGACGCACTGATGGATATTCACTTCTCTTCCGGTTCAGGAACGGTTCTTGAGGAAGAAGCCGCAGATGCAAGGACCAAAATCATGCCGCTTCTGGAAGCCAAAAACGGATCTACCGCCGTGCAGGTTTTTTTAACAGGACATGCGCATATCGATCACGCATGGCTGTGGCATATCGGTGAAACAGAACGCAAAACAGCGCGCACCTTTATTAACATGATAAAACTCATGGAAGAATACCCTGAATTTATTTTTGTCCAGTCACAGGGCGCTCAACTTGAAATAGTTAAAAAAAATTACCAGGAGATTTTTGAAGCGGTAAAAGACGCATATAAAAAAGGCAGATGGGAACCCAATGGCTGCATGTGGGTTGAGGCTGACTGCAATTTACCGGGCGGAGAATCTTTGATACGCCAATTCCTGGTTGGAAAAAGAGCGGTTAAGGAAATGCTTGATTATGAAGGAGATACCCTGTGGCTGCCTGATGTGTTCGGATATTCGGCCGCCATGCCGCAAATTCTTTCAGGATGCAGAATCAAATATTTTGTTACAAGCAAAATCAACTGGAACGATACAACCAGATTCCCCTACGACACATTTATCTGGAAAGGCATTGACGGAACAGGCATTAAAACACATTACATCACAAACAGTTATAACGGACAGGTAAACCCGGCGGACATGCAGGAATCATGGTACAAAATCCAGCACAAGGAAATTCAATTCTCTTTGGTTAAACCAATCGGCGAAGGGGACGGCGGAGGCGGAACTGCGCGCGGAGATTTGGAAATGGCGCGCAGGCTTGCCAATCTGGAAGGAGCGCCAAAGGCATCATGGAAAAAAGTTTCCGAAGCGCTGGAAATTATTTTCGGCGAAACTGAAAAATGGCCTGAATGGAAGGGAGAACTCTATCTGGAACTTCACAGGGGAACCTATACAACACAAAGCGCTGTTAAACGCTATAACCGCAAGCTGGAATTCGCGCTGCGAAACGCTGAATTCCTCTCCGCGATTGCCATGCTCGAAAATGATACGCCCTATCCTCATGAAAGATTTTTAAGCAACTGGAAACCTCTTCTGACGAATCAATTCCATGACATAATCCCTGGTTCATCCATTGGCAGGGTTTATGATGAAGCGAAAGAAACCTACAGAACTATCGAAAATGATTTGTCGGATTTATACCGCAGCATAATGAAAATTTTCACCGGCTTTCCCCCTGAATCAGGCAGCAAAGAAAAAGAGTCAGAATACTGTATCAGGGTGTTTAACGATCTCTCCTGGGAGCGGAATGATCCTGTAAATGTTCCGGCGGGTTTATTACAGGGCGTAAGCGCATTAAAAATTCAAGAGTCAGGTGAAGAAACGGAAAACGATTTAATATATCCTGTTCAGTTCTGTACAGATCCTGACGGCAGTGAAACAGCCATGTTCTGTCCGTCAGTTCCTTCATTGGGCTGGATAACATTGTACCCTGCCGAAAAAAACGCATCTTCATCATTTTTCAGTTTCCGCGGAAACAGCCTGAAGACTCCGTTCTATGAAGTTAAATTTGACGAAGAAGGCAGAATCATAAGTCTTTTCGATCTTAACAGGGACAGGGAACTTACAGCGCCGGGCGGCGTATTAAACGGGTTTATCAGCGCTCAGGATGTGCCAATTCTTTGGGAAGCATGGGATATAGAGAGCGACTGGAAGTATCACATAACGGAAGAAACGCGTTTAATGTCAACGGAAATCAGCGCGTCAGGACCTGTCTGTTTTAAGATCAGGCGGAAGTACAGGATAGGTGAATCTTCGGTTCTTGTTCAGGATACGGCTTTTTATACATCTACAGCAAGGATTGATTTTGAAACATTGGTTGACTGGCAGGAAAGGCGGCGGCTTTTAAAAGTACAGTTTGATACAAATATCAGCACGGCGCAAATACGCTGTGAAATTCAATACGGTCATCTTCTGCGTAATACCCATCAAAATCTTCCGCAGGACAGAGCCCGTTTTGAGTTTTGCGCGCATAAATGGGTCAGCCTGGAAGAAGAAGGCGGAGGCATCGCCCTGCTTAATGACTGTAAATACGGACATGACGCCGAAGGAGGCACGGTAAGGTTGACCCTGCTCCGCTCCCCTGCTGCTCCCGACCCGAACGCAGACCGCGGAGAGCACCGTTTCACATACTCATTATTCCCATTCACAGGTTCATTCGGCCAGTCAGAAGTAATCCGGCGCAGCTATGAGTTAAACTCTCCGGCTAAAGCTGAAGGTGCTTTCACCAACGCGTTGAATTACTCGCTTTTCTGGATTGAGGGAGGCAGCGTCATTGCGGAAACAATCAAGGCTGTTGAACCATACATTGAAGACTGCGGCAAAAAACTTTTAATCCGTCTCTATGAAAGTCTTGGAGGGCCGGCATCAGTTATCCTGCATTTTAACAAGCCTATAATTTACGCCGCGGAAACAGATATGCTCGAAGAAAACCCAAAAGAACTTTCCAAAGCCGGTGAAGATCTCTTTCTGGAGTTCAGAGCTTTTGAAATTAAAACAATAATGATTGCTTTTTGATTATCATTTACCGGAAAAACACCAAAAACCCGGCAGGAACTGCTGTGTTTATTTTTGTTGCTTGACAACCAATGCTATTGAGGGCAATATATACGTAAAACCATTCTCGGAATAACATTCCTAAAGGAGGCTCTGTGAGCCATTCAACAGAACAAATCAGAAATATCGCTATTGCCGGTCATGGACAGACCGGGAAAACCACCCTTTTTGAACATTTGTTGTATGCCGGAGGAATAATTCCCCGGGCTGAAACTCTGGAATCAGGCAAAACTACCAGCGATTACAGTTCGGAAGAAATAGAACGGAAAATCTCAATATACGCCGCCATGGGTCATGTTGAGAGGAACGGGATAAAAATTAATATACTGGATACTCCCGGATCGTCAGATTTTACAGGCGCTGTTATATTAAGTTTCCGCGCCGCAGAATTCACTCTTTTAACAGTGGACGGAAAATCCGGCGTACAGATTGAAACTGTAAAACTTTGGCGTAACCTGGACAGCAGTGGAAAACCAAGAGGCGTTTTTATTACCAAACTAGACAATGATCAGGCCGATTTTAACAAAACGCTGGCTGATATAAAAGAAAAATTCAGGATTGAGCCAAAAGCCATTACCATACCGATGGGAAATGGCGGCGCATTCAAAGGCATTATTGATGTGTTGCACGAAAAGGCCTATCTTTTGCAGGGCGACGCTCTCGAAAAAGAAACCGCGATCCCTGATGAATTTAAGGACGCTGCCGCGTCGGCGCGCGAAGTATTGATGGAAGCGGCGGCAGAAGGCGATGACAGCCTGATGGAAAAATACCTGGAAAGCGGATCTCTATCTCCTGAAGAAATGAAAGCCGGTCTTATAACAGCGCTGGCGGAAAATAAATTTGTTCCGGCTTTCGCGGGAGCTCCTTTAATTAATTGCGGCATCATTCCGTTACTCGATTTTATTACAGACGCCTCTCCAAATCCGGCAGCCGCGAAAGACGCAATGCAGGATAATGAAAACAGGGAAACGGCAGTTTCCATCGATCAGGAAAAACCCATGTCGGCTCTTGTTATCAGAACAAATTACGATCAATTCTCCGGGAAACTTTCCTGGTTAAAAATTATTACCGGTAAATTAACGGCGGATTCCGAAGCGGTAAATATTTCCGAGAACAAGAAGGAACGCATAGGTAAACTTTTTACATGTCAGGGCAAGAAGCTTGAAGAAGTGCGTGAACTCTGCGCAGGCGATATCGGCATTATTACAAAATCCGCCACTTTAAAAACAAACGACACGCTGGCTGTAATAGATACGGGCCTTACATATACGCCGCTGCGGCTGCCGGAACCGGTTCATTCGGTGGCGGTTAACGCGCTGGCCAAAAAAGACGAAGACAAACTCGGCGAATTCCTTGTTCGCGCGGCGGAAGAAGACAAAACCTTCCGTTATCATTACAACGGCGAGACGAAGGAAACGGTAATTTCGGGAATGGGAGAGCTGCAGATTAACATTATTTTAGATAAAATTAAAAGTAACCAGAAAATAGATGTTGAAACACGCGTGCCGAAAATCGCGTACCGTGAAACAATTACAAAGAAATCAGGCGCGGAATACACTCACAAAAAACAGACAGGCGGTCACGGCCAGTACGGAAAGGTGCTGCTCGAAATCGCTCCTCTTCCGCGCGGTGAGAACTATCAGTTTATCAACGCCATTTTCGGCGGAGCAATTCCAAAGAACTACATCCCCGGCGTGGAAAAGGGCGTTGTAGAAGGAATGGCGCACGGCACAATGGCGAGCTATCCTGTTGTGGACGTAGAAGTAAAAGTTGTTGACGGCAAATATCACCCGGTAGACTCAAATGAACTGTCATTCAAGCTCGCCGCGCGCAACGCGTTCCGCGAAGCGATGAAACAGGCAAATCCAGTATTGCTTGAACCAATCATGAACCTGACAGTCTTTATCGAGGAAAAGTATCTGGGCGATGTAATGAGCGATCTATCCGGCAAACGCGGAAAAATCCTGGGGCAGGATTCCGCAGGCGGCATTGCGGAAGTACGCGCCGAAGTTCCCATGGCGGAACTCTTGCGTTACTCGATAGATCTGCGCTCCATAACATCGGGAACAGGTTCGTTTAACGTAGCCTTCAGCCATTACGCGCCAATCTCAGGCCGCATCGCCGACGAAGTGATCAAGGCGCGTGCGGAATTCAAGATACAGGAAGCAGACGAGTAAGATTACAACAAAACCAATTCAATACAGAAATGTATGCTGAAAGATTTATTTGGGGGCCTGTCAGGGTAAAAAGCACCGCGCGGAGGCAGTGCTTTTTACCCTGACACCTCTCAAGTATTTTTTTTGCATACATTTCTGAATTTATTGGTTATATTGCATGTTGGGGGGAGAATTTATCTAAAGCACTATTTGGTGAGTAATCCTGCGATTGCCGGGAATGAAATAAAATTGCCGATTGCGCCTCCAAGGCTGGAAAGGAAAAATACCAAAAGCGCTTTTGTTATCCTGTTACGGTAAATGCCTTTTAAACTTGTGGTGTCTCCTGCAAGATCCTGAACGTCAGAGACGCGGGGTTTGAGGAACGCTATCTGAACAAGGCCGGAAAATAATCCTACGCCAATAAGCGGGTTTAAGGTTGCTATGGGCGCTCCAAGAAATGAAACAAGGATTGCAAGCGGATGAGCAAGAGCGATAAGGGAACCTAAAGCCGCAAGAGAGCCGTTCCACAGCACCCACCTGAGTATCATTGTAAAACCAATATCCGTTCCCTTTCCGATAAATCCGACCGCGATAAGAGCGATAATCGCTGCGGGAATAATAAAACCTGCGGCTCTGGATAAAAAACCAGGCGGCGGAATTTTATCCAGCTCGCTGACATCGGAGGTCTGCGCGCCGCTTTCCAGTTTATCTAAATTTGTTTTAATTCCCTGCATGTGCCCAGCGCCGATTACGGCGACGATTTTTTTATTTTCAGACGGTGAAGTTCCGCGGATATCGGATATTGATACCCAGATTCTCGCCGCGAGATAGCGATCTCTTTCATCAATCAGGGTTTCCTTGACGCTCGGCAGATACTGCGCGAGTTCGCTCATCATGCCGTCAAGCTCGCTGCGCTGTTTCAATGTCTCAATCTCCTGCGAAGTAAGTTTTTCTGTTGTAAAGGCGCTGGCTAAAAGAGACGCGAGAAGTTTGGATTTGCTCCACAGGCCTGACTTTCCCCATGCCCTGCGCAGTGTTGTTTGCACCTCACGGTCGCACAGGCTGTATGGAATACCCAAATCCTTCGCTGTCTCTATCGCGATTTTCATCTCTTCGCCGGGTTTAACCCCAAGTTCATTGCCAAGGCGGCGCTGAAAACTCGCAAGCGCGAGATTGGCGATTAAAAGGAATCCTTTTCCATCTTTAAAAACTTTTGTTAAATCAAGTTTTTCCCACTGATCATTCTGAACTATGGAATTGTACCGGCCGTGATCCAGTTCCACGCAGACCATATCAGGTTTTTCATCACAAATAATTCTTTTAACTTCATCAATGCTTTCGCGCGAAACATGCGCGGTTCCTACCAATTTTATTTCTGTTCCGCCGTGAGAAATTGTTATTGTATTATCGCCCATTACCGCGTCCTTAGGCCAATACCGCGTTCAGCCAATATCCATTCGTTCAGCCGCCATTCAATTGTGGCGACAGCGTCAAGTTCCTGGACCAAAAGATAATATCTGTTTGCCAGGTTTCTGTTTCCCCTGATATCATAATAGGACGCAAGATAAAAAAGCATTCTTGCCTTCGTATAAATATTTCTTTCACTTTCCACTTTTATTGTAACTTCAAAATCGCCGCTGAAATCATGGAACAGCCTGATCATGGAATATTCAATTGAATCCCGCGGAACAGTCCGTAATACCTGAGCCAGAAACTGTTTTGGATCAGCCGGTCTGTTTGTCGCGCGTATCCAGTTAATTGCAGCTAACAGAGCGTAAGAGTACTCGCGCGGCGCCTGTCTGTAGGCGTCCAAAAAAGCGTCTCTGGCTCCCGCCCATTTTTTATCCTTCATTCTCAGCATTCCCAATCCCTCAAACGCGAAGTAATACTTCGGATTGAGCCGTGAGAGCATTGCGTAATCCTGTTCAGCGCCCGCGTAATCGCCGTGTTCTTCCTTAATACCAGCGCTGTATACATAGGCGATAAAGGTGTTAGGATCAATTTTTATGGCATGGTTAAATTCTTCCAGAGCTTCAGGTTTGCGGTTCATGTCCAGAAGGACAAGCCCGAGATCCACGATTACCCAGTAATTAGCAGGTTCAAGTCTTTTGGCTTCGCTCAGATCGGAAAACGCGTCATTTAAAAAACCCGCGCCTTTGTAAAGCCTTGCGCGTTCATGCAAAGGTCTTGCCCATTGCGGATATTCGTTAATCGCCTGGTTTAAAAGCTGCTCCGCTTTTTTCGGTTCACTGTTATAACGGTATACAGATGCGCGACCGACCAGAGCCTCTCCGTTATTGGGTTCGGCGGCCAAAGCCCTGTCAAAATAACCCGCGGCAGTACGCAAACCCTGGTTTCCCAGACTAATATTGCCAAGATCGGTAAGCGCCCTTGCATGGGCGGGATCAATCCTGATAACCCGTTCAAGAGTGGTACGCCTTTCCCGATCCTTGCCTTCCAAAGCGGAAACATCGGCAAGCACCATCAATGCTTCGGTATTATCAGGTTCTTTGGCTATTATCGCGTTCGCGATTTTTTTTGCATCCGCGCTCTTACCCGCGGAATTCATAATTGAAGCCTGAATAATCTGTATTTCAGTTTTATCAGAGTCTTCCGGATTTAACTCTTCAAAGAGTTTGAGAGCCGAAGAAAAATCCCTGTCGGCTAGATGCTTTGCGACTTCGTAAAAAGTAAGCTCAAGAAAACTTGCCTGTTCAGCATTCCCCGGCATTGGTATTATATTCCCGGGTACAGGTACTGTTAAATCCCAGGTTGAAGTATAACCATCATTCTGGGCAAAAAGCGCCGCATTCAGACCGGTAATCAATAATAAAAAAATCTGCAAGCGCGGGAAAATACCGCTTCCATTGGCATCTATTTTCATGTTAATATATACTATACAATAATTAATTAATCGGCAAGTTACATCATTAGCTTAAACAGGCGGCCGGTTATAAAGGAATTTAAGGAAGTAATGAAAAAATCATTTATGTCACGCATATTAATCATTGTTTTTATGTACTTTGCGGGATTTTGCCTTCTGGTAATTATACAATTTCCGAATACCGGAAATTTTACGCTGACAATCGGCGGAATGACAGTAAAAGGCAGCTATTTGCAATCTGCCGCCGGAAACATCGCCGGAGGTTCGCAGCAGGTTTTATACGCGTCATCCCGGACGAATACCGGTTCAGAGGTAACTTCACTGGAAGAGGACAGCGAAGAAAATAACACAGAAATAATTAATGTATCCCCGTGGCAAAATATAACCGGAGGAATAAAATTATATTACGGCGGTCTGGAATTCAATCTAATGTCAGTGAAAGATTTTGAGAAAAGCATGATTCTGACAGGATCTGACGGAAAAATATGGGCAATAAATCCCGAGAGCATGAGTACTGACAAAAATCACGCGCGCTTCGGCCTGCCCGGCGGAGTCACGCTTGATTTCAATTCATTGGATTCATTAAATTACTTTGGACTTAATATCAACGCTGATTTTCCGGAAGAAATTTCTGAAGTATCCATACCAATCGCGCCCTACCGTTCATCTTTAATCCGGGGCAATGATCAGCTTGGTATCCAATATAACAATGTACGGTATTACTTTACGGGATCTAGCAATGAGCTGGAAAACGCCAGATTGATTCTTTCAAATACAAACGCATTTGTCTCATACGGTTCGAGAGAAGAAAAACAGGATTCTTTTAATCCCGCGAATTATACAGTCGCCCGTTCCGGTGATAATGATTATGAAAATGCAATTTCCGCATGGGTGGATTTAAGTTATGCCCGCTGGAATCAAAACGCGTCCCTTCTTCAGAATGAGCTGGAAATCGCGGCTTTTCTCGCTGAATCGCTGCGCCGCGGAAGCTACACCGCGTCTGTCGCGGCAATCCCCAGGGACTTTATCAGCAGTTCGCGGCACGGTTACAGATCATCAGGATATCTGGGAGGCATGACAACCGCTTACCGTGTTTTTAACGCTGCGGAACAGGACAAAATAAATCTCATAACGCGTTTAACAAGAGAAAGGTCATTGGACATTTTGAAAGAAGAGAAAGTGCTTGATTACCTTCTGATACGCAACAATACTTCTCTTTCGAATAATGTATTGGAAAGCATAAATAACATAAGCCCCGAACAAATCGCACTTGAACATTGTCCGGGAATACTGGAAATTTATAACGATATAAAAAGATGGCGGATACCTGTGATAAATTCAGCTGAACTGCTGTATGAATCATTGATAGAACAAATTATCCTGCTTGTATCCGAAAATTTATACCGTGACGCAGATAATGATTTGGTTTATGTCCATAACGATGAACATTCAGGTTATGTTATCACTCCCGAATACAACCTGAGATTGGGAAAAGCGATAATTAACTGGGCGGAACTGGTGAGAAACACCGAATGGAGGGCAATAGGCCGCTCATTGGTTTTGTCTTCCCTTGTAAACAACAGCGTCGGCAACGGCAATTTATACAATATGGTTAATACTGGTAATTATTATCCAAAAGCGATGTCACTTACAGATAACGGCATGTGGACATGGACTGTTTCTTCATCAGTAAGAGTATCAAACACAGGCGGTAATATGAATCTTGAGATTTCCTTTCCGCAGAACATGTCGCACTTTCTGATAATCCGCGGGCTGCCGCCGTTTCTAAGAATTCAGATTCACGGGCAAGACTGGAGAACGGACAGTCAGTTTGAACGTTATGATTCATCGGGCTGGGTATACTATTCGCAGGATCAAACGCTGATACTTAAAATGAGGCATCGCACAACAGTGGAGAGTGTCAGGGTCTTCTACAGAGCGGATGAATAAAAAAAATATACCGAGTGATTTTCAAACATTGATGCAAATTTTAACTGAAACCGGTTTAAAAAACCGCTTACGATAAAAGTTCATTAACTTTTTGATCTGTTAATAGACCTTTCTTCTTTTGATCCAAAATAAAGAGCGTGTATTGTTTGTCATAAAAAGCAATATGGCTGCAAATCCAGTCTACAAGGGTATGCACAAATTTATTAGCGACATACTTCTTGCCTTCCTTAAAATCGTTCGCGGCCTGAATAATGTCTTCTATAAGTTCAGCGTGCATTTTTTTATGCTCAGCCAGGTTAGGATAATTAATGGCTTTCATGAGTTTGATTTCTACATTAAAGTGAAAATTAACATACTCTACCATTTTACCCATGGCGTCTTTGAAAGTGGTAAAAAGCTCATCATTTTTTACTATACACGCGTGATACAGATCATTTGTCAGGCTGATAAGCTGCCTGTGCTGGGAATCAATCGTGTTAATACCGGTATTATACTTGTTATTCCATGTAATAATTTCGGGATTATTCGCTCCCTGGGCAGACATATTTCCTGTCATATCGGTAAATTCTATCAGATTAATTTTAAAATAGCAAGCTGATTTAAAATATAATCATATATAAAATTAATATAATTCACTTTAAAACAATTTTCTGCATTCAAGGTAAAAACGCTTTTCACAGGAATACCCCATGGAAAAACTTTTCCTTGGCAGGGGACCGAGACGCCCTACTGTTTTAAACAGGCTTGTCTTCTGAACCGGAGGCAGCAGGATTCCTGCGCGGTTTTTCTCATTGGCCAGACGAAACAGCTCCTCCCCGTCGTGGATATAGTCAATTAGCCTGAAATTTTTTCCGGTATAATTGTCCAGCAGCGGCTGAAGACAGGCGGTGGCAATCCCTTCGGCGGATGTCTGGATTAGCGCATAACGGCCTTCGCAGATAATGCCGAAACAATTTGCAGCGGTTGAAGCGGCGCATAATTGTGACAATTCCCCATTATCTTTTGCCAGCCGGCAGGAAAAATCCGGCAGCGGCGAAAGCAGCGAAACAGCGTCATCAAAACCAATATCAAAAACAAGACGGTGTATGGGTTCAAATTGAATTGCCGGATCATAAATGTTTTCAATCTCCGCAAGCGCATAACGGCACGGATGAGACAATTCCGTTCCTTTTCCCTTGTTCATTTTTTTATATTCCTCCCAAATACCTTTGGCGGCCGCAAGCGAATGGTTTCCGTCGCCTGCCGCAAAGAGGAACGGCAGTTTTCCTTCAGCAGTTATGCTGTCATCATACCGGCCGAAGGATCGGGAATATAATTCTTCAATTTTTTTAATTATAAAGGAAATATCGTCATCTTTATTTATTAACCACCCTTTTACATTTCCGCTGTCCATCATCAGCTGAGTATCGTAACAGGGAGCGGTATTTTTTACCCGTTCGCCGAGAGACGGCAAGAGGCTGTCATTATCATCATCAATCAATAACAGGACATGCGGCAGTTCAAGAGGCGCGCCGCGGCGGATATCCATTCTGGGAGGCAGTCTGTCTTCTACTGTTCCTTCGGTACAGCGGATTAAAGGACGCGCATCGCCAGCCCAATCGTATTGTTCCAGATCAACTGCCGCGATTAATCCCCGGCGTTTCTTATAAAAAGGCGTATCCCTTTCAACATATATAAATCCAGGTCCCGGTTCCGAAAAAAAACCTTCTTGCAGATAACGCCTCATGGCTGAATGAATATTGCCGATTCTGTCCGCCGCGCCGCTGTCAGAAAGAAACACTTCCGGAAAAATTAAATTTAAAGTTGAAGGCGCGCTGTCTGTAATTTCTTTTACTTTTTCCCAATACCCGCGATCCTGAGTAAATTGATCGCAGGCAATCACGGGCCATTTATGTATGTCATTTCCGCCCGGCAGCAGTATGGACGGAATCTCAAGCCCAAGTTTTTTTAGTTGATTACTGTAGTTATTCATTGGCTGTATTGTATCAGGTGATTAGGGAATTTTCTATAACTATGGTATACATTAATTATCTCTATATACAGGCCAGGCATGGAAAAACTTATACAGGAAGGCGCTTGTGGATTTATCTGTCTATTATCTTAAAATCATAAATCAGGTAACGTCTTTCAGGCTGTGGTTTAAAAAACACTACCATGCACTTTTTATGATCAATGGGAAGGAATATTTTTTTACCGTCTTTATTGGTAAAATCAGGAGTACTTTGTTTTCCAGCTTTAATTCTTCCAATTATTTTTTCAAAAATATTAAGCCATAATTCATGATTATTTTCACCATCTTTAAATGCGTTGAATATTTTATCAATTACTGTAGAATCATAGAAATCACAACGGTCTTTTTCAGAGCATTCATAAATAAAACGCCTAAGCTTGTCCTTCATTGGTNCAGTGCCCCTCTAAAATATGATTCAACTCATTAAGTGATAATGGGGCNCTTTCTTCTATTTTAATATCAGAAGCCAGGTTTTCAGGCGTAAGCAAAGCAAGNTCCANTTCTATTTCGTCTCTGCGTTTCCTGATACATTTTGATTCAACATCGAACACTTCTGCTATCTCTTCATCTGTTTTATCTTCCAGTAAAATGAATCGCTCAGTAGGAATAAGTAAATTTGCCGCAAAATAATCAGCTATCGTCTCCTGGACAGCTTTGGTGCTACCTGCGTTCTCTTTCTTCCATGCCTCTCCATGGCGGGCTACAGCCTGTATTTCATCATGACTGCCCCTTTGTAAAATAAAATGAAATATTTCATGGGCTATTGAAAATCGCTGTTTTTGTAAACTATCTTCATTGTTAAGAAAAATGACTGTACCCATAAGAAAAGCATGTTTGTTGAAAAATTCATCGGCGACACGTTTCATTTCTATTGGTGAAACCTGCTGAATATCAGTTATGCCGATCTTCTTTGCGACATATTCAATATCAACAGACGGTTTTTCCAAAGAATTTATATTCTTATCATGGGAAATAATAAAATCTATAATATTCTTAAAATATTTGAAAATACTGTTTTTTATCATTTCATCAGAGGACATATAAACTCCCTGACTAATAGTATAATGTCAGGATATGGGAATGTCAATCACGCAAAACGCTGGTATAAATGATCCTCCGCAGAGCAGAGCAAGAACCTTTGATTAACACGAGTATACACAGAACCTCAACCGAACATACCGCAGGCAGGTGAAGGTTCCCTCTTGATAAATCAACAACCTCGCTGTAAGCACTAAACTTGACCCACAAAATATTCAATAATTATTAAACGCGGGCTGTGCAAATCCCTGTCAGGGTCATAAACGGCTGTGACTATCTACAACGCACACTTTGGTGTGGCATTGTACGTGATCCACACCGAATGCCCCTGACAGGGATTTGCACAGCCCGCTTTGATATTAATTATAGATCTCTAGAGATCAGATTAAAAATAAAATTTTACCCAACTGTTAATCATACCTTATATGGCGTACCATTTCAGCTAATAGAGACAAAAAGTGATGACAGTAACATCGCGCTGACCAAGTTTGAGTGACAGGCACTGCGCGTTACCTATCTGCTATCAATTAGCAATGTAAATAAAAATAAACAGCAAAAAGTTCTCTCCCCTTTGTTCCCTGTTCTTTATTCTCTTTTCTTTGGTAACAAATCTAATTGCGCACGACACGGAAACCGATGCAGCCGATCCGGGAAGTCGGAGTGCTGTTGCCCCGGTACGCGGAACGGACGTCAGCGGCCGAAAGGTAGCGTCTCCAGAGCGCGGAAAGGACACTAGAGGCTGAAGTGATAAATGCCCCACCGCGATACACGCGGCAAGACCCCGCAGAAGTGCCCACCGGATCTGTTTGCGCACTACTTGGATATGTTCCATACCAGTCCCAGCACCATTCCCACACATTCCCGTGCATATCAAACAAGCCCCATGCATTAGCTGGTTTCTGCCCTACTGGTTGTGTCCTACTATTGCTATTTTTGGAATACCAGCCTGTATTAGTGTTTATCGTGTTACCTGTATTGTACGCTGTCGTTGTTCCTGCCCTGCATGCGTATTCCCATTCCGCTTCTGTCGGTAATCTATACCCATTCGCTTCACGGTTCCATGTTACTGTCGCCGCAGTTATTGGATATCCGCTTACAGGCGTCCTTCCAGTTATCGTATACGTCGGCGTTAATCCTTCTATCTGGCTTAAATTATTGCAGAATTCTATCGCGTCAAACCATGTCACCATTTCTACAGGCAAATTATCTCCTATAAAATAGCTGGGATTTGCTCCCATTACTTCCTGATATTCTTTCTGTGTTATTTCATACCTGCCCATGTAAAATGAACTAACAGTAACCCGATGCTGGGTTTCATCACTTCTTCGTCCTGCCTCACGCGAAGGGCTTCCCATCATAAAAGTTCCACCGTTTATACGAACCATATCGATGGGATTTGCTGTTGTCTTATTAATAGATATTACAGCAGATTTTACACTTTCTAATCTGTTCCGTACTGATACTACCCAGAAGTAATAATTAGTGTTAGCTGACATATTGCTGATAAAAAATGATGTTCCGTATATGGAATTATTAAATGCTGCTGCCCGGGAAAGATCATTTTGTGTACTCCAATAAACCCTATAACTGTAACCCTGCCCTGCGCTGTCCCATCTTAGGGTTACACTGCCAGTTCCCGGAGTATCGGCGCTAAGGTTTTGCGGTACAGGAAGCTCCGCCGCGGGAGCAGGCGTTATCTGTGCTGCTGCGGAAGGAGCCTGAGAAGATGTTACAGCCGGAGCAGGTGTTTGCGTTGCCGGAACGGGTTGTACTGCGGCTGCGGCTGGAGCAGGTGCGGGAATATTTGCAGCAGACGCAGAGCCAAGATACGCCCTGCCGAAGAATTGATTGTATACGGCGGGTATCTGCTGCCTGTTACTTGCCTGCGATACATCAGCGCCTGTTAAACGAAACAGTTCGCTTACTTCCACTCCGGGGGTATTAAGGTGTTTTAAAAGCTGGCTGGTAAAAAGACCGTTTCTTCCTGTTCCGTCCTGCGCGGTAGAACCTGCGCTTGTGGCGTATACGATGATGCTGTCCGCCGGCTGATTTGAAACTACCGTAAGGCCGCGGCTGCCTGAGCGCGCCCAGCTGAATGGATTGTCGCGGCAGGCGTCAAGGACTATTATGTTAAGTTCGTTGCCCGCGTCGTTTAATTCAGCTAACATGGACTGAACCGAGACCGCACGTTCGCGCAGAAAATTTTCACCGGGAATTCTCGCGCCCGCAGGTATCAGATAATTTGATCCGCCTGACTGCACTCCATGCCCGGCGTAAAAGAAAAAACCATAAGAATTTTTGGAAACGGAAAGCCTGTTTTTCAGCCTGATAATCGCGCTTTCCATCTGGTCGATACTGCCGTCCAGAACCTTCTCCACGGTAAAGCCCAAATTCCTTAAAGCCGCTTCCATGTCATTCGCGTCATTTAAAGGATTATTAAGCCTTCCCAAATCGGTATAGTTCCCATTCCCGATAACAAGCGCGAACTTCTGCTGCGTGAAAGAAAATACAGCGGCAGAAGATAAAAGTAATATGAATAAAACCAGTTTTTTCACAACGGACACCCCTTATGTAACAATAAAAAATAATAACCTTATATTATTTAAAAATCAATCTATAAGCGGTACTTTAATACAACCAGAACAAGCGTTGCTCATTATAAATGTATGTGTTACAATGGCTTTTTAGATCAACTGAAAAAGGCGGGAAAGTATGATAATTTTAACATTGAACTGCGGATCTTCATCGGCGAAATATCAGGTGTATGACTGGGAAAACAAGGATGTTTTGGCTGTTGGTATTGTAGAAAAAGTAACCATTGGCGGCTCTTTTATTACCCATAAAGCGAAAGGTAAAGATGAAGTTATATTTAATCACGACTGTCCCACGCACACAGACGCGATTAACCTTATAATAAAGACGCTGACAGGCAAGGATACAGGCGTCATAAGCGATATGTCGGTAATAAAGGCTGTCGGACACCGGGTGGTGCACGGCGGCGATAAATTTACAAAGTCAGTAATTGTGGATAACGCAGCGATGGAAGCGTTTTCAGCGATGCAGGATTTAAGCCCCCTGCATAACCCCGCCAACATAATGGGGATTGAAGCCGCAAAAAAAGTTCTTCCCGATGTGCCGCACTGCGCGACAATGGATACTGCATGGCATCAGACAATGCCGCCTGAAAGTTATCTTTACGCAGTTCCTTCAGAATGGTACGAAAAATATCAGGTGCGCCGTTACGGTTTTCACGGAACAAGTTTCCTTTATACCGCAAAACGCGCCGCTGTGCTTCTGGGACAGGACCCGTTAAAAACAAATGTTATAATCTGCCACATCGGAAACGGCGCGTCGGTTAACGCCGTTAAAAACGGCTTGTCTTTTGATACATCAATGGGCATCACTCCTTTGGAAGGACTTATCATGGGGACGCGCTCAGGCGATGTTGATCCTTCGCTTCCCTTCTACGTTATGCGCAAGGCAGGAATGAGCGTGGCGGAAATTGAAAACGCGCTGAACAAAAAATCAGGACTTTTGGGACTGACAGGCAAACACACAGACAGGCGCGACATTCAGGCAGCCGCTGCCGCCGGCGATAAAGAAGCTCTGTGCGCGCAGTATATCGAAGCGCACCGCGTAAAAAAGTATATAGGCGCTTACCAGGCCGTACTTGGCAGAGTGGACGCGCTTGTATTTACGGCGGGTGTCGGCGAGTTCGCGTGGTTTATGAGAAATAAATATCTTGAAGGGCTTGAAGGCATCGGCATGGTTTACGATCCAAGAAAGAACGAATTATCACACACCAGAAATTCAGAAACCATAATCAGCAAGCCGGAATCGAAAATACCGATTTACATCATTCCAACCGACGAAGAACTTGTTATGACAGAAGATGCCTTCGCCCTTATGCAGGGAACTTACGATACGCACACGCATTTTACCTACTCATTCCAGAACAAGGACTACGTAAACAAGGGACGCGCGGAAGGCCTTGTTCACGATCTGAAAAAAAATCCTGAGTTATCTGAAATTCTGGCGAAACCAAGATAGGAAGCACTTCTTTTTGACTGAATTACTTTGTATCGGCAACTCAGTTGTCGATGTGTTCGTGGAAATTGACAACAGCCTCGCGTTAAAATACGGTATTCTGGAATTCTCCCAGCATATAGACCGCGAAACGGCGGAGTTGATTTTAAATGAACCATCGGTTGATTTTTCCGCGGCTGTGAAAAGTTCAGGCGGCGGCGCAGCCAATGTAGCGAAAATTGCCGCAATGCTGGGAATGAACGCCGCCTTTATCGGCTGCACCGGCCATGATACGCTTGCGGAAATTTTTGAAAATGATTTAACAGGTTCGGGAGTACGCGTCATCCTGACCAAATCAGACAACAAAACAGGAATCTGCTTTGCGTGTAACATAAATGGAACCTCAGACGGGAGCGAAGCTTCGAACCGCAGATTCGGCAAGTTCTCCTCCGCAGAAACCCGCTTCGCCGCAAGTCCCGGCGCGGCTCTTGATCTTACGCAGGATGACATCAGGGAAGACATGTTAAACGGCGTTGAAGCGGTGGTTTTGGACGGTTATATCCTGGATCGCCGCCCTTTAGTGCAGCATGTTTTAAGACTCGCAAGCCGCCGGGGAATTCCTGTAGCTCTCGACGCTGCTTCAATTTTTCAGGTTCGCAGCAAAGCGGAAGAAATTTTAACATACAGCCGCAATTATCCGCTTTTCATTTTCATGAATGCCGGTGAAGCCCTGGCCTTTCACAATACAATCAGAAAAAGCAAAGAGCAGGAAATAAATTTTTCAGAGAAAGAAAAAGAAGCGGTTATCCTGCGCGATGTCTGCCCCATGCTGAAGATCATTACAGACGGCGAGATCTTTCCGATAATAGTTGTTAAACTCGGCGGCCGCGGCGCGATAGTGGTAGCGGGAGGCAATGTTTACCATGAAGAAACATTCACAATTATTCCGCGCAGCACTGTAGGCGCGGGAGATACTTTTTGCGCGGCTTTCCTTGCCGCGTGGATACGTGGAAAATCATTATCAGAATGCGCGGCGCTGGGAAATAAAGTAGCGCGGGAAATTCTTGAAGTGCCCGGGACAAATATCAAAAGCGGGAAATTAAAAACATTCGCGAAGATGCTTCAGAAATAATTGCAGATTCAAATTACGTTTGGTGTAAAGAATGAAATTCTATTTATTTTTATTTCAGCAGCACAGACCCGGATATTTTTTTTCCTGCTTCTTCATTAAATAATTCATTAATAATTGCGATTGCGAATTCACCTGCAGTTCCCGCCGCTCGGCTTGTTATAATATTACCGTCAACAACCACGCGATCATCCTGCCATAAACCTTCAGGCGCTTTTTCTTCCATGCCGGGATAACAGGTAAACTTTTTGCCGGCAAGGAGTCCCAGAGGCGACAGCACCATTACAGGCGAAGCGCAAATGGCGCATATCAGCTTGCCGTCCGCCGCCATTTTGCATAACAGCGCGGAAGCCTCCCTGGATGAGGCAAGATTGACCGCTCCGGGCATCCCGCCGGGAACAATTACAGCGCCGTATTCGCTGTAACCCCGCAGCATAAATTCAGCCAGCGTGTTATCTGCTATTAATTTAATGCCGCCCCATCTGCTTGTAACAGTTAAATTATTGGAAATTGACACGGTAGTAACTTCCGCTCCGGCTCGGCGAAGATAATCAACAGGCGTTATGGCTTCTACATCTTCAAAGCCATCGGCCAGTAAACAAACAGCTTTTTTTACCATTGGTTTAACGGTTCCGGCGCTCTTCCTCTGACTTGCATTCAATGCACATCAGAGCGTACGGGATTGCTGTCAGCCGTTCCTGGGGAATCCTCTTGACGCATTTTATGCAGTGACCGTACTTGCCCTGTTTGATGCGTGTCAGGGCGGAATCAATTAATTTGAGCCGTTTTAATTCCTGGGACCCGATAGCTTCTATCATTTTCCGGTCAATATCATCAGATGCGATATCGGCAAGGTCTTTGGGTTCCATCCCTTCCATTATTTCCTTGAAATCCTCATTACTGGCTACCAGGTTGTCAACTATTTCGGCTTTCAAAGTTAAAAGAGATGTTTCCATTTTTTCAATAAAATCCTGATCAATCGGCGGAATTTTCTTCTTCTTTTTGCCTGTCGCAGCCATTGTAATCCTCCCGGGGTTTTAGCGGTATTTTAAGCTACATTTCATTCAGGGTATGTTGATATAAAATCACAATTTTGTCAAGTAGCCGCATAACCTCATGCCGCCGCTTCATTCCCTCATTGCCTGACTCAGTAAATAATCACTCTGTCCGGCTCCTCCTTTTCAGTATTATGTGATAGTATGTCCAATGTATGAAGTTTTTACCTGTTTCCGCAGAATCTCTTGAAATGGCGGCGCAAATTCTCATTCAGGGAGGTCTTGTAGCATTTCCAACGGAGACAGTTTACGGTCTTGGAGCAGACGCGTTTAATCCGCAGGCTCTGGCAAAGGTTTTTGAGGTAAAAGAACGCCCGGCTTTCGACCCGCTGATCATTCATATAGCATCCGCCGAAACGCTTGATAAAGTAGCTGATCTGTCCTTATTAAGCGGTAAAATGCGGGAAAAATTATTTTTATTGATAAAAAATTTCTGGGCAGGTCCGCTTTCCATTGTTTTGCCAAAAAATAAAAATATTCCCGATATTGCTACAGCGGGTCTTTCCACCGCGGCAATCCGCATGCCCGACAATGAAGCAGCCCTAAAATTAATTTCAATATCAGGCGGAGCTGTGGCGGCTCCAAGCGCAAATCCATTCGGCAGTTTAAGCCCGACAAAAGCTGAACATGTAAGAGTAAAATTGGGAAATAAAATAGACATGATCCTAAACGGCGGACAAACGAAGATTGGCCTTGAATCTACAGTGCTGGATTTATCAGGAGATAAAATAAAATTATTAAGACCGGGCGGAGTTCCGAAAGAGGCAATTGAAAAACTGATCGGCCCAATTGATGATACATCAGTAACAGAACCAAAGCACAGCGGCGGCAAAACTTCGCCTGGGCAATTGGAAAGCCATTATGCGCCCAAAAAGGCTCTTTCCGTATTTGAAAGGGAAGAAATTATTCGTCAGCCATTTCAAACAGACGGCGCTTTTTTATTTTATGATAACTCCGCCAAAAATGAGTGGCTGGAAACACAATCGCAAAGACTGCCAAAAACCGCAATTATAAAGGTTCTCTCAGAAACAGGTTCGGCGCAGGAAGCCGCTTCCCGCCTTTTTGAAACGCTTCATAAACTGGAATATTTTAATATTACGCATATCAGCGCGCAGCTGGCCCCAAATGAGGGATTGGGGATTGCGATTAACGACCGTCTGAAACGGGGTTCATTGTCTCCGGCCGCAAGGCCGGCTGCTTTATAGGCAAGCGCCGCATTTTCCCGGAGAAAATGCGTTTTAAAAGTTCATAATATTTTTTTATTATGAACATACATTATTCAGGAGGAAAAAATGATTTATCGTCCAATCGGTAACACCGGAATGTCAGCCAGTCTCATTGGCCTGGGCACGGAGCATCTGGATAACAAACCTTATGAAACCGTAGAGAGTGTTATCAACTGCGCTTTGGAGCAGGGAATAAACATGATGGATCTTTTTATGCCCGGAACGCCTGTAAGGCAGAATATCGGCAAAGCGCTGGCAGGAAGGCGGGATAAGGTGCTTATTCAGGGGCACATTGGATCGACTGATATAAATCAGCAGTATGATGTAAGCCGCGATTTAAAAACAATAAAAAAATACATCGATAATCTCCTGCTCTGCCTTAATACGGATTACATTGATTTTGGAATGCTCTTTTTCATTGATTCAGAGAAAGATTTCAAGGATGTATTCGAAGGAGATGTCTTACCCTATGCGCTTGATCTGAAAAAACAGGGAAAAATCCGCGCGTTAGGCGCAAGTTCGCACCATCCTGTAATCGCACGCAAGGTAGTTGAATCGGGACTTGTAGATCTTTTAATGTTCAGTATTAATCCCGCGTTTGATATGGCGGCGGCGGATACCTATGTGCTGGATTACATGGGCGATGACGCGATGAACTATGAAAAAAAACTCGATCCGGACAGGGCCGCGTTATACCGCCTGTGCGAACAGCGCGGCACGGCGATTACTGTTATGAAAACTCTTGGCGCCGGAAAACTAATATCTCCCTTGCATACTCCCTTTGGCAAACCTCTTTCTGTAACTCAATGTATTCACTACGCGGTTACAAGACCGGCGGTTGTAAGCGCGCTTATCGGCTGTTCAACGCCAGAACAGGTACTGGAAGCTGTAGGCTATCTTAACGCCAATGAAGAAGAGCATGACTACAGCGCACTTCTTCAGGAGTATCAGGGAAACATGAAGGGAAACTGCGTATACTGCAGCCACTGCCAACCCTGCCCGTCAGTTATTAACATTGCAGACGTTAACAAATATCTGGATATCGCACTGTTAGACGAAACCAATATCCCTCCTTCGGTAGCAAGCCATTACAGGGCATTGGAACACACGGCATGTGAATGCACCGCCTGCGGAAGCTGCGAAGAGCGCTGTCCGTTTTCAGTGCCGGTGATGCAAAAGATGAAAAAAGCAGCCAGCCTGTTTGGGAAATAAAAAATCCGCGATGAGTAATGAAAAATGAGACAACCGGAATGAGTAAAACTGAAAGTTATGATGAACTTCTGCGGCTTGAAAAAATCAAAAAAAGTTTCGGCAGCGTTGAAGTTCTGCGCGGACTCGATCTTTCAGTTGGACGCGGTGAATTTATCACTCTTCTTGGATCTTCAGGCTGCGGAAAAACAACCACTCTGAGAATTATCGCGGGACTTGAAACCGCTGATTCAGGGCGGGTTTTTATTGACGGAAAGGATGTAACGGCATCAGATCCCGACAAACGCGGCGTAAATATGGTTTTTCAAAATTACGCCCTGTTTCCGCACATGAATGTTGAGCAGAATATAGGCTACAGCCTGAAATTTAACGGAACTCCAAAGAACAGGATAAAGGAAGCTGCCGCTGAAGTTCTTGCGCTTGTGCGTCTTTCCGGTTTTGAAAAACGCAAACCGGACGAACTTTCAGGCGGACAGAAACAGCGCATCGCGGTCGCGAGGGCGATAATCAATAAACCAAAGGTGCTTCTGCTTGACGAACCGTTAGGCGCTCTTGATTTGCAATTGCGCCGCCAGATGCAGATTGAGCTAAAAAAACTTCAGAAGCAGCTTGGCATTACTTTTATTTACATAACACACGATCAGGAAGAAGCGCTTACAATGTCTGACAGGATTGCCGTTATGCGAAACGGCCTGTTTGAGCAGATTGGCGTCTCCGCGGAAATTTACAACAAGCCGAAAACCGGCTTTACAGCGGAATTTGTAGGCGGCGCGAATGTGCTTTGCGGGAAAGTGAAAGCTATAGCCGGTTTGGCGGAAGAAGACAGCGGCAAAATACGGATTATTTTTGAACATCCTGCGGGCTGCAACGAAGCGGAATTTAGTAAATGCGATTTTACAGAAAATGAATCTGTAAAAAAAGGCGTTATTAACATAGCGATAAGGGAAGAATATATCACATTCCGCAAGTCATCAGACGGCGGGGGGTTAGCTGCAACTGTTACAGGAAAAAGTTTTCACGGAGGCCTATTGCGAATCTCCGCGCGCCTGGATTGTGAAGACGGCAGCGAAATACACTCAAGCTGCCAGGGCATAGACTCGCCTCTTGATACAGGGGATAAGATAACAGTGAGCTGGAATGCGGCTAACGCTGTTCTGCTGGAAAGACAATGATTCGAAAATTACGCGGCAATATAAGTTTTTTGCCTTTAGCCCTCTTTACGCTTGCGTTTGTACTAGGCCCGTTACTCTACATGGCAGCCATTAGTTTCATGAGGCGGCACGGTTCATGGGGAATAGAAGCGGTTTTTACTTTTCAGAATTACAAAAGGATTTTTGAGCCTGTATACCTGGAAACATTCAGGCAATCAATCAGGCTTGCGGTTATCACGACAATTACCGTAATTGTCACAGGTTACCCTTTCGGCTATTTCATGGCCCGCCTGAAACCTGTATGGCGCAACAGGGTAATGATCCTGATTATCATACCTTTCTGGACCAGCGCACTGATGAGGCTTTACGGCTGGATTATAATGTTCAGGGCAAACGGCGCACTTGATTCCCTCCTGATGAAATTGCACATAACAAATGAACCTCTCAGGCTTCTTTACACATACCCGGCGGTCATTACCGGCATGATATACGCCCTTTTGCCGTTTATGATCTACTCGGTCTTTGTAAGCGCGGAAAAACTGGACCGTGGCCTGGTTGACGCCGCGAGAATAATGGGCGCGAACCGTATCCGGGCATTTTTAACCGTAAGTCTGCCCCTTACAATGCCCGGACTTTTTTCCGGCGTTATTCTGACATTTATCCCTTCAATGGGACTGTACTTCGTCGCCGACATTCTGGGCGGCAATAAAGTTATCCTCGTGGGAAATCTGATACGCGACCAGCTATTAAATGTTCATGACTGGCCGTTTGCGGCAGCCATCAGCGTGGTATTAATGGCTCTTACATCGCTATTTCTGTACCTTTACAGGCTCGTTACGCGATCAGGTAAATTAGAGGGACTGGTATGAAAAAAAAGAGATTTTTCGCGGTCTATTTAATATTTATTCTGATAATCATATATATACCGATTTTTCTGGTAATAATTTATTCCTTTAACCAGAGCAGATTAAGCTCGCTCTGGAGCGGCTTCAGCCTGCACTGGTACAGGGAACTTTTGCGCGACAGATCCATGTTCGAAGCGCTGCAAAACAGTTTAATCCTGGCTTCCCTTTCCAGTATTTTGTCAGCGATAATAGGCACATTGGGCGCTTCGGGAATGGCGCGCCGCACGCCAAAAGTGGCAGGCAAAACAATTGAGTATATTTCAATTCTGCCAATAATGACTCCTGAAATTATTCTGGGAATGATCTTTCTTGCGTTTTTTACTTTTCTATCTCTGCCTGCGGGCATGATAACGCTTGTTATTGCGCATACCGCTTTCTGCATACCGTATGTGTATCTGCTGGTCAAAGCGCGCCTTGCGGGCCTTGATAAAAGTTATCTGGAAGCCGCGAGAATCATGGGCGCGACGGATATGCGTGCCTTTTATGACATCACTCTGCCGCTTGTACTGTCTGCGGTAATTTCCGGAATGTTAATCGCCTTCGCGATGAGTTTTGATGATGTAATAATCAGCGTATTTGTCGCTGGAGTTCACACCAATACATTACCCATGAAAATATATTCCCAGATAAAAACAGGCGTTACTCCAAAAACAAACGCCATGTGCACACTCATTTTTATAATGACAGTAATCCTATGCCTTATTGCCGCGGCTCTCGCCCGCAAAAATAAAAAAAATTAAAGCAATAGAGGCTGCTGCTGAACATTAATTTTCCAGATCACTCACTTCCATAAATACTAATTATTATATAAGATTTGTATAAACATCCAATTTTAAATGAGGATATAAATGAAAAAAAATATTACAATCGCGTTCGTTTTTGTTATAATAATGATTATCTGTGGATGCAGCAAAGAGAAACTAACCATCTACACCTGGGATGAAATGTTTCCGCAGGAAATTTTACGGGGGTTTGAAAAAGAGACCGGCATCAGGATTATTTACACTAACTTTGACACAAACGAAACAATGCTCGCGCGTCTCCATGCGGCAAAAGGCGGCGATTATGATCTAATAATAGCGGATGATTATATTATTGAGCTTGCGGTAACAGAAAAACTTGTACAAAAACTTGACATGTCAAAACTATCCAATTTCCGCAATATCAATCCGGTTTATCAGGGACAGTTCTACGATCCTGCGGACGAATATACTGTTCCCTACGGAGCCGGAGTGCAGACCATAGTATATGATCCGCGGCGGGTAAAAATAAAAATCACAGGGTATGAGGATTTATGGGATGAATCTCTTGTAAACAGCGTAGGTATTATCGGAAATTTCAGGGTAATAAACGGCATGGTATTGAAACTCTTCGGAGAAAGCTACAACACAAACGATATTGACTTAATCCGTTTCGCGGGAATTTTTCTTCATGAACTTGCGCCCAATATCCGCTTGATAAGGGACGACAGGCTGGAAGAAGAATTGCTCTCGGGCGAAATTTCCGCCGCGGTAATGTATACATCACAGGTAACAATGGCAAAAATGGAAGACCCGGAACTTGAAGTAGTGTTCCCCAAAGAAGGAATTGGTTTCGGCATTATGGCCGGTTTTATTCCCGTTAATGCGCCCAACCCAAATGCAGCTCACGCTTTCTTAAATTATATACTTAACGCGCAGAGGGGAGCCGAATGTTTTGAATACCTTGGCTACTACAGCACATACTCAGCATCGGATCCGCTTATCGCTGTGGAGTTTAAGGAATTCCTGACCCTGCCGGAAGGTTTTAATGCCGACATGGAAATGATTCAAAATATAAGCCCGCAAGCTGAAGAGGCGCATAATTTAATCTGGACGCAATTCAGGGCCGCCGCAGGACATCAATAATTTCACCTAAAAAAACACCTGACCGCAAAACTATGTGATCAGGCGTATGGGCGATACAAGACTTGAACTTGTGACCCCCAGCGTGTCGAGCTGGTGCTCTAACCAACTGAGCTAACCGCCCTGATGAGTGAAATATATAATAACCGTAAAAATATGTCAAGAGACGGACAAAAATCAACTGATTTAAATACAACGCGTAACATTATTTTATTGGAGAATAATTAATAAATTGAGTGTCCCAAATTTAATTTAGAACACTCAATTTAAAAGGAATTATACTAACTTGAACAGCGGATGAAATTTACCTTATGCGTTCGCGGATAGCGACGTTTACTTCGATCTTTCCGTTTCCCTCGCCAAGTTCCATTGGTACAATCAGGGCTTCCACTTCGCCGAGATTGGTGGAAACTTCCATATTCTCGCCTGTGAAGAGAGCCGGAGGGGTGAGATCAAATTTAAAGCCCAAATCATGAAGCTTGGTTACCGCCTGAGCGGTAATCATATTTGCAAGTTCCTGTATAGTAGCCTTGCCAAGCTCGTCCAGAACGGTAAAGTTTTCACCATTCATCGCTCCGGCAACAAATAACGCTGTATTCTTAGTCATATCGAATAAAACGCGTCCTTCAACATCACCGGCAAGACCTACAAGCGCGGCAACGCCCATAATGGACATGGAGGTAGGTTTTAAATAAATTTCCCCGCGCTTTACTTCAGAACTCAACACCTCTTTTAGAACACTGAATGCCGATTCCACAAAGGGGTTGATGTACTCAACTCTCATAATTCGCTCCTTATAAATTTTTACTCAGTATACATAAATGCAGAAATTGGGTCATCAGCTATTGCATGCCACATAAGCCCGGACAATTCTTCATTCCTCCCAACGAAGACTATCCCGCGGTTTTTCAGTTTCTCTGAAAACGTTTCGATAACTTTTGTCTGCACATTTTCCGATATGAACGAAAGAATATCCCTGGCGACAATTATGTCCAATTCAGGCAGGGCGTTTTCATTTGTAACATCATGGTATTCAAAAATAATTGAATCCTTGATTTCCTGGTTAAATGAATACCCGTTTTTCCCGTGTACCATAAATGCCCGGCAATATTCCGGTAATTCGTCAAGTTCATAGACCATATTCGGCGCCTGTGAAACAGCCATGATATCGTTATCATTTGCCCATATTTTTATACGTGCATTCGGATACCTGCTTTTCAGTATACAGGCTAATGAATAAGTTTCATAGCCCTTTCCGCAGCCAATATTCCAAACATTTATATTGGCTAAAGTCGAGTCAGGCAGAACTTTCTTTACAGAGCTGGCATAGCTGTCTCTCCAGAATTTTGCCGTGCCGGGTGAATGGAATTCCATGAGGAATTCACCGGCTTCTGACGCGGTTTTTAACTGTACTGAGTCGCCTGTATGGCCAATACTCCATTCAGCAAAGCGTCTGGCTAGCCATTTTTCGTTAATGCTTGACACTGAAAAACCTTTCAATGCCAGAAGGCTTTCTTTAATGAAGCCAATAGTGGAGTCTACGCCGCCCCACTGAGATGACTGGGATTGCTCACCAACCTGCGGAGGCGGCACAAAGAATTCGCCTGAATCAGCTACATTGCTGCGCGATGTCTTCTTCTCGTCTTCGCTTACGGTAAATATGCGGACAACATCAAGAATGATATAAAGTTCGCCGCTTTTTTCTACAACGCCGCTTATAAATTTAATGTTAATATCGCCGAATATCGGATGCGGGGGCTGAATGGTTTCATGGTTGATCCCGACAACTTTATCAATCTTGTCTACAATTGTTCCATAAACCTGATCGTTTATGTGAAGAATTAACATATTCTCCTGACCGTCTTTCTTTTTCTCAATCGGCATGTGGAAAAAAGTTCTCAGGTCAATAATCGGGATTATATCACCGCGCAGGTTATACACGCCCCGGACAAACGAAGCGGCATTAGGTACATAGGTAAATTTATCGGCCTTCGCAATTTCCTTTACATTCATAATATCTACGCCGTAATCTTTACCGGACAGAGAGAATGTGACCATTTTGAAATCTAC
>WQSN01000031.1 GCA_009787835.1 Treponema sp.
TGTACTATCTTGCTTATAACTTGTGCAGGTGTTTGGCTGGTTGCTTCAGCTCTTGTTAAAATATAGTTGGCAGAAACTTTATCAAGGACATTAAGCAAATCTCGTTGTCTGGCAAAAACACCGGGGCGGGAAAAATTTACTTTTGGCGCTGTTTTTGTCCAGCGTTCATCAAGTTCATCATATTCTTCATCTGTCATATCTGCCATAATAATCCCTGCTCTTTCAATTTTATATAATTATGTTTCTGGCATTTCATTGCGTGAAACACTTTAATTTTTTGTTCATCAATTAAATTATACATAACTTCCAGTAATTTTCCTGTCCTGTCAAATCCAATAGATAAATATTTTGTTTCATCGTCTTCTTCGATAATACCGTCAGCGAGATGATTTAATAAGACCCATCGAATGCTATCCTCAGAAATATTATGCTTAAACGCTGATGGAACAAATAACATTTCCAGTGCCATTAATAAATTTAACCTAAATCTTACAAAGATGCAACAAATAAAATCAAAAAACAACCCCGCTTTATTCGTGCTGAGGGGTTTAATACCCAAGAACTCGCTACACGAGGGAGCTTTAGGGCGCTTAAAAAAGGTATGGAAAAAGACATGGAAAAAAGTAAAATTGGAATTGCCAGTAATGTACTACACATGAATTTAACTATTGAGCAGATACAACAAGCTACCGGACTTTATACAGAAACAATAAAATCGCTTTAACAAAATAGGAAAAAGATTCTCCGCGAGAACCTCTTTCCTCTCTCTTCTCATCCCTCTTTTCTCATTTACAATTGGCAGCTCATCTCAGTGGCACGCCAAATTACTGCGCGCGAAACATTGAGCGCGTCTTTGTTACCAACTATATGGCGTCGCGCGAAAAAAAAGAAATACAACAAATAAACCTAATTGCGCGCAACACGGAAACCGCGTCTGAAGTACTGGCTAGTCTGATAGCTGCCGCCCCGGCGTGCGGAACGGACGCCGGCTGAATCGCTCCAGCCCCCGCCGCGAACCACGCGATAAGACCCCGAAGAAACGCCAGTTGGATCTGTTTACGCTCCCTATTCCCACACAGTCGCTACTCCGCCAACCCACCGCCAATGCGTATCCGCCGTCCCTGGATGCGTTACTGAATAGTAATAACGATTCGCAGATGTAAGATTTGTATTTAAGGAACCAATTGTTATCCCATTCCAGGCCGTACTATTAACCCCGCCATAAAAAACCTTGGTTAAGCCTGAACAGACATAGAACGCAGTATTGACAATACTCGTCACACTTGTGGGGATTGTTATGCTGGTCAAGCCAGTGCAGCCATAAAACGCAGAAGAGCCGATACTCGTCACGCCTGAGGGGATTGTTATACTGGTTAAACCTGAGCAGCCATAAAACGCAGAAGAGCCGATACTCGTCACGTTTGATGGGATTATACTGTTTTTACAACCGGCTATTAACTCGTTATTTGCAATACGAATAATACAGTTTCCTTCACTTCTATATATGGTATTACCGCTTTCTACAGTTATGCTGGTCAAGCCTGAGCAGTCACGGAACGCATTAGAGCCGATATTCGTCACGCTTGAGGGAATTGATATACTGGTTAAACCATAATAATTCTCAAAACATTGATTTGCTAATGTCGTTACAGGTAATCCTTCGTACAGGGACGGTATTATCACATCAGGAGCGGTAGCTGTGCCTTTTGAAACAGAATATGCATTTCCGTTTATCAATGTAAAAGATAGACCTGGTGTAGCTGACATTTGTGTATTCCATACCAGCGGTTTCCCGGCTACAAAACGCCAATGAGTATATGATGTGCCGGGATCATTCTCACGATAATAATATATAGTTGATGACGTAAGAGCTGTATTTTCTGTACCTATTACCATATTATTCCATTCTGAACTATCATCACCGGTGTAATATACTGAATTTAATTTACTGCAATTATTGAACGCTTCATTGCCTATACTTATAACGCTTGAGGGGATTATTATACTGGCTAAACCTGAGCAGCTATAGAACGCAGAATTACCGATACTCGTCACACTTGATGGGATCGTTATACTGGTTAAGCCTGAGCAATAATAGAACGCATAAGTACCGATACTCGTCACGCTTGAGGGGATTGTTATACTGGTTAAGCCTGAGCAACCCCAGAACGCAGAACCGCCGATACTCGTCACGCTTGAGGGAATTATACTGTTTTTACAACCGGCTATTAACTCGTTATTTGCAATACGAATAATACAGTTTCCTTCACTTCTATATATTGTATTACCGCTTTCTACAGTAATACTGGTCAAGCCTGAGCAACTAATGAACGCATTAGAGCCGATACTCGTCACACTTGAGGGGATTGTTATGCTGGTCAAACCTGAGCAAAAAGAGAACGCATTAGAGCCGATACTTATAACGCTTGAGGGGATTATTATACTGGTTAAACCTGAGCATTCCCAGAACGCAGAAGAGCCGATACTCGTCACACTTGATGGGATCGTTATACTGGTTAAACCTGAGCATTCCCAGAACGCAGAATTGCCGATACTCGTCACACTTGATGAGATCGTTATACTGGTTAAGCCTGAGCAACCCCTGAACGCAGAACCGCCGATACTCGTCACGCTTGAGGGGATTGTTATACTGGTCAAACCTGAGCAGCCAGAGAACGCAGAAGAGCCGATACTCGTCACGCTTGAGGGAATTATACTGTTTTTACAACCGGTTATTAACTCGTTATTTGTAATTCGAATAATACAGTTTCCTTCGCTTCTATATATAGTATTACCGCTTTCTACAGTGAGGCTGATTAAGCCTGAACAGCTAGAGAACGCAGAAGAGCCGATACTCGTCACACTTGAGGGGATTGTTATGTTGGTTAAGCCTGAGCAATAACTGAACGCATAATCGCCGATACTCGTCACGCTTGAGGTGATTGTTATACTGGTTAATCCTGAGCAGCCATAGAACGCATTAGAGCCGATACTCGTCACACTTGAGGGGATTGCTAAGCTGGTCATTGATGTATAATTGGCAAATCCTCCTGTATAACCAGAATTATATGTAGCTGATGCTATCTGTGTTACCGGCAGCCCATTGTAAAAAGCGGGAATTATAACATCGGTGTCAGTTATGCTGCCTCCGGAAACTGAATATGCCGTATTGTTGTTTATAAGCGTAAACTCAAAACCTGTTGTTGGAGGCTTAAGGGAGGCGTTAAACGCAATATCTATTTCATAAATGCCCGATTGTACGGTTACTGTTTTATTGTCTGCTTCCCAGTTAAAAAGTAAAAATGTATTGTTTTGTACAAATGCTCTAATAGCCGTTTCCGCCTGTACCTGATTCGCGTAATTACCGGCGTTTTGAATATTTGTTTCTATTACCGCTGTTTTAACAAATGCAGCGTCTGTCAATGTTTTAAATTCTGTCAAATTACCCGGTATTGAATTTACTGCGCAAAGAGCGTTAAAGCTGATAATAATATTGTTAAAGTTGCTGTCATTAACTCCGTTAATACCCAACATGGAAAAATGATCTGCTGAAATTCCGGCTTCAGATAATTTCCATGTTTTTTCTGATGCATCCCATGTTCTTAAAATATATCTTAATAATGCGGCGGGAATGTGCCTGTCTGAAAATACCTCCTCAAAGAAACTATTCATGTTTTTATATATGTGAAGTATATGGCTTATAACAGCTTCATCTTCTCCGTTGGATAAAATAAAATCCACGCGGTATTCGCCTGCGTCAAGAGTAACCTCGTTTTCAAGATTTAAGGTTTGTGTTATGTTATTCTCTATTAATTTAACAGTTTTGTCGTTTAACAATGTAAATGTGTTTGCGCCCGCGTTCCTGCGCCATATTTCCATAACCGCGTTTTTAAAACTGTAATTAAAGCTGATATTCCATTTATACTTTCCGCTGCCGTTTTCAATCGGGAAAAGAACAATATCTGCGGGAACAACTGAACCTGAAGCCACAGCTATAGTTTCAGTTTTGCTTTTTGCCGCTTCAACTGACTGTTGATTTTCTCCGGCAAGAAAAGCGGTAATCACTAGTTCCCAAGTCCCCGCGGACAGTTCGACAGAGCCTGAACTGCCGGTCCATGTTATGGAAAAATTACTGTTTCCTGCAGTTTTGGCGGTAAAATCAAGCTTAAACTCAATATAATCATCCATGGAAATATCAGGCATAATGGTTCTGGCCGATTTCTCTCCGTTTATATAAAGCAATACAGCGCCGTTTCCGTTATCATTAATAATATCAGGCTGCCTGAAAATATCAGGACAACCGGAAAAAATAAAAAATGATATTATTGAAATAAGAAAAGAATTTAAAATAAATATTTTTCCCTTCCCTGTTTTCTCATTTATTTTTATTACTGCTTCTCTTTTCATTTAACGCGCTCCTTAAGGTTTAACTTCAAATATAACATTCTTGCTGTACATCCTGCCGTTTATTTTAACTTCAGCCATTAATGTGTATGTTCCTATTTTATTGTATACTGTAGAATTTACAGTCAGTGTTTGTCCGAAACTACCGGTAATACCGCTTGTTATTTGATTTCTGTTTAAATACCATTTAATGCTTCCGCTGTCATATTGCTGCGGATTGTCTACTGTAATTTGAGCCGATGCCGGTTTACCGGCGCCGCTGTTTAAATAAATTGTGTTTACGGTTATTGATGGAGTATTAATATCAGAAAAATCCGCAAAGGAAATGCTGAAATTTTCCTGGGCGGTAATATTTACTGTTAATCCTGCCGGTTGTATTAATGTATAGTTATCCTTGCTGTTTCCTGTAAGCTGTATGTTGGTTGTAACTGCCTTGCTGTTGCCTGCGGCGGCATTTGTGATTGTTCCGTTGCCAAGAGTGAAACCGACATCATCACCTGTAATAACGCCTGTAAGATTTCCGCCTGATAGTTCTACTATTGTAGTGCCGTTGTAAAGACGGTTTAATGCGCTAACGCCTGTTATGTTGATTGTTTTGCGGTTAACTGTCAGCGTTCCGGCTTCAAGCCATGTAACAGCGTTCCAGCCTGTTGCTGCGGTAACATTAAAAGTAACCGCGTATGATCCTGGTGCTGTCGGATGATCTTTTAAGCCATTATATAAAATTGATATATCACCTGTAGTTTTCCCAAATTTGGGAGCAATCGAAACATTTGTAGTATTGCCGTAAGTTTGCATCATATTGCCGATATTAAAATCAGTTGCCGCAGGAGTTTGATTATTTACAATCAACGTAACTGCGTTACTCCTTACAGCGGTGTTCTTGTTTCCTCCGTCTCCGTTATCTGCTATCGTATTTGTTATTTCAGCAAAATAGTAATATGTTCCCGCTATTCCTGCCGGCGGATTGAATGATGATGATGTTGCTCCTGGGATAACAGTACCGCCTGTATTGGAAGCGTTTGTATTACTGTACCATTGATACGATAATGTCCCGCCGTCTATTACACTTGTCGTAACAGTCAAACTGTGTGATGTACCAATGGTCACTGTTGCGTTCATGGGCTGGTTTGTTATATTAGGTTCGTGAGCGTCCACTTGTATGTTAACAATGAATGAAACAGCGTTACTCCTTATATGTGCGCTCTTGTTTCCACCGTCTCCGTTATCTGTTATCGTGTTTATTATTTCAGCAAAATAGTAGTATGTCCCTGCTGTATTAGCAGGCGGGCTGTACGATGATGATACGGCTCCCGTAATGATACTGCCTCCTGTATTTGACTCGCTTGTGTTACTGTACCATTGATACGATAATGTTCCGCCGTCTGTTACGTTTGCAGTTACGGACAGGCTGCTGCTTCCGCCGAATATCACATTACCGTCTGTTGGCTGGCTTGTAATATTTGGTGTCTGTGCGTTCTCTTTTGTGTTAACATTCAGGGAAGCCGCGTTACTCCTTACAGTTGCGCTCTTGTTTCCTCCGTCTCCGTTATCTGTAATTGCATTTGTTATTTCAACAAAATAATGGTATGTTCCAGATGTTCCTGTCGGCGGATTGTATGATGAAGATGTTGCTCCTGTTATGACGCTGCCGCCTGTATTGGACGCGCTTGTATTGCTGTACCATTGATATGAAAGCATCCCGTTATCTGTCACGTTTACCGTTACAGACAGGCTATGCGCAGTGTTTATTGTAATTACCGCATCCATTGGCTGGCTTGTAATTATTGGTATTTGTACATTGATTTTATCGCTTATTATCAGGATACCTGCGATTAATCCGTTTACCGCGTTCCAGCCTGCTGCCTGAGCTACATCAAAGGTTACTATATAAGTTCCGATTGACGAAGGAAGCGCGGCAGATCCAGCGTAATAAACAGAGATCATACCTGCCGACTTTCCGGTTTTTGGCGTAATCGTTACAGGCACAATGTTTCCAACCGCCTGAGTCATATTGCTGATATTAAAATCAGTAGCGGCTGGATTTTGATTGTGCAAATTTATGGTTAATGTTCCGCCTGCCAAACCATTAACCGCCTGCCATTCCGCTGTCCCTGCTACGTTAAATGTTACAGTGTATGTTCCTGTTGCGGAGGGAATCGCGTTAAATCCGTTATACAGAACTGTTATGGCTCCTGTAGTTTTTCCTTCTCTTGGCGTAATCTCTACCGGTACAATGCTCCCAATTGTCTGTGTCAGATTAATAACATCAAAATCAGATGCTACAGGCGTTAGCTTCTGCGCTTCCGTGTTGCTTATAACTATATCCCGCAGCTCTTCAATGTCTCCGCCAAGGACACATGAAGCGGAAACAAGGATGGCGCATAACAATATATTTCGTATAACTTTTGTAATAATTTTCATGTTTACTCCCTGTTAAACTGGTATCTGTATCCTAAAGTCAGCGTATTACTGGCAGACGTAAAATCGGTGCGCAGGGTATAGGAAATCCCAATACCGATGTTAAAATAAAAACCGGCGGTTGCGTTTAAAGTGAAAATATTAAGGGGTAGTTTTCCTTCGGGGAATTCAAATTCGGAATAACTGTAACTTCCGCCCGCTCCCAAATACCATCTGCCCAGGTTTGCCAACGGCAATGAAAAGGCATAATGGACAAAGGGTGAAACTGAATAATAGCCCACATCATCAAAACCGCTTAGAAAACCAAAATCTACGCCCAATTCAATGAACGAATTCCTGAAAGGGGATAAAGTTCCGTTTATGTTCGCGACCAATACAGGAGCGGCAAATGCTGTGCCTAAAGACGCGCCTAAGCTCCAGAAGTGTTCAGCCATGTCATACTCCGGTTTTGGCTGCGGGATACGCACAGGCAAAGAAGGATGAGGATCAATCACTGATGGAGTTAATTGCAGAGCGGCATGCTCTGTTGTTACAGGAGGCGTTATAAAAGCTGCGGCTTCAGGAGAGTATCCAAGGTATGCGGTTTCAAAGTATCTCACCGAAATTTCCGGGTGCTGCTTTCCACCGCTTTCGCGAAGAACGGCAGATCCTGTCCTGTTAAATACTTCCTGGACAGTTAATCCGGGGGATTTAATGTTGTTCAGTAATTGTCCTGTAAATAAACCATTGCGTCCCGTACCGTCGTCGGCGATGGAATTGGCGCTTGTCGCGTAGACTACAATGCTTCCCACAGGCGCGTTAATCACGGCAAGACCGCGGCTGCCCTGTCCGCTTCGGCCGCGGCCCCAGTTAAATGGATTGTCGCGGCAGGCGTCCAAAACCATTATATTCAACTCGTTTCCGGCGCTGTTTAAATCATCAAGAGTATTCTGAACCGAAACCGCCCTTGTCCGTAAACCATTTTCCGATGGTATGTTGGCGTTTACAGGAATTAAATAGTTATCTCCGCCAGCCTGTACACCGTGTCCGGCGTAAAAAAAGAAGCCGTATGTTTTCTCTTCCCTGCCAAGATTTTTTACAAAGCGTTGAATCGCGTCTTCCATGTCTTCAAGATTGCTGTCCAGCACTTTATCTACATTAAAACCCAAGGAAAGGAGAGCATCAGCCATGTCATTGGCGTCATTTACAGGGTTTGAAAGAACACTTAAACCGCCGGTATAAGCCCCATTACCGATTATAAGAGCGTATTTACCGGGGAAATCATCCTGCTGTGCATTAATACAAAATACAATAATAATAAATAAAATTACAAATAAAGAGATTTTCCCGCTCATAGTGTATATTATACTGCTATAAATGTAATACTGTCAACAAAAAAACTTCAGGATTTGATAATAAACAATAATTTCTATAGATTTTGAAGGACGGATTTTATTCAGTACGCTATACAATTAACAATAATCAGGGTAACATTTGGTAAAATTCATGAAAAATAATGAAAAATATTTTTTTATTTCTAAAACACCGGCAATTTTTCTTGTAAATATTATTTTCCTGATATTTTTTATATCATGCGCTTCCCTTTCTCCCGTCAATTCCAGCAGGGAACATCCTGAACCATTTACGGACATCGAGTCTGTTGAACCGCAGTGGCAGGAATTTGCGGCAAACATCGGGTATTATCACGGAAAGACATCCAGCCCTCTTCTTGAATTCTGGGCGCTGCGGATAGATTTGGATTCACCCGATACAAATGTTGTAGTAAAGGGCGGAACTCCAGCAAAGGACGGCAGCACGCGCAACACAAAGGTGACCAGTTTTGTCCGCAGAAACGGGCTTATTGCAGGTCTTAATGCCGTGCCTTTTGATGTAATTTCCATGTTTGAAGGACGGCCGGTAAAAAACGAAGGCGTCGTTATTTCAGACGGAGAATTAATTTCGCCTGTTCAGCCGAATTATGACGCGCTGGTTTTTTATTCAGACGGCAGTGTACAGATTGTAAGCCAGGCGGAAATTGATGCCGCATCCATTGAAAACATCGAAAACGCCATAGGCGGATTTAACAGTATTTTAAAAAACGGACAACCGGAAAACAGAACATTAAATCTGCAGCCGCGACACCCCAGAAGCGCCGCGGGCATTTCAGCTAACGGAAAATATCTTTATTTTCTGGTAATAGACGGCAGAAGGAAGGGCAGCATGGGAACGACAGAAAAAGAAACCGCCCTGCTACTGCGCGCTTTAGGTTCATGGGATGGAATTAACTTTGACGGCGGCGGTTCAAGCGCACTTGTTCTCCGCTACAGGAACGGCAGAATAAGGGCGGTTAACACTCCCATTCACGGCGGAATTCACAGACTGGAACGCGCTGTAGCAGGCTGCATAGGAATCAGACAGGATGCTAGTCCTTCCATGGAAAAATAAAATTTTTAAATGTGCGGGTTCCTGTTTTTTCCCGTTCTTCGATTAACAACGCATCCCATGGAATTTTGCGGCGGTCGGCGTCGGGATTGGCTTCCAGCCAGTCATATTTTAAAAGACGCAGGCGGAGAGCTTCGTCGGCGTATAACAAAATCCCGGCAGGCCCCGGAAACAGAAAGGCAAGTACAACAGAAATTAATAAAACTACAATATTGTGCAGCATAAGAAAAAATGAAAAACCGGAATTGTCCAGCAGCACCAGCATACATTTTTTAAAGGCCTTTATCAGGTTCCGGCCTGAAAGGGTCTTGTCATTGATTGGCGTACCGTCAGAATCTGTCTGGTTAATCAGCCGGGCGCAGACAGAAAAATAGTACTGGCATGACAGAAGACCGAATACCATTGTCCAGAATACAACCGCTCCCAGAACCAGTCCCAAAATCGATTCAAAGCCCATATAAAAAGGCATCACTACAAACAAAATGATAAAAAGCAGAAATACAAAAAAACCCATAACAAGACCTGCGGACCACGCTTTTTTTATATTCCTGATAAAGTCGCTGAATCCGAAAGATCCGTAATCTGAAATTGATTTAATCGTATAGGATGCGGTTGAAAGATAAACTGAACAAAGAAGGATACCCAATGCTACAAAAATAATCTCAAGCGCCTGGGAATCAATAAACAGGGAAATCAGTCTTGGAACTAATATAGGTATCGCCGCGAGAGCTATAAAACCCAAATTCAATAATACAATCCTGAACATATTATCCCAGAGATCATAAAAACTTTTTCTGATAAAAAAACCAATCATGAAAAAAATTATAACATTTAAATTAATGTAAGTCGAGGAGCCTGACTGTTGCGATTTTGGATATAACGGAAGTTTCATTTGAAAAATAAAAATATTCCATTGCCCCGTTAAATAATTTTATGATATAATGCGAATATGAAAAACCATATTTTTATTGGTTCTACATTAGACGACCTTAAAAATGAGCGCAGGGATATCCCCAGAATTATTATGGAACTGGGTCAAATTCCGGTATCAGCAGAATATCTGGATAGTTCCGAAAAAAATTATAATAAATTACTTGAAAAAACAATCGAAGACTGCGACTTTTTTATCGCCATCGCCGCTTTTAAATACGCCCAAAAAGGCGAAAAAACATCATCACTAGAACAGGAATACAATATCGCGTTAAAGAAAGATATACCTGTAATCTCGCTGATAATCGATAACAAAGCGCGCTGGAAAGCCTCCAAAAAAGAAAAAGAAAGCGCTCTTATAAGAAAAATGGATGAATTAAAAAAGAAATTGTGCCTTGGCCCCCATGAAACATGGCTTAGTTCCGCGGACCTTAACCAGAAAATGCGAAACCTGCTTATCATGCAGATGAATGTTACGCCAAAGAGCGGATGGGTCAGAGCGGATCGGGCAGTGTCACCGATGGTCGCCAACGAGCTTGCGCGGCTCTCGGCGGAAAATGAACAGCTAAAAAAGCAGATAAAAATCGAAGGGGGCGAAATAGCCGCGCAGTTACGTGAACAGATGAAGAACGCCCTTAAAGTTTTGGCTCTTAATAATGTTACTTTAAGTTTTTATTATATGTCAGGTGAAAATTGGGAAAACAGCCGGAAATTCCGGTATTTGAAAATTTTTATACTGCTTACTCCCGAACTTTCAGTAGGAAAAACAACAGCGGAAGTCTCCCGTTTTATGGGAACTGTATTAAATCCGGACCTGGAAAAAACGGTACGCAGGGATTATCCTGTTCCATCCAACTCTGTAAAAAAAATAATGGCCGATTTCTCAATGTTAAAAATTGTCAGATGTATTAATGAAATAAGCGCCGAAACCCCGGAAAATAAAATGACGGATGAAATTTGGGAAATTACTGAATATGGAAAAGAACTTTATTCGGCATATCGCATGAAACAGTTGGAAAACGCTGTAGAAAATCCGGAAGACGAAGAATGAATCACTTCCGCCATGCCGCAATACTCATTATTTTAATTTTTCTCCCCGTTTTAATTTTCGCAAGAAATATAGAAATCTTTGTTGAAGACGAAGATCTTTTATTGCCCCTGGAAGGCGCGATGGTTTCCCTTCGCGGAGGAACGCAGTTCGTATGCGATGAAAAAGGAATCGCCCGCGTTACTTTACCGGATGGCAGGCAAACGGTTATTTCAGTCTCCTATCCCGGTTATGAGACATTCAGGCTGACAATACCTGCCGAGGGAAGCGATACACCGACAAAATTTACGGTTTCAATGCGGTTAGGTGACATTATTATGAGCCAGGAACTGGTGCTTGAAGCGCCTCGGCCTGAAACCAGCGAAACAAGAAGCGGACGCAGCGTAGCCATATCTGATCGTGAACTGACGCGTACCGCCGAGATTGGAATCATCGAAGATGTTATGCATTCTGTTAAACTGCTGCCGGGCGTAGGGTACGCTGGAATGTTCAGCGCAATGCCTTCCATCCGCGGCGGAGATCCCGGCGATCTTGTAGCGTCATTTGACGGTTTCTATCTTGAAAATCCGTATCACTGGATGGGCGGCATTTCAATCTTCGATCCAAAAATGATATCCGGCGCGCAGCTTTCTCACGGCGTATTTTCAGCGCGTTACGGCCACACAATTTCCGGCCTGCTGGAAGTAACAAGCAAGACTCCTTCGAGCACAGAGACAGAACTGGAAACCGCCATTGGCTCAAGCGCCGCGACACTGAACCTTTCAATTCCCCTGAACAACAGGGGAGGCATTCTGTTCATGGGCAAGCTAACGTACTGGGACACCCTGGTATGGGCGGCGCAGCAATTAAGCAAAACAAATGACAATGAATATCTTGATATGATAAATTATGTAACAACAGCTCCCTATATCAGAAGCGCCGCCCTATCAATGAATTATCGTCTAACGCCGGAGACGGACTTCCGGCTCAACTTTTTCTTCGGCAGCGACGGAGTCGGCGCGGATTTTGAAACAGACTACAGTGAATTTATAAATGACGATATTGAAGGCGCAATGACCCTTGAAGCCGATTACGCAAATTATCAGGGCTTTTTGATTTCCGGTATTACGATGAGTCCTGTTCCGGTACTAGCGCTTAAATTCACGGGCGGCGTTGGATTTAACAGAACCGCTACCGAAGACTTAATAAATAACAATATTACAGCCGCATACAAGGAAAATTTTTTAGCCGCGTATCCTGGGACATACTCCGTTCTCAATCAATTTCTGGATCCATCCGGTAGTTATTCCGCGCCGAACATCAACGCGGGCGTAGATATGGAAAGCACAATATTTAACGCGCAAATACGCGCAGACGCTGACATTGATCTGAGCCATGGCTTTATCGCGGCTGTCGGCGTTCATGAATTATACTCGCTGTGGGCGCAGAGAGCCGATATAACGCTGTCATTTCTGGAAATACCGGCCACCAGCTTACATCCAGCGTACATTTCACAATTGTTCCCCGCAATTACAAATAGCGATATATTGGAATTAATAGCCATTCCGGGATTGGAGTTTATTATACCCAGAACATATAATACCGACATGATCAATCATGGCTTAACCACTTCCGCTTACACGCTGCTGGAATTCACAACTCCCGATCAGCGTTTTGGAACGGAACTTGGACTGCGCCTTGATCACCTCTATTTTACCGGAAAGAATTTCGATATATCGACAAAACCGGCGTTGAATCCGCGCCTAAATATCGATCTGGTCATAATAAAAAATATGGGAGATATTGATTCTCTTACAGCTACAGCAGGTTCAGGTCTTTTTTCATCAATAAACTCTCTTATCAGTTTTTATGATCCGGATCAATTTGGAATCGGCGGCGATGTCACCTTTAACCGTTCATGGACTTCTGTTGTTGGGTTCAAACTTGATTTTCTGGAAAAATACAGTTTTATTATTGAAGGTTACTATAAATATGTTTACGACCGCGCATACATTACAGCCGATATAATTTCAAGCGGCGCGATAATACCGACATTTCAGTTTGACGGTATCGGACATGTCTGGGGATTTGATTTCCAACTTCAAAAATTGGAATCCCGCTACTGGGACGGCTGGCTTACATATACATTTACATGGGCAAAGTACAATAATCCGTTGGGCGGCAGCGAAGGCGTGGACATGGGTTCAACTTACGCAAGTGAAGAATGGTTTTTCCCGTCATTTCACCGTTTCCATAACTTCAACCTTGTACTAAACATAAAACCATTAACATGGTTTAATATCGGCATCCGTTTTGGATTCGCTTCAGGGCAGCCCAGAGACAAGGTAAGCGATGAAATTGAACCGTACCCCGTTCTGGCATCTGATGAAAACGGAAATATAACACTCATACAAAAATACCGGCGTAAGCAGCTGGCTCCAGAGGATCAGGGGATCGAAAGATCGGCCTGGGCGTTTCCTTTGGACATAAAGCTGAATTTCTTCCTGACCAACAAGAGAGGAAGAGCCGCCGCGGAAATATATATCGCCGGAGAAAATCTTCTTTCTTTCATTTACAGTTATACCGGGCGCACCACATTTAATGAATATACCGGTAATGAAGACAGGGGAAGCGGCACAAGCAGTTTCGATCTTCCAATACCCATGTTATCTTTTGGATTTAAATGGAGATATTAATTCTGTGATTGTAATGAAATTCGGAGGAAGCTCAGTTGCGGACGCGGCGCGGCTGCGCCATGTAGCTGACATCATAAATACCCAGGCGGATCGTAAACCGGTTCTGGTGTTATCTGCAATGGGAGACACAACCGATCACCTTCTCGAAGCTGGAGACGCCGCGCTGAAGCAGGGCAAGGTGGAAATAACCCAAATAGAGAATTTGCACCAGGCAACGGTAAAGAACCTAAAACTTGTCCGCGAACAGCTCACAAATGAGCCTCTGGCGGACGGGATAAAGCCATCTCAAAAAGATTTCAACGGCCTGTTGGATGAGCTAAAGCGCCTGTTATCCGGAATTGCGCTAATCAGGGAACTTACTCCCAGGACAAAAGATTACCTTGTATCCTTCGGAGAGCGGCTTTCCGTGCGTCTTGCGGCCGCGTTCTTCCGCTCTGTTAACATGAACGCGAGAGCTTTTGACGCTTTTGATACAGGTTTTATTTCAAACTCCGATTATACAAAAGCGGAACTATTAAAGGAAAGCTGGGATCTAATTCCCCAAAAAATTTTACCGCTGATAAAAGAAAATATAATTCCTGTTATAACAGGTTTTATAGCGAAAGACGCGAAAGGCTGTATAACAACATTGGGAAGAGGCGGCTCCGATCTTTCCGCGACCATGATTGCCGCATCCTGCAAAGCGGAAGAGATTCAGGTGTGGAAAGATGTTGACGGCATATTAACCGCCGATCCCCGAATTGTAAAAAACGCGCGGCCGGTACAGAATGTCACCTATGATGAAGCCGCCGAACTTGCGTATTTCGGCGCGCAGGTGCTGCACCCAAGGGCCATGCTGCCCTGTATGAAAACAGGAACACCAGTACTTGTAAAAAATTCATACAATACCGACGCTCCGGGCACCAGAATAGAAAACGCCGCGGTTTCCGCAAAAAAAAGCCCTCCCGTGCGCGCCATTACTTCTAGGCGAAATGTAACATTGGTTGACATTGTTTCCACTAGAATGCTCGGACAATACGGTTTCCTCGCAGAAGTATTTTCGGTATTTGCCAGAAACAGCATATCAGTGGACATGGTCGCCACCAGCGAAGTATCGGTATCGCTGACTTTAGACGCGGCATTTGATCTCGGCGAAGTAAAAAAAGAACTGAGTAAAATCGCCCAGGTCGAAGTAAAAGGCGGAAAGGCGATTGTTTCAATTATCGGAAACGTTAAACGCTCTTCGGAAATTCTGGCCAGAGCTTTCAGAATCTGTCAGTTTATCGGCGTGCCTGTGCAGATGATCTCCCAGGGCGCAAGCAAGGTAAACATCAGTTTTATCGTGAACGATACCGAAGCTGATGAAGTTGTCAAAGCCCTGCACATGGATTTTTTTGACGCTCAGTAAAACACAGTTTAGCAGCGTTAAGAAATGGATTTAAATAATACGGCGCACTGTATTCAATAAAATTAACATAACGAAAAAAAACGCCGGAAGGAGAAATAATGAAAATAGCAATTATTGGTTACGGTAAAATGGGAAAGATGATAGAGCAAATCGCACTCGCTCAGGGACATACAATCGCCGCGATTGTAGATCCTTTTGTAAAAAAAACTTCCGCAGGAACGCAAATCAGCGAAACAATCGCGCAGGCTGCGCTGAACACCGCCGATGCCGCGATTGAATTTACTCAGCCCGCTACCGCCGCCGCAAATATCATGGATCTTGCGCGCAGAAAAATTCCGGCAGTAACAGGAACAACAGGCTGGTTTGATCGAATGGAAGAAGTAACCAGGGAAGTGCAAACCGCCGGAAGCTCTCTTCTTTGGGCATCCAATTTTTCTATCGGGGTGAATCTTTTTTACCGTATCGCGTGGTATGCGGCAGAACTTGCAAACAATTTCCCCGAATACGACATTGGCGGTTTTGAAGTCCATCACAATAAAAAACTGGACAGCCCTTCAGGAACAGCAAAAATTTTAGCCGAAGGCGCGCTTTCCAGAATTGACAGGAAAAATGAAATAGTATGGGATACTCTTGACCGTAAGCCGGAAGCGGACGAGATTCACTTTCCAAGCCTGCGGATGGGCAGCATTCCGGGACAACACAGCTTGTTTTTTGACTCGCCTGCGGATACAATAGAAATTACCCACACCGCCCGCAGCCGCGAAGGTTTTGCATTCGGAGCCATACAGGCTGCACAGTGGCTTGTGTCGCAGAAAAGACACGGTGTTTTCACTATTGATCAAATGTTAAAAGATATTTTAAAAATTTAATCTATACCGGAAAGTTTATTTCTTATTCGGTATAACAGGAGTATATATGACCGGGTTTAAGGGCGCATATACGGCGCTTATAACGCCAATGACAGAATCTGGAGAAATTGACTATGACGGTTTCCGCAGACTGATCGAATTTCAGATAACAGAAGGCATCGACGGTATTGTTCCTCTAGGAACAACAGGCGAAAATCCGACCCTCGATGAAGACGAAGAGGAAAAACTGATAGAAATAGCGGTTAAAACAGCTAACGGAAAAATACCTGTAATAGTTGGCGCGGGTTCCAATGACACAAGACACATGGTCATGTACACAGAACGCGCAAAAAAATTCGGCGCTGACGCCGCTCTGGTTGTAACTCCATACTATAACAAACCAAATGACGACGGCCTTATACGCCACTTTGAAGCTGCCGCCAAAGCCGGCATTCCCATCATCGTTTACAATATCGCCTCACGCACGGGCAGAAATATCCCCACACCTCTCATGAAAGAAATCGCGAAAATCCCCGGCATCGTTGGCGTAAAGGAAGCATCAGGCGATATTAATCAAATGGCGGATGTAATAAGGGAAATCGCAATACCGCGCATGAACACAGGTAATAAATTCTTCGTTCTTTCAGGCGATGACGCGCTTGCGTTTCCGCTGACAGCATTGGGCGGAGACGGAGTAATATCTGTAATTTCCAACCTGTTACCCGCCAAGGTTAAAGCGCTTACCCTGGCTGCGCTAACAGGAAAATATGAACAGGCGCGCGCCTTTCATTACGAACTGCTTCCGTTTATCAAAGCGGCATTTGTGGAAACCAATCCTGTCCCCATCAAACAGGCTCTGTCCTGGGTAAAATTACCGGCAGGTCCCGCGCGGCTGCCAATGGGAAAACTATCACAGGCAAGCGAAGCAGTTCTAAAAAAAGCAATGATAGACCTGGGTTTTAAAATTTAGAAGTAAGCTTGTACGCAATCAATGTACCAGTACTCCTTCCCAGGGAAGTAAAGTGTCTTCGCACTCTGTCCTGCCCAGAGTGGAAACCACAAGCGGTCTTGTTAACAGATCAACATGTTTTAGCGGCACTTTAACAGTGCGGGATGAAAAATTTAATGCGACAGTATACGTTTTATTTTCATATTTACGCTGGTAGATTATAAGGCGGGTATCAGCGTAAACCGGCAGGAACTTACCGTAAATAAGACAATCACTGTTCTTGCGCAATGCGATAAGTGTTTTATAGAAATTTAAAATTGAATCCGGAGCGTTTTTTTGCGCGGCGTAATTAATATATTTATAATTACCGTTAACGCCAAGCCAGGGTTTAGCGTTACTGAAACCTGAGTATTCGCTGTCATCCCATTGCATGGGCGTGCGCGCGTTATCACGCGAACTTGTTTTGATCCACTTCCAGCGCAGAAAGCCGGGGATGCACATTTTTTTTAACAATTTGTTTAATCCGTGGCTGACAACATCGTCCAGTTCATCAAGGCTTTTAAAATCGAAATTGGTCATGCCGATTTCCTGTCCCTGGTAAATAAACGGAGTGCCGCGCAGAGTCAGTTCAAAAAGGGCAAGCACTTTCGCGCTCTGCTGCCAGTATTTACCGGGCTTGCTGTCAGCAGGCAGCTTATTGCCAAAGGAGCGATCTTTTTCCGCAGCGCCGAAATGAGAAACGATTCGAGCCTGGTCGTGATTTTCAAGGTACAGGGCGTTCCAGTCAAGGCCAATCTGCCATTTTGTTATTACTTCCATTAATTTGTCAGCGCGGAATTTTTTAGGAATAAACTGGGCAATGCGGCGGTCAATCTCAAGATGATCAAAATAAAAGAGCATATCGAGTTCCCTACGGTTTTCATCGCAAAGAAGTTTCGCTTCTTTAAGATCGACCATGACAGTTTCACCTACCGTAAAACAATCATATCTGGCAAGCACGTCGCTGTGAATTTCACGCAATATTTCATGATTTCCTTCCTGCGATTTATAATGTTCAATTCCCCGGACAGCCAGACTGTTTTTGCCGTTTTCCAGGCTTGTCTTGTAAAGAACATTGATCACATCGCAGCGAAAACCGGCGGCCCCCTTATCCAGCCAGAAGCGAAGAATATTTTTAACTTCTTCAATTACTTTTGGGTTTTTATAATTCAGATCGGGCTGTTTTTTGTCAAAAAGATGAAGATAATATTCACCGCTTTTTTCATCGTACTCCCATGCCTTATCCATAAAAAAACCAGTCCAGTTATTTGGAAGTTTGGCGCGGCCTTGCCTGCGTTTGTTTTTACCTGGTCTCCAGATATAGTAATCGCGGTAAGGACTTGATGGATCGCGGCTTTTCTGGAACCATTCATGCTCATCCGATGTATGGTTTATTACCAAATCCATAATAATTTTTATGTCTCTTTTTGCCGCCTCCTTAAAAAGTCTGTCCATGTCGGCCATAGTCCCGAATTTTGGGTTTATGGAGTAATAATCGCTGATATCGTAACCATTATCCGCGTCAGGAGATTTATACACGGGTGAAAGCCAAATAATCTGCGCCCCAAGGTCCTTAATTTCATCCAATCGTGAAATGATTCCCGGAATATCGCCTATTCCGTCACCATTTGAATCCTGAAAACTGCGGGGATATATTTGATAGACAATACTGTCTTTCCACCATGATTTCATTTTAACCTCAGAGTAAAGTATATAATGTATTTGTAATGAAAGGAAGAGTTTACACCATTAAAATGTTTTTATATTTAATATCAGCGATTTTATTATGATAAAAAAAATCCATCCATAATTTACATTACAGACGGACTTTATTACTTCTTAATGCCTCTGCTTTAAGTCTTAATTATTTAACCTCAATTCGATATTATCTACTGCAATTGGTTGAGAACCTACGGAACTATCGTTTCTCCATGTAAATACCAGCCGTTTTGTGGTTCCGGAATTTGACGCTGGAATGCTTATGGTTGCCTGAGTCCAGTTACTATTCCCTACATAATTAGTTCCAAATGAGCCGGAAGGAGTAGTGCCTGCGCTGATTGTTGTTGATGTATCAACAAGGTGTACAGTTAAGAAATCGTAACCGCTTTCAGCAGTTCCTCTCCAATAGAAAGTGAGCGTATATGGTGAGCTTGACTGCGGGAATTGCACATCCTTGTACATGTGTACAGTACTTGATGATCCATTGTTGTATCCATAAGTTGAACTGTCGCTGGAAATATAAGCAGATCTACTGCCGCCGTAATAAGTACTTGTTCCAACATACCATTTATTTGTTTGCGAGCCATTTACCAGGGTAAATGAATTTGTGCTTTCAAAATTTTCACTAAAAATGACGCCTTGAATCCATTTAGCATAAAGAGTTATACTACCTGTCGGGAAAAATGTCGAACTGGCGTTATAATTTGTTCCTGTACCGGCTGCATTGGTATTCCAGCCGCCAAAGGCATACTCAGTTCTTGATAATCCGCTTCCACTTGCAAGAGTTACACTGTTTCCCTCCCTCACTGTTTGCGAGGAAGGCTGTGTTCCTGAACCTCCATTCAAATTATAGGAAATAATATAATTAGTGGGGCCGAATGTAAAATTATAACCGAAATAACTGTCCAGACTTGGATATATATGCAGATAATCTACCCTGCCTATATTATGTGATACACTATTTTCATCAGAGCCGGTAATAAAAAATTCAACTTTATAATAACCTGATTGCAATTCTAAAGGACTATTATTGTTACTTTTACTAACTCGATTGACATCCCAATTATCATATCCCGTAAAACAATACGTCGATTGATTTTCAGAATCCAATTGAAATTCAGAATCCAATGGAGTAATAATCATATATGCGCCAGTCACACCGCTTGGGTAATCAATATTCCAGGTAAAGGTTCCTGTTCCCTCCATATCAACAACTGGCTGCAGTAGTATGGTTTCAGTTGTTGTCTGACCCGGTGTAATAACTATTAAATCTCTGCTTCCGCGTACTATAGTATCGTTATTATTATTTTTTCCGGTAATAACTAAACTCCAGGTCCCGGGAGACAATGATACCTGCTTTGAACCGCTTCCATTCCAGGTTTCTGTTCTTGAATCCTTGAAAGGCGCGGATAATACCAATGTATATGAACTCGCGCTAAGATTTGCATTTATTGGCAGTATTGTTCTTCCGGCTCCATCAATACTTATTGTCAAATATCCGTTTTCACCTGTATCAGGCTGTGATTGTTCAACAGGATCTGTACACCCTATTGTTAATGCCAGAATAGCAAACGCTGCAATAAGAAATGTAATACCATTAAATCTTTTATATTTTTTATTCATAATACGACTCCTGTTATTCAACATTGAAAATAATGGTTCTGCTGTATGGAATACCAGCCTTTACTACCATTAAAGTTAAAAAGTGGCTGCCAACTTGATTATAAGCGGTATTAGACGAATTCAGGGTAAATGAAGGTACAATATTGTTACCTGAACTATTGATAATGGTACTTGAAATATTATCTACCTGCCAGCTTACAGATGAATATTGGCTGGTGTCTTGTAGTGTAATTGTTGCCGAAGCCGGATTAGAACTGCTGCTAGTGCGATAAATTGTCGGTCCAATAAGATAATATTCATAATAAGAATTGCCTCTATTATCAGATTTTAGTTCAGAATACCCGGTAACTCCGTTAAAAGTTGCTTCCACATCTGAAATCTGGTTGAAATTTAATGTCAGGCTAACAGTACCATTTTGAACACCTGTAATAATTGGATCATCTATTACATGAGTTGGAGGCGTATTTCCTAAATTAACCCGGTAGTAATCTATATCATTATCATGTAAATAACCCATAAATGTGTTGCTTGTTAAATTCAATTCTGTAGCGGTGGATTCAACGTTATTACCCGGTTCATTAATAAACATATTTTCACCTAACAACGAATCCCAGTTAGTTGACGGAATTGCGTTAATACCCAGTGAATATACAGCTTCCGTTCTGGCTTCTACAGACGCGCCAAGGAATGTAATAATGAAATTATCATTTGACCATGGTAAAGATACAGTATAGAAGTAATTGCCGTCGTTACCTGGCTCTGTTTTAAAATAGTGGGTTTTATTTCTTGGTGTGCGTATTACCCCCTGAACCTCCTTATCAGACCGGAAAACAAATGGTACTGCGATATTGTAAAAACCTATGGATACTGTATCATCCCATGTTTTTGTCCTAAAGGTTTGTGTATCATAACTTACAATACGGATATTTATCAACTTATTTTTAAACCCTTCGCCATCAGCAAGACGTTTTGAGCGCAATGTCAGTTGAATCTGTCTCTTTTCTCCAGGTGTCATTGTGTCCAGCCTTGCCTGAGTTTGTCCGGAAACAAGGCTGAAATCGGCCTCATCCCAGGTTATAAAATAACTTGCACCCGTTACATAACCTGTACCAATATTTTCTACTTCTATTGTATACGCTACAGGTGAATTATCCGCGATTAGATCATCAATACTTTTGGAGTTATTGCTGTTTGCGAGGCGGATTGATGTCTTAATATTAACTCCTGTAGTAAGCGGAATAATACCCATGTCCATACCGTTTCCCCATGACGAAGGTAAAGCGATTTTTACATTACTCCAGTTTGTAGCTGTAGGAACTACCTCCAGCGGGTCACCCGGGATTTGGTTCTCTACTTCAATTTCGCCATTTTCATTAATCTCAACCTCAACCGGCTGTGATAAAGGTTGTTTGGGATTCGTAACCCTTACGCGCATCGTTTCTTCACCGGCATTACGGCTGAAATTTGTACTGGGATTGGGATTGTCATTGTCAATATATACAACTCTCATATTAAACCCGGCATTGGCAGTCCTTGACGCGAATAAAAAATAATCCGTAGGTAATGCCGGTTCCTGCGGTATATTATTTCCCCCTTGTTTAACCCTAATTACCTGATCCGATGTTTTATATAGTGTTACACTACTGTTGTTCAGTATTTGCGGATTGGGATTATTTTCAGACGTAACTTCTATTGAATTTCCATTTATATACCAGCGTTCTCCGGTGTCCATTCTAATCCATTCACCCAGTAATTGAGAGCTATATATAGTATTTTGCGGTGGCGGTGGTGGTGGCGGTGGAAGAACAGTACCAGTACCATCATCATCATCATCATCAGTACCTGAACCAGTAGGGCAAGCTGCAAAAATCATTGCAATAATAATGAGCCAAACAAATAACATCTTCTTAAACATAACAACTCCTTGATCTTATGTTAAAATAGTCACTCAATAAAGAGTACCCAAGTGATAAAATAAAGATCGGACAGATCCTTTAGAATCATTATACAGCAAAAATTTAATTTTAGTCAAGAATATTGTAGAAATTTTATTCAATATTGACAAAATAAAAATTTTTTACTATGATATTCATATATTTGCTGAATTTTTATTCTTTTTATGAGGTATTTTTTATGGAGATATTAATATGAAAAAAGCGCTAATTATTGTAATTTTGTCCATGGTTCCGGCGTACATTTTCTCTCAGACCTTTATTACCTTGAATAAAGCGCTAAGTGAATGTGCCGCAGAAATTAAAGAACATTTTATCAAGGATTCCAGAGCATTAATTTTTATAGAAAATGAGGCTGTAACGAGAGAACTTTCTTCATTACTGGTAAGCCAAAGACATCTTGCCATTGTGGAACGGGATGAGAAAGTTCTAAAAGCAATTGAAAGTGAGCAAAATTACCAAATGACCGGCAATGTGAGTGACGCGACAGCTACCTCCATAGGTAAGCAGCTTGGCGCGCAGTTAATCATTATTGGTTCTATTGAATCAAATGGCGAATTATTCAATATAAATATCAGGGTTGTCGATATAGAGAAAGCTCAAAGGGTAATGGACAAATGGTGGAATAATGTCAGAATAGAGCCATCCAAAACAGCCCGTTTACACACTGTAGGCGCTTCAGTTGGTTCTACGTTTTACGCTCCATTCTTAATAGGAACTGTACGCGGAACTTTCTCGCCATTTGACAATTTCTTTATAGAAGCCGGTATGGATGTCGGTTTTTTTCATGGCAGTAATAACAAGGAAGACAGCGATTATCTAAATTCCTATGGATTAAATATTGACAGTTATTTTTCACTATATCCTTTTATACATCTTAATTTCTTCCTGCCGTTTAAAAATTCAGGCGGCTTGTATATAGGAGCCGGCGCTGGTTATATGTACTCCAAATACGAGTTTAATGACGGAATCGCAGAAGCCAATATTTTCGCTTTGGATGTGATAGCAGGCGCCAATTTATTTGACTTTTTAGATGTTTCATACACAATGCGGACAGACTTTATGAACTTTTTTAAAGGCATAAACCATAAAGTTTCTGTAGGTTATGTTTACAGGTTCAAACAAAAATAGGAGAATAAAAATGAACAAAATAAAAAATAATTTATTAAAGACATTAATGATTTTTTCCGCGGTATTGATATTAACAACATGCGCGTTGGAAGGCAATATTGAAACATTTCGTGATAACGCGGGTTTTGGCAGTGACAGCGAATCCTATTATTATAACAGATCCGACAATAAACTTCATCTGCGGGTTAACAGTTTAAAAACAAACTGGAATTCCGGTAATGGTTTAAAGTTATCCGATTTTCGTCCATTAGGTCTTGAAAATAATAAACGTTATAAGCTAACTGTTACAGGCAGCATAAGCGCGCCTGTAAGCAAACTGAGCGTTATGTTTTGGCGTTATGACAGCAATAACGCCAGAGAGAATTTAGCGGTATCCTGGCCTGTTAATGAGGAAATCGATTTCAATTCCGGTACATTAAACGCGGTTTTTTACCTGTTAACCAAAAAAGATATTGACCTGACAAGCGGTCAGATTTTTATAGATCTTTTCAATAATGTTCCTGTAAATGACGCCGCTATTTTACCCGGAGCGATACGCGCGACAATCAGCAACTTTTCATTGGAAGTCACAGAAGCCAGCGGAAATGTAATTAAAAATATGCGCAAAGATATATTACATTCCGATTATTTGTTCCCGGGAGAAGTACATACATATCGTTTTTACGCGCCGCCTGGATTCAATTATGATATTTACCTAATCGACAGTGATCATTATGATATTGCCAGCTCCAGGTTTACTGATTATCTGGCAAACAACAGCAGTGAAACACCTGTTAATGCCAGAATAAGAGCAAAAAAATACGGTGAGACGCTCGATTTCATAGGTTCAAGTAATACCGATATAAAATTCAGAACAGACGCTTCAAGCACTTCCGCTTCCGCTTATGTTAATACTACTTCCGGTAATGTGGATATTATTATTGAAGGTTTTGATGTTAACTCAACCGGCATTTATGAAGTCAGATACTACAGATGGAGCGAAGGAGAATTAAAGCCTGATGCTCCCCTGGGTGTAACCGCGAATGCGACATCCAGCAATAGTATTACCATAAGCTGGTATGATGTTCCAAACGCCACTAGTTATATTATACAACGCAGAATGATCTCAGCAGATGGTACATCTGTAACGGCTGGCACAGCTACAGGCACATCATTTATAGATTCATCATTATTGTCAGATACAACATATTATTATTCAATAGTGTCTCAGAATGACTATGGTACCAGCGATGAATCATTATTGGCCTGGGCAAAAACAAAAATGCCGGTTCCTGGAATACCGGTAGTATCCGTAGCATCAGAAGCATCAACCAGTATTACAATTAGCTGGTCCCCGATTGAAAAGGCCACTAAATACGAAATATTTTACAGACCTATAAATGGTGATTATGGAAGTACTCCGTTACATACTATAACAGGTATTGTTTCCAATCCTATTACATATACTCACAATGGGTTGCAGGAAGGTTATAGGTATTGTTATAGGGTAAGAGCCTGTAACGATGATTATAACGGCGCACTATCAAGTGAGGTTGAGGGGCAAACAACTACCGCAGATGGCTCTTTAAATAACCCTTTCCCGTTAATTGCAAATACATGGGCTAATGGAGCAATTACTCAAGCTATTTATGATAGCGAAGAACATATTTATGGCAGTGTTTTTTATTCATTTGATGCTGTGCCAGGATCCTTGTATTTTATCTGGTTAAATGATGAATACGAAGGGAATAGTACTAAAACATTGGATGTTCTCATTAATGTTTTTTTAGATGAATATAGTTATGAGACTATTATAGGTGAAGGCGATGATTGCTGGGATACTCCAGTTCAAATCAGCGTACCAAGAAACGGGAAAGTCATTATTGAAGTTTTTGCTTATGATTGGGAAACTATCGAATCCAAAGGTACATTTGCAGTAGCGTATACCATTAATAATGCTATTTCCAGACCATAATTTCTTCAATTAAGACAGTCTGTCCATAAAACAACTTATGGACAGACTTTATGTAATAAACTAATCACACAGTACAAGGGATTACAGGATATCCGGAAAAATTGAAAAATAACTTTTCGTTCTCTTGATGTGTAGTGCATAATGCACTACATTTCTTATATGATGCTGATCGGTATTGAATGGGACGAGGAGAAAAACGAAAAAAACAAGCGGGATCATAACGGTTTAGGTTTTGAAGACGCCCAATATGTATTTACCGATCCGGAGCGGAGAAAATAAACGCATTATTACAGCGCGTCCGGCTAATAAATCAGAGAGGAGAAGTTATAATGGGTATTATAAAATCAACGGTAAAGGTTGGACAAAAACCGCCTGAAGAAGTTGTTAAACGATTGCAAAAAATCGCACGGCAGCCTATTAATTATACGGAGGATTGCCCTCCTTCTTCACCGGAAGCCTTACAGGAATTTGCGCAATTGGCCGCGGAACGCAACCGGCGGAAAAAAAAGCAATCCATAACGATCCGCGTAACCCCGGACGTTTTGGAAAGCTATAAAACAATGGGAAGCGGTTACACCAGCATTATGTCCGATGTGCTGCAGTACGCCGTTAATAATCCGTCTGTGATTTATGAGGCAACAAAATAAATTAAGCGCAGTTTAGCGAACGAATTTTACACGCCAATCCCGCGCAGTAACTCACGCGGTTTGCTTCCCTGGGCGGGGCCGACTATTCCGTTATGCTCCATTTCGTCTACCAGCCTGGCGGCGCGGTTAAAACCTATTTTCAGTCTTCGCTGAATGTAACTCGCGCTGGCTTTGCCCTGCTGCATGACAATTTCAAGCGCTTTTTCGTATAAAGGATCATCGCCGTCTGTAAAAAGGGAAACGCTGGATTCATCGTCTTCTTCCTCAATGAAGATTTCATCGTCAATGTATTCAGGCTCTCCGAAAGTTTTTACATGGGCGACAACGGCTTCAACTTCTTCCTCGGAAATAAAAGCGCCCTGCATTCGTATCGGGAAAGGATCCACAACGCCGGAATACAGCATATCGCCCTTGCCCAGCAGTTTTTCCGCGCCGACCATGTCGATAATGATGCGGCTGTCTGTCTTGCTCGCTACCATAAACGCGATACGGCTTGGGATATTAGCTTTTATTAAACCTGTTATAACATCTATCGAAGGGCGCTGGGTCGCAAGCACAAGGTGGATACCTACTGCGCGGCTCATCGCGGCAAGACGGGCGACAGTTGATTCAAGTTCCTTGCCTGTTGTTGTCATAAGATCCGCGAATTCGTCAATTACAACAACAATGTACGGCAGATGTTCCTGCGCGATATTTTTTTCCTTTATGCGTTTATTGTAACTGCGGATGTCGCGTACACCCATGGAATCAAGACAGGCATAACGCCTTTCCATTTCATAGATACAGTACTGAAGGGCCTGAAACGCTTTTTTTGGTTCTGTAATAACGGGCGTCAGCAGATGTGGAATGTCATTGTACAGTTTTAATTCCACTATTTTAGGATCGATCAGGAGCAGCCTGCAGTCCGCCGGATGAAGCTGGTAAAGTATAGAGAGGATCATTGAATTAACGCACACCGATTTCCCCGAACCTGTCGCGCCGGCTATTAAAAGATGAGGCATCTGGACAAGGTCGACAGTCTGCGCTTCCCCTGTTATATCTTTTCCCATTACAACGGGAATCTCCATGTGTTTGCCTTCGCGGCGCAGTTCCCCTTCGATAATTTCCCTGAATGAGACAATGTTTCGCTTAACATTGGGAACTTCAATGCCTACCGCGTGTTTTCCGGGTATGGGAGCTACAATGCGCACGGAAGAAGCCGCCAGGCGCAGGGCGATATTGTCCTGAAGGCTTGTTATTCTGGAAAGTTTTACTCCTGGCGCGGGAAGAATCTCGAACATTGTAATAACCGGCCCTTTTTTAATGCCTGTTACTTCCGCCTGTATTTTGAATTCTTCCAGCGTTTCCTTTAACGCCATCGCGGCGTCCCGCGTTGCCTGATCGATTATCCAGTATTCGCCGTCGGGATATTCGTTCAGTATATAAACGGGAACCATGTATTTTTTGGAGCGGGAACTTCCTGCATTAGAATGTTTTCTGCGCATCTGCTCGCCGTGAATTGCAGCTAACGCTTCGGCTTCCGCGAGCGCCCGCGAAATACCGGCTTCATCATTATACAGGGTGTTATCAGGCTTTACCCTCTCTGAAACAGGCGGACTGTCTGTTTCAGCTAACGCGCTGTCATCTTTTGCGGGTTCAATTAAAATTATGTCATTTTTCTCTGCGGCGGGCCGGGTTTCTGTCCGTTCCTGCTGCAATTCCATAGGAGGCGGAAGCAGCTTTACACCGGAAACGCCATTGTTCCGGAAACCGCGCGGCGAGTGCGGATAACTGCCGGTATTCTGATCTTCATTGCGGAAAAGCCTGTTCTTTAAAATCTGCAGAACAAGCGCTTCCATAACGGTAAGAGAAATAATAATAAAACTAAAACCGGTTTTTCCCAGAAAATCCAGAAGCGCGTATTGCGCGGAACGGAACTCAAAATCGCGGGTAAAGGCGTAACCAATGGCAAGAGTCATGAACGGAAAAATACATAAGCTTAAAATAAAGATACGCTGCGGCCGCCACTTTGGATCCGCCAGAATGATTGCGGCGTAAAACAGATACGCCGGAATCAAAAGCGAAAGTATCCCAAAAGAACGGGCGAAAAAATTACCTGCCGCGTCCGGAAAGGAACCTATCCCGAACAGGGCGGATAACATGGAAAATATCAGTAATATGCCGCAGACGCCGAGAAATACCGCAAGTCCAATGACAATGATACGGAATCTGAAACAATAATCATTTGAGAGTTTATGTTTATAATTATTTATATAACTATTTATTATCTGCAAAGCGCGTATTCCTCCCGGAGAAATCTCCGCATGGCGAACCATTGGTTCCGGCGGAGGTTCCGCTTCATTATCGGCAATTTTACGGGGATTATTGACAGATCAGGGAAGGCGTCAGGTAACCCTGAATCCAAGACTGACAATTTTACATCAATGGAGTATATTTTTAATTAGTTATGGGTGATGCGTTTTTTGACGGAGCAAATCCTCCTGTACGGCCGCCAAACTGTTTAAAATGCGCTTATTTCAGAGTTACCTGGGACTCAATGTATCCGCGCGCCTGCGACATCTTCTCGATAAAATGCACCAATCTGCCATCTCAGGAAGTATTCCGCGCCACAGGCGCAAACTGCCCTTCGTTCAGATTGAAGCAGGGATTAAAGTAACAGCATCCCGGCGTTACATGAAACTCATTACTGAAAAATAAATTAATGGTATAAAAATGGCGGGGATAAAGTTTGCTACTTTTATTTCTTTAATGCCCAGGAAATTAAGGCCGATAGCAGCAATTAAAATACTGCCAACCGCTGACATTTCGCGGATAATTTCCGCTGTCAGGTAATCGCTGATTAACATTGAAGCGAGAACAATACCGCCTTCGAATAAAAAAACCGGGAGCGCGGAAAAAGCGACGCCAATACCCATTGAAGCGCTGAAAACAAGAGACATTATTCCGTCCAGAACGGATTTAGCAAAAAGAATTTCATGGTTTCCCTGAAGACCGCTCTGCATGGATCCGACAATCGCCATTGAACCGATGCAGAAAAGAATGCTGGCTGTAACAAAACCTTTGGAAAAACTCCGCTTGTTTTCACTGACGCCGTTCGCGGACGGGCTTTCCATTCCCAGTTTTTTTTCCACCCACATCCCAAGAGCGTTCATCCATTTGTCAATGTTGATTAGTTCGCCGATAACGGCTCCAAAAACCAGGCTTAAAATTAACAGAAGTATATTTTCATTGTCAAAAGCTCCGCGAATTCCCAAATACAGAACAGCCAGCCCCGCAGCTTTTTTTACAATTTCCTCAAACCTATCGGGGATTCTCCTTACAAGAAATGTCCCGATTAATGAAAAGAAAATAATGGCTAAAGCGTTTACAGCAGGACCAAGCATTATGTTTTATGTTTCAGACGCCCATACATGTTCCGACAGCTCTGGCGGTATCGATCATGTAGTGGTTTGCAGGCACATTTTTTACCTTGCCTTCGGGAACGGTTAGTTCAACGGAACCAATGTCATTGCCGATTAGGGCGACCATACGGCCGAATCTTCCGTTTGCGAGCAGATCCGCTGCGGCAGTGCCAAGGCTGGTAGCGAGAACACGGTCGGAAGCGCTTGGAATTCCGCCGCGCTGCATATACCCCAAAACAGTGGCGCGCGTTTCCATACCAGTTTTCGCGTTAATTTCAGCCGCTATACGGTAAGCGGCGGACGGACCGTTTTCGAGGCGGTATTTTTTCCGGTCTTTTTTATCCATCTGCATTTCAGTTATTGACATGGCGCCTTCTGCGGCGACCACGATTGAAAAAGTCTTTCCCGATTTAGCGCGTTTTTCCAGGTGGCTGGCAATTACATTTATATCGTAAGGAATCTCCGGAATTAGAATAACATCTCCGCCGCCTGCAACTCCCGCATACAATGCAAGCCAGCCGGCTTTATGTCCCATTAACTCGATAACGATAACACGGCTGTGGCTCTGCGCGGTGGAATGAAGCCTGTCAATGGCTTCCGTGGCTATAGATAAAGCTGAATGAAAACCAAATGTCCTGTCTGTGCCGACAATATCATTATCAATTGTTTTTGGCAGACCGATTACATTAAGACCTTCGCGGGCAAGTTTGGAACATGTTGTATTTGTTCCGTTACCTCCCAGCGCTACAAGGCAATCAAGTTTTAAATTAGAATAAGTATCCATTATTGCGGAAACTTTTTCGCTTGCAACTTCGTCCTTATCGTCACTGCCAAAAGGTTTTTCTCTGCTTGAACCAAGTATGGTGCCGCCCCGCGTAAGGATACCGGAAAAGTCCTCAGGTTTAAGCACTTTTGCATCTTCAGAAATCAGACCCCTAAAACCATTTGCGATACCGATTATTTTCATTCCATACCGGTCAGAAGCAGCCCGGCAAACCGCGCGAATTGCTGCATTCAAACCCGGACAATCGCCGCCTGCTGTTAAAATACCTATACGTTTAATCGCCATTAATAACATATACAGGAAAGAAGGGGCTATATCAAGTGACACACCTGTTATTTGATTTAAACATAACCCACAGGATATTTAATAATTTTCAAGTATCACTATTAAAAGAAAGATTTTTTCCTCTTGACAAAAAATAATTCGTATATTAATATGATATCATATTAATATCATGGAATATTAATGAAATCTTAGATAATGGAAGGAGATAATAAAAATGGAAAACAATGACAGGAACCTGGTTTGGGAAGAAAAAAAAGCGCCGTCTTTCGCCGGGAACGGCCTTGGCGGTTTGATGTTTACCCTGTTTATTTTACTTGCGACTTTAGGGGTATGTTTATGGAGTATTTTTGCCGAGATATTATGGCTATCGATTGTATCATCTATTGTACACGCTTTTTCGTATGTGCTGATTGCCGGTCTGAAGGTGCTAAAGCCAAATGAGGCGTATGTTTTCACGCTTTTCGGAAAATATTACGGAACATTGAAAGGGCCGGGGTTTTTCCTGGTAAATCCGTTTGTATCTGCATTTAACCCGCCCGCAAAAAATTCAACATCGGGAGCGTTTGAGGCTGAAACGGCAGCGCAGCCCGGAGTAAATATCAGTATTAACACGCAATCGAAGAAAATTTCGCTCAAATCCATGACATTTAACAATGACAAACAAAAAATCAATGACCAGCTCGGCAATCCGATTATAATCGGGATAATTGTTATATGGAAAGTTGTGAATACCGCAAAGGCTGTATTTAATGTTGATAATTTCAAGGAATATTTGTCAATTCAGTGCGATTCGGCGTTACGCAACATCGTGCGAATGTATCCTTACGATGTTTCAGGCGACGATGAAAAGACCCTTCGCGGCAGCTCCCAGGAAATTTCAGCGAAACTGAGGGATGAGATTCAGTTAAAGACCAATATTGCCGGTCTTGAAATAATAGAAGCTACGATTACCAATCTTTCCTATGCCCCGGAAATCGCCTCTGCGATGCTGCAAAGACAGCAGGCTTCGGCGGTTATTGACGCAAGAAAAATGATAGTAGACGGAGCTGTCGGCATGGTAGAAATGGCCCTGTCAAAATTCAACGATAACAATTTAATCAAACTTGATGAAGAAAGGAAAGCCGCGATGGTTAGCAATCTTCTTGTTGTATTATGCGGCAACAGGGACGCTCAGCCTGTAGTAAACAGCGGTTCATTATACTGAAATGCAGGAAAAAGACGGCGCCGGTATCAGTACTGAAAGCTTCGCTGCAAGCACCGGCGCAAAAAAACAGGTTTTACTGCGATTATCAAATTCGCTATGGATGGAACTCGCCGCCTGGGCTGAGAATGATTTCCGCTCAATTAACGGGCAGATAGAGTTCCTTCTTAGCGAATGCGTAAAGAAAAGAAAAAACATTAATGACGCAAACCAGCCTGGGATAAAACCTGAGGAATCACATTCTTTGGAAGGAATGTAACTCAATTCCACAGCCTGTTGTAATTCTGGTATACCCTGTCCAGTCTTTCTATCATCTGATCGATTGTCACACTTCCGACATATAATTCCTGCAGCAGTTTTCCCTGTTCATCGGTTACGGCATTTGGCAGTACAAGGTCCTGATAAGCTCTGCCAGCTTCGACATACCTGTAGGCGTCTCTTACCCAGCTGGATACCTCATAATTATGGCAGGACGCTACAGGATTGAAACCGCACGCCTGAAACAGGGAAGATGATGCGCTGTCATCCATTACAAAATTGGCAAATTTTAAAGACAGATTCTTCTCTTTACTGCCAGGGTGTACACCCAAAATAGTGGAAGTGGCAAGATTAATAAGAGTACATTTGGAATTATTATTAACAGGCAGCGGCAGTACACCGAGCTGCATATTCGGATTCACAGTCATTATGGTATTCGCCGCCCATGTTCCCTGAACAAACATCGCTGCCGCGCCATTCGCAAATTCCGCTGCTCCCGTCTCAGAACCACGTTCCATTGCGCGCGAAGTACCGTTTTCCATTATCAGTCTAATAATGCTAAAAATATCACGCATTTCATTATATGAACCCTGATCTTTATACATACGATCAACCCAATCAGGAACATCACCTGTGACCTTACCGCCAAGTGAAAGCGCTGTCATCAGCTGCGGCACCCATTGTTCCTGAAATGCAAGCATGAACGGTACATAGCCTCTTTGCTTAAGTACGGAACAAACATTTCTCAGTTCATCCAGCGTATCAGGCGGGTTTATGCCCGCACTTGTGAAAATTGACTTATTGTACAGGACTCCCCATGCCATACTTTCGATTGGTACAGCCATCAGTTTGCCGTTTACAGATACAGTGCTTTTTACATTGTCAAAAATCTTGGCGGCCAGGGGCTCGCCGGATAAATCAGTCAGATTCCCCGCGGCAGTATACGCGCCGATATTATTGCAATGCAAGGTATAAAGATCAGGCGCATCATCTCCTGTCAGCCTCGCCTGTAAGACGCTGTCGTACAGATCAGAGCTGGGCATCTCAAGATTGATTTTTAATGAAATGTTCTCCTCGGCAAGCATTTTCGCTTCAAACCGGCGGCAATACGCTTCCCACTGATCCATATATTGCGGGAAACTCATCATGATATTCAATTCGACAACCCTCTGCCCTGACGGCTGAGCGGATCTTCCGGAACCAGAGTTTACCCGGGTGCAATTGGCAAGTATGAATACAATGCAAAGGCCAACAGCCAGTGATAAAAATCTTTTCATTTCAAAATACCTCCACAGTATTATTTTACCTGTCATAACAAATCAGGTAATTAACTGTGTTAAGAATAAACTCCGTTAGGATATAAAGCATTATTATTTAATAGCCAGTTTTATTGTCAAATATTAATCTTCTTTTTGTAGACTGCCGGGTGTTTTCCTGTAAAATTTTTTAAATACTTTATAAAAATGAGCCGGATA
>WQSN01000032.1 GCA_009787835.1 Treponema sp.
GCCGTCACCGGTGAATAGGGAATGGGGAGTAGGGAGTGGGGAGTGGGGAACTAAATGTGTAGTGACTTTCTCAGAGCGGTTAGGAGACGTCCCACTTTCTGNAATTGCATTTGCAGCTTCTCTGATGTTTCCTTTGTCAACATTTTGAGNCGTTCGGCTATCAATAGATGCGTNTCCAGTTCCTTTATTGAACCGTTCGCTATCGAAAGAAACCGNAGATATTCCTTCCGGCTTTTTCTCCCNTTGCCCTCCGCAATGTTGGCAGGAATCGATACAGCAGCTCTCCTGATTTGACTGGTTAGTCCGTACATTTCCTCTTTCGGAAAATTTTTCGTTTCCAGATAAACCATCTCGACAAGATTCATCGCCTCCTGCCAAACTATTAAATCCTTGAAAGTTTCTATCATTATTGCTCTCCTCTCCGACTCCCGACTCCCGACTCCCAACTCCCCTTTCTTTAGAGACTACCTCAACTATAGGTAAGTTAAACGCTAATGCAAACTCAAAATCCCTCTCATCATGTGCGGGAACTGCCATAATGGCGCCTGTGCCGTAAGAAATTAAAACATAATCCGCTATCCAGATTGGAATCTTTTGATCGTTGACAAGGTTAACCGCGTAGGCGCCGCAGAAAACGCCGGTTTTTTCCTTGGCAAGATCGGTGCGTTCAAGATCGCTCTTGCGCGCGGCTTTTTCGATGTATGCGGTTACTGCTTGTTTTTGTTCCGCGGTTGTAAGTTTTTCAACTAACGGATGTTCGGGAGAGAGTACCATGTATGTCGCGCCGAAAAGAGTGTCGGGGCGCGTTGTGTAGATTTCCAATGAGTCAGAGTGACCGTCTATCCTGAAGGTAACATTCGCGCCTTCGCTGCGGCCAATCCAGTTGCGCTGCATAAGTTTTACAGGTTCAGGCCAGTCAAGAGTATCAAGATCAGCTAACAGGCGTTCAGCGAAAGAAGTGATTTTTAGTATCCATTGGCGTATACGTTTGCGCGTAACTTTCTCGCCGCAGCGTTCGCATAAGCCGTCCTTCACCTCTTCATTGGCAAGGCCGGTTTTGCAGGACGGGCACCAGTTGATAGGGCTTTCAGCTTCGTAGGCAAGACCCTTTTCAAAAAGTTTTAAAAATATCCACTGCGTCCAGCGGTAGTAATCTTCGGTTGATGTATCAACCTCACGATCCCAATCGTAAGAAAAACCCAAAGCCTTTAGCTGATAACGAAAACGCTCAATATTGGACGCAGTAGTAACAGCGGGATGTGTACCGGTTTTTATCGCGTAATTTTCAGCGGGAAGACCGAAAGCGTCAAAGCCCATGGGGTGCAGCACATTGTAACTGTTCATGCGAAGGTAGCGGCAGTAAATGTCTGTAGCCGTATAACCTTCGGGGTGTCCCAGATGTATCCCCTGCGATGACGGATACGGAAACATATCAAGCACATATTTGCGTTTGTCTTTGGGAACTGTTGGATCTTCAGTTGTTTTAAAAGTTTTGTTATCACTCCAAAACTTTTGCCATTTAGGTTCGATTGTATCAAAAGGGTATTTTGCCATAATAGTGAATTATATGGGATTCAGCGATAAATGAAAATAGAGCTTTTCATTAATTAAATCAGTTGTGTTTACATTACTGACATAAAACGGCTTTTGCGTGAGGTATTTCTCTGCCTTGACAGCTATCCTGTCTCCAGTTAAAATGTAGTCTCTTCATCAGCGGCCGTCGTATAACGGCATTACCCGAGCTTCCCAAGCTCGTGACGCGGGTTCGACTCCCGTCGGCCGCTTAAAGTAAAATATATTATCTAAAAATCACTTAGAAGCAAGTAAATTTTTCCATTGCCTGTAATGTCGGGAGTCGAACCGGAGTTTTTATACGGTCTGCGATACATAAGTTAGAGTTCTGTAAGAGCCTCTTGAACCTGAACCGAGTGTTATATAGATAGATGAATACGAATAAAAACTTCAGTTATTTTTCGCTGTTACCAGTCTGAAGAAAACCGCAGCGCGGTTTTCTTCCAGGTTAGTGAGGGAACCAACCGGGTTCCATCACTAACCTATTGATCCAGGGCCGAATCGAACGGCCGACCTGCCGCTTAGGAGGCGGCCGCTCTATCCCCTGAGCTACTGGACCTAATGCCAAGATTATCATTCATATAGGGTAATGTCAACTTTGCGTTTATTTAAGTGTCTTGTTATTTGATGGAATGAAATCTCATATTGCTATTTTGAAAACCTGAAATATCTGAATAAATATTTATTTCCATGTTACAATGATGAAATGAATAAAATTGTTAGCGCAGTCGCGCTTTGCGCTGTCGGCGCTGAAAAAATTGTATCAAATGAATTGCGGAAACTTGATCTGAAAGTTGATGAATCTCTTTACGGGAGAGTACGGTTCAAAGCTGATATTAAGGGACTGTATCAGACATTGATTGGACTGCGGGCCGCTGATCGCATACTGCTGGAAATTGGTTTTTTTAAAGCTGTTGATTTTGACGAGCTGTTTGAGGGAACGGGCGCTGCTGCCTGGGAACTGCTTGTTCCTAAAAACATGGGATTGAAAGTTGTAAAAGTGCGTACAAACCGTTCTCAGTTGAAAGCGGAAACAAGCATTCAATCTGTAGTTCACAAAGCTGCCGCGCAAAGGCTTTGCGGAAAATATAAAATGAACCGGCTCCCCGAAGACGGCAAGGCCGCGGAAGTGCGTGTGTATATCGAAAAAGACATGGTTTCGCTGCTTGTGGATTTATGCGGTGAGCCTTTATTTAAAAGAGGCTATCGCTCTGAAGGCGGAGTAGCGCCGCTGCGTGAGACGACAGCCGCTTCCATATTGCTGTTGTCCGGCTGGAAGCGCAAGTTTCCGCTTTATGATCCTTTCTGCGGTTCCGGAACCATAATAATTGAAGCTGCCATGTATGCGTGGGATATGGCTCCAGGTCTTGGCAGATCTTTTGCAATAGAGAACTTTCTCATTGCTGATAATAAAACAGAACAGACAGTCCGCGAAGAATGCCGCGGCAGGATTGATTTTTCCCGCCTGGTGCGAATCGCAGGCAGCGATGAAGATACCCGATCCGTATCCATTGCTTCATCCAACATTGCGCGGCTGTACGATATCGCCGAAGGAAAAACGCCTCAGCGCGGTATTCGTCTTTCAGACATTAAAACTCATGGAATCAATGTGAAAGCTCAGCCCATGTCAAAAGCTTCATCGCCATTTCCTGCTTCTGAATCTTCGGCATTAAACTCTAAACCTTCAGATCCTTCTGGGTTTATCATTACCAATCCGCCCTACGGCAAGAGGCTTGGAGATCAATCTATAGCGGAACAGACCTACAGTGAAATGGCGAATTTAAAGGAGCGTTTTCCCGGCTGGAAGCTCGCGCTGATAACTGATCACAGCGGTTTTGAAAGTTTTTTCGGCAGAAAAGCGGACTGCTGCCGTGAGATTAGCAATGGCGCAATTCCTTCCTATTTTTATGAATATGCATTACTATTATAATAATAGTGTTTATTCGCATGAGACGGCAGATTTTTAATGGCATAAGGAGATAAAATGGCTATTGTAGTTGAACATGACAAGCGGCGGAAGAAAATCCTTGATAAAGCTCTGACTGTTTTCATGGACGATGGCTTTGAGAACGCTACTTTTCAAAAAATCGCGGACAAATGCGGTATCACAAGAACCATACTGTACCTTTACTTTAAAAATAAAAGAGAAATATTCATCTACAGTATTAAACATCTGCTTATGAATGTTGAGGAAAACATAAATACTATCCGTGCCGATGATTCACTTAACAGCATAGAAAAAATTTCCAAAGTAATTCACAATATTTTCACGCTTTTGGAGCAGAACCGGCAGCTTCTTTGTGTGGTTATAGATTATCTTTTTCATCTGTCAATATCCAAAAACGATGTTAGCCCGGAATTACGCGTGCGCCGGAGAACCGTAAGGCTGCGGCACATTCTATCCTCGATGGTTATTGAAGGCGTTAAAGCCGGTGAGATCAAAAAAGTCAGCGTTAAAAAGGCGGATGATTATCTTTACAGTTTCATTGAATCTGCCATTTTCCAGTTGGCAATCCTGAAACGCAAAAATCTGGACGAATTAAGGGAAACGGCCATCTTTGCCGTAAAACAAATTACGGTGTAGGTTTAATTTCCTGTTAATTTAAATTTTCGCGAAGGTTTATTTAGCGTAAAAAATGGCGTAGTTTTTCCATTACGATTTCAAAATCAAGCGGTTTCCCGATATGATCATCCATACCCGCGTTTTTACAGTTTTCTATGTCTTCCAAAAAAACATTGGCTGTCATTGCGACAATCGGGATGCGTCTGTGCTTCAGGGGCAGATCCGCTTCTATATTGCGTATATGCCTTGTCGCCTGATAACCGTCCATTTCCGGCATTTGCACATCCATGAAAATCATCTCGTATTTGTCAGGATTATTTTTAAACATTTGTACGGCCTGCACTCCGTTTTCTGCGCAGTCTATTTTTAATTTTGTCGGTTCAAGCAGAGTCAGAACAATTTCGCGGTTTATTTCCACATCTTCCGCCAGCAGAATCCGGCGTCCCGTGAATATATCATCATTTTCCACCGTATCTTCTATTTCGCTTCTTTCGGTTCCCAGACACTCGATGATAATATCCTTTATAACAGACGGAAATAAAGGTTTGGATAAATATTTATTAACGCCTGCGTTTTGCGTCCCGTCTTTTATCACGCCCCACTCGTTAGCTGAAATCATAACGACTATCGCTTTCTCGGGGTTGATTACCTTTCCCTTTATGGCGTTCGTTAAAGCGATGCCGTCCATACCCGGCATTATCCAGTCGACAAAATAGAGATCATAACCGCCGTTCTTCTCTATAAGCTCAAGCGCCTTTTCGCCGCAGATTGCGGTGTCGCAGTTTATATTGAATCTTTTTGCAACATCACTGAAAAACGCGAGTATGTCAGAGTCATCATCAACCGCGAGTATGCGGATTATGTCCCAGTTTACAATTTTTTCCTTTAGTATGTATTTCCTTTCCTCTCCGCGCTTTACCTGAATTGTAAAGGCGAAAGTTGAGCCTTTGCCGGGTTCCGACTCAATCCAGATTTTTCCGCCCATCATTTCTACTATGCTCTTGGATATTGAAAGTCCCAGACCTGTGCCGCCGTATTTCCGCACCGTGCTGGTTTCCGCCTGCTGAAACGATTTAAACAGGCGTTTTTGCTGTTCGGCGCTGATGCCAATCCCGGAATCAATTATTGATATTTGTATGGTGCACATTTCGTTTTCTTCGCCCAGAAACCTCGCGTCAAGCGTGATAGAGCCGTTTTCCGGCGTGAATTTTACAGCGTTACTGAACAGATTTGTTACTACCTGCGAAAGCCTCTGATCGTCACCTATCAGCACGACCGGAATATCCTTGTCAATATGAAGCCTTAACTTCTGGCGTTTTTCCTCAATACGGAAATTGATAACATTAACCACACGCTGAAGCATTTTTTCAAAATTAAAATCCGCAGGCGCAAGATCAAATTTATTCGCCTCAATTTTGGACATATCCAGAATATCATTAATTACGCCTAACAGATGTATTGACGCGTCTTCAATTTTATTTAACGCGTGATTTTTTCTTTCCATGTCTGTGGAATGTTTCGCTATGGCTGTCATGTTAATAATCGCGTTCATCGGCGTCCGTATTTCATGGCTCATGTTGGACAGGAACTCGCTCTTTGCCTTGCTCGCTTCTGTAAGCTGCTTAACGGCGTCTTTCAGTTTTGAATTGTAGATATCCATCATGATCGCGCCTGCTATTGTGCTTGCGGTCATAACAATAAAATTCTTTTCGCTGCTCGACCATTTGCGCGGTGCGTCGTACTGTTCCGTAGCCAGCATTCCCCACAAACTGCCTTCAACATAAAGAGGCGCGCATATAAAAGCGTGAACATTATCAGCTAACAATTCCTGGAAAACTTCTATCTTGCTTGTGGACGTGTCCGCGCTTGAAAGAATTGGCATGGTCGCGCAGTCGTATAACCGTTCCGGAAAACTCGCCTTTATTAATTCCCTCATGTTTATTTTTGTTCTTTTTGGCTGCTGACAGTCCGCAGACCAATGATAAGCCAACTCGGCGTCTCCGCTCTGATAATCAAGGCTGAAAATTAAGACTCTGGATACTTTATGGTAACGTCCCAGTCTCGCAATGGCTTCGTAAATTAACATTTTTATTTCACCGGAAGAAATAAAACTCCTGGAAATTTCAGATATTAGTTCCTGCTGTTCAAGGCGGGTTTGAAGCTGTTCGCTCTGTTTTATAAATTTTTCATTTATTTTTTTTATGTTAAGCAGATCGTATTGATAGCCAAGTATAATATATTTCCCGTTGAATAATGCGCGCGTTAAGGTAATTTCAAACGGTATTATATCTCCTGAGTTTGTGCGGTACTGCCACTCGCTTACCTGTTTGTTTCCATCCAGCGCTTTTTGGAGAATCTCAATGCCTTTATCTTTGGATACTGATCCGTCAGGCTGATAATACGGGGAAAAATCAAAAAAGTGTTCAATGTAATAATCCTTGGTTGTCCCGAGTGTATCCAGAATTACATTATTGCAGTCTATTATGCGCAGATTTTCGTCAAAAATTGTAAAACCTATCGGTGTGGCTTCAAGCGTGGCGCGGTTAAATTCATTCGCTGTCGCTATACCGCGCTCCATTTCATAGCGTATAACAGTATTGGCGCATAAAAACGCCGCTGAACGCATCAGTTCGGTTGAGTCATCCTCAAAGAAACGTTCACTGCGGCGGTCTTCAAAAAGCACAAACCCCCAAATTGTTTTGTTAATGAACACCGGTGAGATAAATGCGGACACTATTTTAAATGATTTTAATAATTCCGCTTCCGGCAGCAGTCTTACAGGACTGTTAATTGATTCGCCCCTTGCGAAAAGTTCTTCCCAGCGGGGTGCGAATTTGGAATAGGCAAGATCAGCCAGTCCTTGAGTCGGATCCGTGGTTCCGCCCGATTCCCTGTCCCAGCGGTAAATCTGCGACGCGTATAAACCATCGTCGTTTTTTGTATTGCGCCAGACGGATACCCTGTCCAGATTCGCCGCGTCTGTAATAAGCCCTACGCCCGAGTTCATCATGTCTTCGAATATTTTTTCGCTGTATGAAAGAAATGTAACGGCGATTTTATTCAGCATATTCGCCATTCTTTCGCGGCGTTTAAGCGAATTTATGGCGCCGGCTGCGTTTTGGGTTTTTTCCGCTCTGATGACGGCGTTTGCGCACAGGAGGGCGGTTGAATACAGTAAATCCATGCAGCCTTCATCAAAGTATGCGTCATTAACATGATCCTGAAGAGACACAGCGCCCCATAACTCGCCATGGGAAAAAACAGGCACAATCAATATCGACTTAACATTAAACTGACGCAGGAAAGACAGCTCGTCCTCTGTCATTTCGCTTTCACGGGTTCTTATACATTTTCCATTTAATAAAGTTGAAATCCAGTATTCTATTACCGGTATTTTTGGCAAAATCCGCAGTTCTTCGTCAAGGGAGAGCATACTGTTCGATTGTTTGTCCCAGAGGTATATCTGTCCGAAGCGAATTTCCCCGTCAATTATCATTCTGCGGTAAAAAACAACGCGATCCAGACTTACAGCTTCCGTAATATGGTGCAAACCGTTGTTCATTACATCATTAAAATCTGTTTCACTGTGAGAAGTAAAAATTTTTATGGCTTTATTTATTGCATTTACAATGGAGTCGCGGCGTTCGGATATTTCCAAATTTTCATTTTTTTTCATTATATCATTTTCCAGTGCCCGGTATGAAACCGCTCTTTTTGCAATTATACCATGAAAGTCAGCCTAATTGAAAGCATTTTCATTGACATATAAAAGAATCTGTCAAATTAAGCGGATAATCCCTATGCCCGCTGAAACTTTCGTGAAAACTGCTTGAATTTATTTTCTTTAAACAGAATACTATTCTTTGATAACAAATTTATTTTAACCAGGAGAGAGAAATGAAAGCTACAATCATTGGAATTGTGATTATCGCTGCCGCTGTTTTCGCTATTTTACCCGGCACAATCGGACTGAACTGGGGAAGTGATGTCCTGGCCTTTTTACGCGGCGGTGTGCCGGTTATAGCGATTCTAATAGGTATTATCGCAGTCTTTATCGGTATCGCCGATATGAAAGACCGCGCAGAAGCAAAGAAAGAGGACGCAGAGAAGAATACGACACAGTCGTGAAGATAAAAAAATTCAGAATGGCGTGGCATTAAATAGTAACTTCCAGGCGGGATAGACGCGGGAAAAACACGTTGAAACTATATTTCTATTTTGCTACCATGTTTCCCTGATGACCAGGCCGAAATACCGGAATTTACCAATAGTCGTTCTAGCAGGGCGTCCCAATGTGGGAAAGTCTACGCTCTATAACCGTCTGCTTCATAAACGCAGAGCGATAACCAGCCCGATACCGGGCGTTACACGCGATCCAATTGAGACTGAATGTTATATCGGCGGAAAACCTTTAATACTCATTGACACAGGCGGTTTCAGGCTGGCGGAACGCGGCAATATTGACAAGCTGGTAGTGGAAAAAACTCTTGAAACAATTAACAGGGCGGATATTATTGTCCTGATTCTTGAAGCAGGCGAAGTAACAAGCGAAGATGAAGAATTTATCAGCCTGCTGCGTCCATTCCATGGTAAGCTCATTGTCGCTGTTAATAAAACCGAAGGAGGCAGGCGAGAGGCTGATGCCTGGAATGTGCTTGCCTTTGGATTTGAAAAAATATTTTTGATCTCCGCCGAACACGGCGATAACATCGGCGAGCTTGAACAGGAAATCGTTAAACGGTTAACGTCTGATATTGATTCTGATGATCTTACGCCTGATATTTCCGGAACTGAAGAATCATTGTCTGTAATCCGCATCGCTCTTTTAGGTAAACCCAATACCGGTAAATCCACGCTTTCCAACCGGTTAACTTCAACTAACGCGTCAATTGTCAGCGAGATTCCCGGTACAACAAGAGATACAGTCGAAGGCTGCTTTCGCTGGAAATCACGGGATTTTATCATTCTTGATACCGCGGGCATCCGCCGTAAATCAAAAGTGACTGATAATATTGAATACTATTCGGTAAACCGCGCCATAAAAACAATTGATGAATCAGATATCGTTATTTTAATGATCGACGCCGGGGAAGGACTCTCAGAACAGGATAAAAAAATAGCGGCTCTGGCGCATGACAAGGGCAGGGGTATCATCATGGCGCTTAACAAGTGGGATGTCATGCCTAATAATAAGAATACATTTAAAGCGGCCGAAGACAGGATACGCTTTCAGTTTGGCCAAATGGAGTACGCGCCGGTTGTCCCTGTAAGCGCGAAAGACGGAACAGGAGTTGATAAATTGTTAAGTGCCACAGTTAAGATGTATGGCCAGCTTAACCTTCACATCGCGACTTCACAGTTAAATCAGGCATTGGAACGATGGCTTACAGAGCATCCGCCGCCTGTAGGTCCGCAGACGCGTTTTAAAATCAAGTACGCTGTCCAAAAGTCCGCAAATCCTGTCCATTTCATTTTTTTTACCTCTCGCGCTCAGGCGGTCAGCGACTCGTATGTTTCCTACTTACGGAATAAAATTCGCAAGGAACTTGGCTTTTCCCTAATTCCGGTTCTGGTTGATATTAAAAGTTCAAGCAAAAAAAGCTAATGCAGCTAACGGCATCAATTAACTTTATTGACTGTCACTGCGCCCGGTACTTTACCATTCTTTTGGTTTATTATACGGAGGAGTAATATTGAATGTTTCTCCGGATGGTTCTATAAGGTAAAAGCCGCTGCTTAACGCGTATTCTCTTTCATCAGCTTCAACAATTACCCCAGCGACCGCTCCCAGAAAATGACGTTTATCTCCGCGAAAATCGGCATACATACGCATTTTTTCCAGGCGTTTAATATGCTCATTTATATCGCTGATTGTAAGTTTTGTTTTTATTTCGACAAGCATGGCAGTATCGCCATTTTGCAGATAAACATCTATTTGAAAATGAATGTTGTTTTTTTTATCATTGGCTTTGTGGTTGGTACTGACTTCCTGGAAATCAAAACCCATCTCACAAAATTTTTCCTGAAGATTGGGAGCGATCATATATTCAACTACTTCGCCAAAACGATTGGTAAAATCGCCGAACCGTTTGCCAATTTCTTTCAGATGCCGGTCAGTTTCCTCTAATTGTAGGTTTGTTTTTTTCATTTGCTGATCAAATTCCATCCGGCTTTCTTTCATTTGCTGATCAAATTCCTTCCGGCTTTCTTTTATTTGTTCACGGTCTTCCATTAAAGCCGCCCATACATGCTCGAAGGTCAGCCCTCTTGGATAATCTATCTGTGTCTGCGTATTTTCCATAATTTACTCTTATATATAATATAACGCCTTTTAAATTTTTTCAAAGAAATTATAGCCGGATAAGCACTAATTTGAGTATGTCATTATAAATGAACATCCATTTCTTTGCAGGATTTCCCTTACTTTCTTTTCGTATTCTGCCATTAAACAATAACTGCCTGAGGTTCCATTTTAAATGCTGTGGTCGGGTTTAGAGTACTTGCCGGGAACAAAACTCACATATAAAATTAAATTAATGAGAGCATATATTGATATTGTTCAAAAAATTCTGGATCACGGTTCGCGAAAGACAAACCGTACCGGTATTAATACTCTCGCAATTGCCGGGGTCATGTTTGAACATGATATGGCCGAAGGTTTTCCCCTGCTAACCACAAAAAAAGTTCCTTTCAGGCTGGTAGCGTCGGAGCTGGAATTTTTTATTCGGGGTATTACAGATAAAGATTGGCTGCGGGAACAGAACAATCATATCTGGGATGAGTGGTGCAGCCCTGATACGGTTCCTTACGGTAACGACGAACAAACCAAAGCAAAAATGATGAGCGAACGCGAATTGGGTCCAATTTACGGCTGGCAGTGGCGTAATTTTGGCGCGCGGTACACAGCGTATAATATTCCTCCTGTGGGACAGGGCATTGATCAACTGCAGCAGGTAGTTCAAACTTTAAAAACAGATCCTGATAACCGGCGCATGTTAGTCAGCGCGTGGAACCCTCTGGATATTACCCGTATGGCATTGCCTCCCTGTCATTACGCTTTTCAGGTGACGGTAATTAATGGCAGACTGAATCTGCTCTGGAATCAACGTTCAGTGGATGTCGCGCTGGGGCTTCCGTTTAACATCGCAAGTTATGGGTGCTTACTGCACCTGCTGGCAAAAGAAGCAAATTTAAAAGAAGGAAGGCTCATCGGTTTTTTGGGAGATACGCACATCTATGAAAACCACATTGAGGCTATCCGTTTGCAAATTACCCGTGTTCCCAGGGCGCTGCCGCAAATAAAAACGCTGCCTTTCACATCAATTTTTAATTGGCATTTTAGCGATACGGTCATCGAAAATTACGATCCTCATCCGGCGGTAAAATTTGAAATTGCGGTTTAACAAGTGAATCTATGCAGGAAGTGATTATAATTGCTGCAATGTCACAGAACCGGGTTATCGGTAATAACAATGCCATGCCCTGGTCGCTAAAAGAGGATTTAACGCATTTTAAAAAATTAACAAATGGCTGGCCTTGTATCATGGGCAGAAAAACATGGGAATCTTTGCCTAAAAAACCTCTGCCGGGAAGGCTCAATATTATTGTTTCCAATACAATGACTGAAGCAGACTCTGTTCCTGATGATGCTCTCTGTCCACGGGGAGCGGATATAAAAATTTTTAACTCCCTCATTTCCGCCATCGGGTTTTGTTCCAGTTACCAAAAAATCTTCATCTGCGGAGGAGAAACAATTTATAAACAGGCAATGGCGGCTGCGAATAAAATTGAGCTTACCTTGATTCATAAAAATTACGAAGGAGATACATTCTTTCCTGAAATTGATCCTTCCTGCTGGATGCGGGTTAGCGCTCAGGATTTTGAAGCTTTTTCATTTATTACTTACAGTAAAATTAATTCCAAAAATACAAATTTAACCTAAGACAACTTTATCTGAATTTGTTATATTGAAGTTATCCTAATTTTGATAAGGAGCGGTTATGAATCATCCAATTCTGGTTGTGCTCGCGGCAGGCATGGGAAGTCGTTACGGCGGACTCAAGCAAATGGATAAAATCGGGAAAAACGGCGAGGTATTGCTTGATTATTCAGTGTACGATGCTGTTAAATCCGGATTTGATAAAATAGTTTTTATTATTCGTCATGATATAGAAAAAGATTTCCGAGAACTTGCGCTTGCGCGGATGGGATCAAAAGTAAAATGGGAACTGGCTTTTCAGGATCCGGACAGTTTGATCCCTCCTGACATTTTCCGTCTGGCGCAGGAAACGGGAAGGACAAAACCCTGGGGTACAGCCCACGCTCTGCTTTGCGCTGCGGATTTGCTTGATAAGCCGTTCACAGTTATCAACGCGGACGATTTTTACGGAAGGGAAGCCTTCGCGGCAATGGGCGAACACCTATGCGGCTCCGGCGCGGCAGCTCCCGCCATAGTTCCCTATCAGCTTGATAAAACGTTAAGCCCCAGGGGAACAGTCGCGCGCGGTGTCTGCGAAGTTAATAATGGTTTTCTGGTAAGTGTCGATGAATTGACCGCCATCGGGATAAAGGACGGGCTTATTTTTAATACCGCTTCCGATGGCGCTATCCGCGAGCTTCCCGCGCAGACGCCGGTATCCATGAACTTCTGGGGTTTCTCTCCGGATATCCTGCCTGAGTTTAAAAAATATTTTGATGAATATTTAAAAACTTACGCGTCTGACGCCAAAGGACAAATTAAAAGCGAATGTTTTATTCCGAAAGCTGTTGATTTTTTTATAAAGCGGAAAATCTGCGAAGTAAAGGTTCTTCCCGCGGATTCAGAATGGTTTGGCGTAACGTACAGGGAAGACCGGGAAGCCGCGATTAACAGAATTGAAGAATTAACCGCCTCGGGTGTTTATCCCGTTCCCCTCTGGTAATATCATGTGGCGCATACAGCTTCATAAAATCAGCTATGATGACAGGGAGTACCAGGCAGTCAGGGAAGTGCTCGATTCCGGCTGGCTGACAATTAGTCAGAAAACTTATGATTTTGAAGACGCTTTTTCCGCTTTTCTGGGCCATGAAACAAAGTGCCTTGCTGTTTCAAACTGCACTGCCGCTCTTTACATGGCGCTGCAGGTCTTGGGCGTTAAGGAAGGTGATGAAGTTATTACTCCGTCGCTGACATTTATCGCCGACCAGAATGTAACTCACATGATTGGCGCTGGGAATGTCCTCTCTGATATTACCTCAATGGAAGACTGGTCCATGGATCCTGATGACATTGAAGCGCGCATAACGCCGAAAACAAAAGCGGTTATGATAGTCCACTACGCCGGTTATGCCTGCGACATGGAGCGTATTGCCGATATTTGCAAAAGGCGCAATTTGTTTCTTGTCGAAGACTGCGCGCATTCTCCGGGAGCGGATTTCATGGGACAGCCTCTCGGCACATTCGGCGATGTGTCGGCTTTCAGTTTTTTTGGCAATAAAAACATAGCGGTTGGCGAAGGCGGCATGGTTGTTACGCGCAACAGCGGATTATACGCAAAGTTAAAAGGCCTGCGTTCCCACGGAATGTCTGTCCCTTCTTTTGACCGGTTTAAGGGACGGGCTGTCTCCTATGATGTTGAATCTCCGGGATTTAACTACCGTATCCATGAGATCAGTTCAGCGCTGGGGATCGTTCAGCTTCAGAAACTTGAAGAAGCGAATAATAACAGAAAAAAACTTACAGAGCATTACTTTAAACGGCTGGACGGCAATCCGTCAGTTTTAATCCCATTCAGGCGTTTTTTACGTGGCAGGCCGAATTATCACATAATGCCTGTCCTTCTCTGTGAAACCGCAGACAGATCGGCAGTAATTGAATTCATGAAACAGGAGGGGATTCAAACCAGTATTCATTATCCTCCTGTTCAGAATTTCAGCGCGTATAAAAATAAGGTTAATGATACCCCGAAAGCGCAGTATGTCTGCGCTCACGAATTGACGCTCCCACTGTATCCTGATATGTCGTGTCAGGATGTTGACTTGGTTTGCGATGCGCTCATTCGCGCCTTACGCTAGCATCTTGTTCAATATTTATAATAAATTGTACTATAAAATATATGAAGGCAGGAAAAGTTACATTATTATTGGGTCCCATGTTTTCGGGCAAAAGTTCCATTTTACTGAGCGAGATGGATAAAGCGGCTATCGCAAAAATTCCATGCTGCATAGTCAGACCTAAAACTGATACAAGAAAATTTTTCACCCATTCAAAATGGGAGTACCAGTCATTTGACAATTACAATGTTGAGGATTTAAAAGATGTTCCTGCCGGCAAGTATGATGTTATTTGCGTTGACGAAGGGCAATTTTTCAGCAGTTTGCTATACAGTCTGGAATGGGCAAGCGTCGGAAAGCGCGTTTTTATCTCTGCGCTGAACGGCGACAGGCATCAAAATGAATGGAAAACAACCCAGGAAATGATACCGTTAGTTGATGAAATTGTTTTTCTTAAGGCTGTTTGTTCCCGATGCGGATCTTATGAAGCATCCTTTTCATACAAGCTAAATGACACCAGCGAGTCTCAGGTAGATATTGGCGGAAGCGCCGAGAGTTTCATCGCCCTTTGCAGAGGATGTTTGCTGAGTGAAAATCCTGACAAGTCTGTTATGTAAAGGAACTGATGGAAAGAGATTTTACAGTGTTGATTATGTACAGGCTGCCTTAAAAGCGGAGTTTAATTCAATTGAAAAAACAAAAAGAGCTTATCTATAAATGTTCCTCCTGCGGGCGCGAAGAGCCGAAATGGCTTGGCCGTTGTCCCGAATGCGGTGAATGGAATACCTTGACAGAAACCGCCGCAAGAAACAATGAAGGCAGGAACGTTAAATCAAATAAAAGCTTTCCGCGAATTCTGCCGCTATCGACAGTAGACCCGCTGGAGGGAAGCCGCATTGGAAGCGGTATCGGCGAACTGGATCGCGTGCTTGGCGGCGGAATTATGAAGCGTTCTGCAGTGCTGGTCGGCGGTGAACCCGGCATCGGTAAATCAACCTTGCTGCTACAGGCAGCCGCTTCTGTGCAGACAAAAGGGCGTATTTTATATGTTTCCGGCGAAGAATCCGCAGGCCAGTTAAGGTTAAGAGCGGACAGGCTGGGTTTAAGCGGCAGCAAGAGCGCCATGGAACGAATAGAAATCCTTTGCACCGGAAACCTTGAAGAAATTGAGACAGTTCTTAATGCTGTAAATCCGGTTTTGGTGCTGGTAGATTCCGCGCAGACCTTGTTTTCAGCTGACGCCGGTTCCGCTCCCGGCGGCGTAAACCAGATGAAGTTTTGCGCTTTTGAATTAATTGAATGGGTTAAGGAACATGACGCGGCCTTATTTTTAACAGCCCATGTTACCAAGGAAGGATTGATTGCCGGTCCTAAAACACTGGAACACATGGTAGATACAGTTCTTTACTTTGAACAGAATGATAAAACAACAGGTTTAAGCGGAACCGCCGATTGCCGTTTTCTGCGCGCCGCTAAAAACAGGTTTGGCTCAATTGATGAAATTGGTATTTTCATCATGGGAGAACAGGGGCTTTCATCAATTGAAGATACAGGCCGTCTGTTTTTGGTCAGACGGGAAGGGGATCTGCCATCAGGGGTAGCCACAGCGGCTGTGCTTGAAGGTTCCAGGACAATCTTGGTGGAGATTCAGGCACTGACAATTCCCGCAAAAGGCACGATAAGCCGGGTTTTTTCTGATAAGATAGATTCAGGCAGGGTTTCGCGTGTTGCCGCCGCTCTTGAAAAACATCTTGGGCTGAGGCTCTCAGATCAGGATTTGTATGTAAACGCTGCGGGAGGAATTCGCATAACGGAAGTCGGCGTTGAACTTGCTCTCGCCTGCGCCCTTTATTCAGCCCGCACAGGTCTTGCACTTCCCGCGGATTTAGCGATTGCGGGAGAGCTTTCCCTGACAGGAGAGATTCGGCCTGTACGACGTCTTTCAGGCCGGGTTAAAACTGCGGTAAATCTTGGGTTTAGCGCTTTTCTCGGACCCGCCGCGGAAGCTCAGTCTTTATCAGAATTACGCGTAACAAACGACATAAAATCCGCGATTAAATTGATATATGGATGAAAATATTTGACAAAATTCCCATATTTTTAAAAAACTTTCTAAAAAACCAGTCAAAAATTTAAAAATGACTTGACAATATTGGTGTTTTCAGTTTATATTCTTTTTAGTTGGTGATTTTTTTTATTTTATGGAATATGTATTTTTGCGGTTTTTATTGAAATCCGCGGGGTTTAGGGGTTCTGTTTTTGTTGATTGCCTGTCGTTTTTCTCCCTTAACAATTTATCATCTTATTTTCTCATGCGCCGGAATGGGCACAAGGGAGTTTGAGTCGCTTGCTTTTGCGGGCGTGAATACTTGGACGTAAGTCTTGGGCCTCGGATAACGAGACCAGCGTGCCCGGACGTGAATGCAGACCGGCGTTACCTGCTAAGGGTAATTTCTGTTTGTTCCGGGTGAAGGAATTTTCTCAATGGCCAAGAAATTGTATGTCGGTAATCTTTCCTACAACACAACCGAAGATGGTCTGCGTAACCTCTTTTCGGGTTTTGGCGCCGTAGCATCTGTCAAGATCATTTTTGACCGTGAAACCGGCAACTCAAAAGGTTTCGGCTTTATCGAAATGAGCGGCGATGATGAAGCAGTCGCGGCAATCGCTGGTACCAACGGCCGCGAATACGATGGACGCAAACTGCGCGTTAACGAAGCGATGGATAAACCTCGCCGTGAACGCGGCGGCGGCGGGAACTGGTAACAGAATGTTAACCCGGCGCCTTTTCAGGTGCTGGGTAATCTTTTTTCTTCCGTTGTTACGTGCATTTTTTCCAGTTCATTCATTATCGCATCCGCGACAGCCTGTTTTTTATCTTCATTTTCATCCGCTAAAGAAATAACTTTATTACGGAATTCATTGCAGGAATGAACGGGGCTTACCGTTACACGCACCATGTCCTTATAAACAGCGTCATTTATCATGTTTGATTTTTGAACGCCCATAATCTGACCGTTCAGCGCGATAAAACACATATAATCAAAAGAGCGGATATAAGCGTCAATATCCCGGACGCCTTTTTTTGATTCAGGCGCCCATGGACGGTAACGCGTTCCTGACGGAAAAACCAGAATTAACTTACCATTGTATTTATTCCTGATAATGGCTTTCATGGCTGCGCGGTTAATGGCGTTGCCGCGTAATATTTCAGCCTTGTCTTTTTCCGGGTCAAGATCCTGCAGGGTACGGCTTGGATAGATTACTATCCTGGAATACGCGCCGGCGAATGCGGCAATGGCGCGGTTATCTTCATTCAGTTTCATCCCGGCGATTGCGATAAACGCGTTTCCGATTTCATTACCCCGGCCTCCAGCTTTGCGCGTCATTAGCGATACAATTGAAAGATCCAGATTGCTGTAATGCTCTGAGAGTAACAGGCATGATTTTCCCGATTCAGCTTTCTCATACAGGTCTTCAAGATTTTCCAATCCTTCAAGTCCGCTTCCCTCAAGCGCGAGAGTTTCTACCATTTCATCCAGAATTGGCAGAATGTCCGGATTTCCCTCCTGAAATACATTATCTTCCGTTATTACACCGGGAACATTAGCGGTACTAATCGCTCTTTTTATCTGATCATGAAAAAATGTATTTAGTGTTCCTACCATCATATTATTTTCTCCCAATTTTTTTTACCGTATTTTTATCAGTTCAATGATTACTTTACAGGCTGCGCACATTTCACTCACGCTTACCCATTCAAGGCGGCTGTGAAAATTCCGGCCTCCCGTAAAAATATTAGGCGTGGGAATACCCATTTCTGTCAGCACGGAACCGTCAGTTCCGCCCCTGATTGGTTTTAATTTCCATTCAATGCCTGAATTTTTCATTGCCTGTTTCAATCTTTCCAGCGCTTCAGGCTTTTCATCAATTTTGGATTTCATATTATAATACTGAGGCTGCGTTTTTACGATTACCTTTCCGCCCGGAAACTGCGCTTCCACTGTTCCTGCGAAAACATTTAACGCTTCAATGCGGCTCTTCATGCTGTCAGAATCAAAATCACGCAGGAAAACTTCCAGCACGGCGTTTTCCAAATCTCCTGATATTTCCATGGGACAGTAATAACCATAGTAGCCGTCTGTCGCTTCCGGGCTTTCGCTGCGCGGCAGCAGCACCGCGAAACTGGCCGCCATGAGCGCCGCGTTCGCGAGTATTCCCCTTGCCGCGCCGACATGGATCACCCTGCCTTTAAATTCAATATCGGCTTTCCAGGCATTAAAACATTCGCTTTCAATTTCACCTAACGGACCTCCGTCCACCGTGTAGCAGATGGCGGATTTAATTTCATTGATTGGAAAATCAGGCAGTCCTTTACCGGTTTCTTCATCGGGAGTAAATACTATCTCAACAGGCCCGTGTTCTGTTTCAGGATGGGTAACAAGGTATTCAATTGCGGCCATTATTTCCGCGATGCCTGCCTTGTTATCCGCGCCAAGCAGCGTTGTTCCGTCACTGTGGATAATCGCTTTTCCCTTCTGCGCCGCAAGATCCGGCTCTTTTTCCGGATCTAGGAAAAGGCCTCCCGCAAGTTCAATTTTACCGCCGTTATAATTCTGCACATGCTGAGGTTTCACATCCCTTCCGCTAACATCGCTTGCGGTGTCAATATGCGCAAGAAACCCCACAGGCGGCAGACCTTCTTTCCCGGGACTTGGCGGCAGGCGGGCTATCACATAACAGTAGTCTGTGACTTTTGCATCCTTCAGCCCGATTTCGAAAAGCTCGTCACGTAACGCCCTGGCGAGATTCCACTGCCCCAGTGTCGAAGGAGTTGCTTCATTGCCTCTATCGCTTTCTGTGTCATAACAGACATATCTCAAAAACCGCGGAACCAGAAGGTTTTCCAATTCTTGATCGTTCATTGGATAAGTATACAGGGCGCATATAAAAAATAATAGGGCAGATGATGGAAGAATACGCGTAAAAACCATAACGCTCTTTGTTAGAGTATTTGCACTTCCAAATCAAAGCCGTTTCGGGCGGTTATTTTACAGGGAACAAGCGTTCCTGTATGCAGAATTTTGCCGTCTTTATTTCCGTTTATTATAACCGCTGAACCGTCAATGTCAGGCGCCTGACAGTAGAGCCTTCCAAGAAAGATATCTTCGGCGCCGGCGGCGGAAATTTTTTCTTCGGTCAATACATCCATGGTTAAGCCTGTAAAACGTTCCATTTTTCTTTCTGTAATTGGGATCTGGCGCTCTTCAATTATTTTTTTTCGCGCTGCCGCTGTTTTTTTTGGAACTTTTCCTTTCATGGAATACGCCGCAGTGCCTTCTTCTCCTGAGTATGTAAAACAGCCAAGCCAGTCCAGCGCGGCTTTTTCCTGAAAAGCACATAACATTTCAAAATCTTCATTTGTTTCGCCGGGGAAGCCAAGCAGAAAGGTTGAGCGGATAACAGCGCGCTCCAGCCGGCCGCGGATAATTGCAAGTAACGCAAGATATTTTTCGGCTGTTCCGCGCCGGTTCATGGCGGCGAGAATTTTAGGGGACGCGTGCTGGAAGGGAATGTCAAAATAGGGGAGGAATCGTTCGTCTCTTTCCATAATGTCAAGAATTTGCACAGGAAAATGATCGGGGTGGATGTAAAGAAGACGCACCCAAAATTTTCCTTTCAATGCGGAAATAGCGTCTAGCAGTTGCGGTAATTTTGAAGCAATGACGGATGTTTTATTTGACTTTTTTGCGGTTGAATCCGGCGCAAAAGCGCCAATGTCCTGCCCGATTATACAGATTTCTTTTATACCGCGGTTTATAAGAGCGCGGTACTCCTGTAATATATCAGGTATTGAACGGCTTACCTGTTTTCCGCGTATCAGAGGAATGGCGCAGTATGAACAGTTATTGCTGCAGCCTTCGCTTATTTTTACATAAGCCGATCCCGGCAATGATAAAAGCGGTCTTTCTCCCGCAGAGTACAGGGCTGAAGTCTGGGATTTGGGAGTTGATAATTTTAAGTTTGCTGTTTTTATTTGTGGGTTGATAATGGAATTTGCAGATACAATCTTTTCCGCGATCTGTACAGCTTGCTCCGCCATGAAAGACCCCTGATATTCAGTTCCCATAAAAGCGCAGGCTTCTGGAAGTATTTCTGCAAGCTCTTTCGCGTAACGCTGTGCAAGGCAGCCTGCCAGGAGTATTTTTTTACCGGGATATGTTTTATGCCATCCCAGGACAGCGTTAATGGATTCCTGTTTGGCGCTTTCGATAAAGCCGCAGGAATTAACGATTATTAAATCCGCGGATTCAGCTTCAGATACGTTTTCCCATCCCGCTTTGTTCAGGCCGGACATCATGTTTTCCGCGTCAACCTGATTTTTTACGCAGCCGAACAGGTCAAGAAAATATTTCATTCACAGGTGATATTTTTTAATTGCTGGTTTCAAGCCGGACAAGAACAAGCCTGAAGCGGTTATCATCGTCTCTTACCCAGCGTATATCTGTTACTACGACTTCACCGGCTGTGCCGATTTCGACAGGCACTGTACGTCCGCCGCCGATAACCTGAAACCTCGCGGCCTGCGCGTTTGATGTCCAGATGCGAATGCCGTTCTGAGCCTGTATGTTGAGTTCATCGTTGCGCTGAAAATATTGCTGATTTGTTCCGGCGCGGTCGCGTTCACTGAGAATTTCCCAGCGGAACATGCAATACCCCTGAAAATTTACCTGTAATGTAAACGGAAACGCGCTTGAATAAACGCTTGTGTTAGGCACAGGCAAAATGGTAGTGATGATTGTACTTGATGTATTTGTTGTCTCGGTAATGTCCCTTAAACCTTCCATGTCCAATGACAGCGAATCTGTCAATGTAAAGTGGATTAAGGCTCCCATATCAGCGTTGTTCTTCGCGAAATCGGCTACCGTTATGCGCAACTCAGGCATGCCGTCGCTGTTTAAATCGATATTGGCTTCCTGGCTTAAATCAAGGATCACGGAGCCTCCCGGGGTGCGGATTGTTATCGCTTCTCCAAGGTTGACCAGTTCCAGCTTGTAGATGCTGGAATATAAAGGAATTAAAATAGAATCGTCCCTGTATAACCGCCGTTCCAGATAATTGCCTTCCATCATGTATTCGGACGGAGCGCGGCTTAAAGGTCTGTTATTAACAGGTTTTTTTTCCCTGATAAACAACAGATAGTAGACGCCGTATCCTATCGCGCCCAGTACAATTAAAATCAATAAAACGGGAATAATGATTCTGGGGAGTTTCGATCTGGGTCTTAGAAGCTGTTCTACCGGAATCGGCTGTTCCTGAATGCAAAGCGCTCTGTAAAGTGAAATTAATTTTTGTACATCAAGATCAAGATACGCTCCGTAATTTTTTAGAAAGCCTATAACATACGGTTCGCCCGGGAAAACGCTGAAATTTTCCGCTTCAAGCGCTTCTAAATAGCGAATCGATATATTGGTATCACGGCTTATCTGATCAAAACTAAGTTCTTTTTCAAGACGGACGTTTTTTAATTTTTCACCAAGAGATTCCATGGTTCCTCCCGCTCATTAATCAGAATCCCTGAATAGAAAATTGTGATATATATTTGATGCCGGAGGATGATCGAAAATGAATCTCTGTTCCGGAATTCCCTGATTAGTTCTGATATTGGTAAAGTCAAAACGCACATCGCCGTCCGCAATTGTCCGCCCTTCGATCCTGCGGATTAACAAAGTGTCCGGATTGATACTAAGCATTATTTCCCTGAATCCTTCGGAAATTGAACGCCTTGTCAGACGCAGCCTTATCACCATTTCCCTGGAATTATTATCCAATGGGACAGGAGAAGGGCCGACATCATAGGATGATACATAATTGTTTCTGAGCATTGTTAACCCCTGGGCGCTTGCCAATGCCGCTCCCGAGGCGCTGGATCTTCTTGTCTGATTGATGCTCTGATTTAATACCATCCTGTAATCCGGCAGATAAATTGTAAGCAGTTCCCCGTTGAATATTATCGCCTGATCCGCCGGTCTGGTAAAATCTATTCTTAAAAAAGACGGCGATAAATGATTTACAACACCTATCATATCTCCGCTGTTGCCGGAACGCATTACAATGTTCGCTTCATAATCCCTTATGGAGCCGTAACGTTCCGAGACCATTCTCAGAAAGCCGTCTGCGGTGACTATTTCCTGACATTCAAGCGGGCTGCCCGTATACTGGCTGATATTTAATATTAATAAAAAACCGAGGAAAACCCACTGTTTTTTTAAGAAAATTCCTTGTTTAAGCATTATTTCAATATTAGACAAAAGAGTAATTTATTGCAAGTGTCGGAATTTAGAAAATGTTTGCTTAACAGGCTTCCTTAATAAGCGGATGAGTCAATGGTTGTGTACTTATATTCCCCATTCACAAATAAACATCTTTTATGGTATATTGAGTAACTTATGTTTCTGAAACGTCTTACTATTCACGGCTTTAAATCATTTGCTGATCGTACTGAAATCGAATTTAGTGATGGCATTACCGCTCTTTTGGGGCCAAACGGCTGCGGAAAATCCAATGTTGTGGATGCGGTCAAGTGGGTATTGGGAGAACACGCGATTAAATCTCTGCGGGCCGAAAAAATGGAAGATGTTATTTTTGGAGGTACCGATACCCGTAAACCGGTAAATGTTGCTGATGTTACTTTAAGTATTGCGAATGAAGAGGGCCTTTTGCCCATGGATATGCCCGAAATTGAAATAAAAAGACGGCTCTACAGATCGGGCGAGAGCGAGTATTATATTAATGGAGCGCATGTCAGATTAAAGGATTTACGTGAGCTTTTCTGGGATACCGGCGTTGGTAAAGCCGCGTATTCGGTAATGGAACAGGGAAAAATCGATCAAATCCTCTCGTCCAAACCCGAAGAGAGACGTTATCTTTTTGAGGAAGCGGCCGGCATTACGCGTTTCAAAGAACGGGGAGCGGAAGCAGAGCGCAACCTTGCCAAAACCGAAGAAAACATGCATCAGGTTGAATTAATCCTGACAGAAGTAAAACGTGCGCATGACAGCCTGAAAGCCCAATCCGAGAAAACGCTCAAATACCGCACATTACGCGACGAGATTTTCAATTATGAGCTGGATATTCAACTGCTGCGCTTAAAACAGTTCAAGTACGAAAGAGATGAGCGAAACGAGACATTAAGGCGGCGGACTGCCGACCGCGACCGGATTCGCGCGGAGATGGAAGCGGAGAACAAAGCTTTGGAAGCGAACATGGATGAAGTAAACTCCATGGAAGCGCGGCTTGTCGAACTGCAAAAAAGTATATACGGTCTTGCGCTGGAAAAAAACGCGAAGGAAAACGAAGTCCGTCTGTTTAATGAACAGCGCAGCGAGAGTAAGTTAAAAATCGGTCAAAATGAAGAGCGCGAAAAACAGGCTCTCCAAAAAATTACAGAGTTAAATGAAGATGCCGCAGGACAGGACGCTGTTGTAAGCGATCTGCGCAAACAATGTGAAGGCATAGAAGAGAATATCCGCTCTTTTGAAGAGAACATCCAGCTTGCCTCCACCCGCATCAGAGAAAACGAAAAAGAAGTGCGCAGGGCTGAAGATGAAATTCATGGTATTGAAAAAGAACTGGCAGCGCTGGAAAAGGAACTGGCGAAAATTACAGACGACATTGTCGCCGAACTTGACGCCGGACTGAAAAAAGCCGGTTATTCATCGGCAGAGCGGCGCAGCGCGGAAGAAGCGTTACACGAAACTCTCGGCCGTCTGCGCACGGTTCTTTCCGGCAGGGAAACATTAATCCGCGATCTTGGCGCAGCTACAGCATCCGGCGGCATTGATCCCGCCGAACTGAAACGCGTTACAGAAACCCTGGCTGCAAGCCTTGCGGAAGCCGCCGCCGACGCGGAAAAGGCAATAGGTCTTTTTCAAAGTTACCGCGAACACTCGCCGGCGTTTATTGATGAGTTCCTCGCTCCGGAAGGCATTATTACCAAAAAGCGCGCATTGGACGCGCAAATAAGAAACTCGAAAGACGGCATAGAAGAACGGCGGCAGCGGATACGAACCCTCCGCAATGACAATATTAATTTGATGGCAAAAATAGACGAATACCGCGCTACATTGGAAAACCTGAAGGTAAACAGGGCGCAGATGAACGCTCGCGCTCAATCCGCGGAAGCGCAGGCAAGGCTAATCAGGAGGGAACTGTCCGGCCAGGAAGGGCTGTTAAAAAATATTCGTGATGAGCTTGTTCTTTACCGCAAAAAACTGGACGAATTTAATGTGCGCATTTCCGCCATTCAGGGAGATATTACCGCAATCGGAGAGAAAACGACCCTCTTTACCGCGGAACTCGGAAAACTTGAAAAAGATATCCGCAAAAGGAATGACAATGTAGCGGGTAAAAAAGAAATAATCAACAAGCGCATGGCAGTACTTTCCAAAGTGCAGGATTCCCTGGAGAAGATACATCTGGAACTTGTACAGTCCGAAATGGAAATTAAAAATACACAGGAAAATTTCAGGGAAACCCATTCAAGGGATCTGCTGGAGTTTGAAGAGCGCATTTTTACCATTACCGCCGCTCCTGCGCAGTTACGTGAAAAACTGGCATCCTCGCGCGCGCGGATGAAAGAACTGGGATCGGTAAACCTGATGGCTCCGGAAGAATTTGAAGAGACAAAGCAGCGCTATGAATTCCTCAGTAACCAGATGGCAGACCTTGAAAAGGCGCGCAAAGACCTGGAAGACCTTACATCGGAAATCAGGCAGGAATCCTCCGCATTGTTTCTTGAAACCTACAACCGCATCAAGAAGAATTTTCACAATATGTTCAGGCGGCTGTTTGGAGGCGGACGCGCGGAACTGCGCCTTTCGGATCCGAATCATGTTCTAGAATCCGGCATAGAAATTTTGGCGCAGCCGCCCGGAAAAAAACTGGAACATTTAAGCCTGCTCTCAGGCGGCGAGTGCTCGATGACGGCAGTCGCTCTTCTGTTCGCCACTTACATGGTAAAGCCCAGCCCATTCTGTCTGTTAGACGAAATTGACGCAGCCCTGGACGAACAAAACGTAGGCCGCTTTGTCCAGCTTCTGCGCGAGTTCAGCGACTCAAGCCAGTTTATCATCATTACGCATAATAAAAAAACCGTAACCGGAGCCGGAACACTTTTGGGCGTTACCATGGAAGAGTCAGGCGTTACAAAATTAATTACAGCGCGGATAAAACACGAAGAACTAGTTATTGAAGACGAACCGGAACCTCAGAGCGATCTGTGGGATACAGACGAAATATTTGAGGAAGAGGATGTTCCCCCCGAAGAAGGCAGGGAGCTTCCTGTCGGCATAGATGACCCAAAGAAGGTAACCCAGTCGCAGTTAAGACCCATAAGATCACGGAATAAGTAAAAGTTTTTATGTTTACGCCTTTTTAAATTTACTTTATATGATTACTCCGGTGTTTTTTTTCGTTTGCAAGGAAATTCTTTGTTTTATGAACAAAAACATCATTATTATTTTAGAATAAAGTAAAAATTCCTCATTTTTTGCATGTTTTTTAATTTTTTTCTTACAATTCAATCAAAATATGTTATAATTATAGTGTGAAGATTTATTTATGGAGGTCGATATGGCCAGGTTATTCCCAGAAAAAAAGACGGGTTTTTTCCTGAAAAACGGTGTTTTTAACAGTTTATTACTCATATCAGTAACGATACTGTTCTCGTTTGTCGCCTGTAATTCGCCCATGGGTATGGGCGATTCTATCGACTGGGAACCGCCAATATTAACTCTAGACCCGGGTCCGAATCCAAGATATGTGCGGCTTGGCACAACGCTTACCGGGACTGTTACTGATAATGTAGGAGTACAGCGTGTTATTTTGCGTGAAGCCGGAAGCACAGAAGAGATTTATTTCGCTGTGATAACCGGTGACAGATGGGAAATAATGCTTGATTTCAGCGAAGATAAAAACGGAGAAAAACTCGCAGTTGAAGTTGTCGCCTATGACATGATTGGAAATTCAGGCGAACAATCAATGAGGGCGATATCTCTTATTATTGATATAAGGCCGCCCTTTATCCAGGATGTTTATATACAGCGCACGCCGATGAGAACAGCCATTCTGGAACCATTGGCCGATCTTCAGGAACTGGAAACAGAAGACTTGCACGGTGAAAGAAGCGCCCATGCGAACAGGTATCAAAACGGGTGGTTTACCGTAAACGCAAGGATAATGGAAGAAGAGACAAGGATTAATGATATAAAACTTGCGATTTATGATTACCGCGAGCCTGATACAATGCTTTTACTGCTGGAAAGAGATGCCGGATCTTCAACATTTTCTCCGCGATGGCTGTTAAAAGAAGAAGAGATTCTCGCGGCAGGAGAGATTTTATGGCCCGATTATACCGCAAATTATTATAATGATGAACGTTATTATTACCGTGTCGAGATTATCGCGAACGACAGAAGTGAAAATGAACTTGTAGATATAGTGGAATATTTCTGTATGTGGCAGAAAAGCGATGTTCCCAAAGGCACTCTTGATCCGGTAGTCGGGACTTATTTTACACGCGGTTCAACCCTCCCTGTGGAATTTTTTGATGATGATTCTCTTGATTGGGCGTACGCGGGCTTGTTAACAAAACATCAATGGAACGCAACCTATTCAGGAAATCCCAAAGATGCGTGGTTAAATGATACCCAGTTAACCATGCCTAATTTATCGACAGACAACGCAAAATTGGACTGGTTAAAGGAACAGCTGAGAAACGATGTAACTATCTATAACTGGAAGTACTCCAAAAGACATTCCACTGAAAATATTGCTAATAATGATTTAAAGGAGAGAATAGTTGATCTTATCGGCGATACAAAACCGGATGAGAAAGTGCATTATGTTCCGACAGGCGACAGGGACAGCGATTACGGAGAATTTGTCCTTTTTACTCTGGTCGCGGATAAAAAACAGGTTCCTCATGACGGAACCGGTCCTGTTACAAACGCAGACAGATGGAGCAAAAGATCATGGGAAGTAGAAGTAATAGATGAAAATATTCCGCTTATAGTATTTGATACCGTAGACACCCGTGAATCAGGATATAATCCCGATAATCATTCAGGCAGTAATATTAATGAATCAATTGGAGCTGCGCAAACAGGAAATAGCCCGGAAGAAAATACTTTTCCGCGCCTTACAGACGGCCGTTATTTTACCATTAACGGTTATACCCTTCGTGAAAACAGGGCGCAGACAAATGAAGTAATCGCGTTCCGTATGGCATGGATACCCTATGGTATGGAAAACGGGCCTGATAATTATATTACTGCGGTTCAAAACAAGTTAAAAAATTATGGGAACGCGAATATACCGCTTCCTCCGGGCGTTGTCGCGTGGGATTTAACAAATGATCTGGTAACAGGCCATAGTAATACATATTTCAACGATATTAACGGAATTCCTTTTAAGAAACAGGCGTTCAGAAAAGAATTTGATATTCTTGGCGGGACAAGAGCTGCGAATATTCAATTGGCGGATTATCAAAATACTCAACGAACAACGATATTGACCAATCCTGCGGCCAAACAAGGCATAACTGAACCTCATTTTGTTTATCATGATAAACTGGAGAATGAAACAAAACTTTTTATTTTTTACGCCCAGGATAATGTGGGAAACGAAGTTTTCAGGCATTTGCGTATTTTAGGTAATAAAACTCCGCCGGATCTTGGCGTATACAATATGACCGGAAGAGTGCAGCCGGATGAAAATCAAAAGCCGCCTTATATATACGATACCGATTACATGGAAGGCAAAGATAATATTGACGACGAAGTACGCGCAAAATATAAAGCAGATCTCTACGCTATGCAGGAAACAGGTTACAACCTAATGCGGACTTATGCGCTTACAGGCAATCCGCCTGCATTAAACCCGGATCTTAACAGGGCCGAACCGCTGCAGGCATTTCCGCGCGATACAACTTTAATGTTTTGGGTTACCGCAGAGAGAAGCGGAGAGCTTGCTGTTAAAAATATCAGAATGCGGGATGTAACATACAATTCCAATATCGAGTCAAATATCGGGCATTATAACAGCAATGCAAGATCGCTTAGTTATTATGAAAGACTGCCTGAAATCGGACAGAGAATATTTGTTTTTTCCGCCGAGGATACTCTGGGTAATGAAGCTATGATCCAACGTACGGTTGCTGTTACAAATGCCGCTGTTTTAAGTGAAATAAGCACGCCGCAGCAGAACGGATCTTATGGTATAGGCGAGGAAGTTATTATTAGGGCGTATTTCTCTAATCTTGTTAGATGGAGAAACACAAATGGAGATTCAAAACCGCAGTTAAATGTACGTTATAAGAGAAATAACAATTATGTTATCGAGTCGCTTAACACGGTAACAGATAAGAATACGGATCAATTATACCTTGCGTTTGAATTTGTTGTTGGAGAAGGTTATTCAGGCGATTTGGAGACAATGTATAGTGACAATTCTCTTACCGGTACTCCCCTAAATGAAGATGAAACGGCATATACAAACCGCCCAATCTGGCTTCCTGCCGGCGTTGTAATAGTTGACTCGGAACGTAATGACAGAGCCTTAACTCCAGGAAATGATGCGTATGATTGGACATCAGAAGATTATTCCTTACAGGATAAGAAAACAATAACGCTTCAGGGAATACGTCCCGTTATTAATAATGCTCTTGTAATTAACGGAAAAACGCCGCATTCAGACGGCGCGTATTATTTTAAATCGGGCGAAACAATTGATTTTACCCTTAAAGCAAATGCGCCAATATTTACTTATAACATAAGCGGCAGTGGAAACCCGAACCCAAAGATACGGTTCAGAATACAGGGCAGCGACTATTACGCCGACTACCAGCGAAATATCGATGCTAACACAATGTTATTCAGTTATACAGTTAGTACAATTGCAAATGGTGAAATTAATAAAGATTCTATTGGAATTGATACACAATATGGCGCGATAGGAGACAGTGTAGGAAATTTTCTTGCTTCTACTGTAAATACAGCAGGAACACTTTTATCAGATTCAAATTATCCAACTGCTTATAATCCTACAAATACAGTTCGTATAGATAGAACAAAGCCACCCGCGCCTGTTACAAAATTAAATGGTAATCAGGTAGGGCCTTCATCCAATGCTTATTTTAATACACCCCCTTTATTAGAAATTGATAATCCGCCTTCAGCCGATGAACCGTGGTGTGACACTAAACAGTATTCTCTGAATGGCGGACTTACATGGGTAGAGTATACTGCACCTCTTTATATATCAAACGGCCAGTTGAATCTTTCTACACGTTACATAGACAAGGCCGGAAATGAAGGAGAAGTAACCAGTAAGCCAATTGAGGTAAACGCGAATTTCCCGCGCCTTTTGGGTGTTACTGCGGTACAGGGAAACGGAACTTACAGAATCGGGCAAAGACTTGATTTTGAAATGAGCTTTTCGGATATTGTTTCCTATGGGAACGCCGCGAATGTTACTATAACACTACAGGATAGAACATCAACAGGAAATGGAACAACAAGTAATTCAATTGTATTAAGTGCGACAGGCGGCAGCGGAACAAGCACAATTACTTTCGCATGGAGTGGAAATGCTGGTACTAACCCGTTTATTGATAAAGATATGTTAAGCGGGTTAAGAATAACAGCGATTAATTTAAGCGGACTAACTGACCGTTTTGGCACTGCATTTCCTTCTAATGTCACTATAGTACCTTCTACAACTACTCCATGGCAAATTAATGTGCCGGCTTTAGGATCCAATACTGCTTATTCTGTGCCGTACACACTTTCCTCAGTTATTGTAAGCACCATCACGCCTGTTGTTTTAAGCCGCATACCAGTGAACGCGCAAGGAGCGGGCGCTAATTTTTCTACATCGGTTTCCCCGAATAACAGAACAGTAACTCTTACATTTAACAAGCCGGTACAGAAAGGAAATGGCACAATTACATTAAGACCTCACGGAACTTACGCAATTCCCGCTGTTATGGAACATAATGGCTACTATGTTGAAATTAATTCAAGCGGTCAAATAGAGACAGACACGCGAGGGTTTGATAACAGATACGCAAGCGGAGGAACCAACAGAACTTATGTTTCAGGCTTTTCGGATATCTTTAATAATCTTACAACAGAAGGCAGTGTTACAGCCGCTGATCACAGAACAAATTTAATAGGAAGCACTAATATAAGTGAACCAGCCGTAAGTCTGCAATCAGCTTTACCAGTGGGACCGTATCAAAGGATGACTCACGGATTAACATTAGGCATGGGATATACAGGTAATTATGGCAATACAGCTACTATAAACACAAATAACAGTGCAACTATTAACTTACCGGGTACAAACGCGCCCGGACCGAGAAATGAAGTAAATCCGAATAATGGAAGTAATTTTATGATTCCGGATATTGAAACCAAATGGGTGCTTCATTATGGTTACAATGATCTTTTCGCGACAGGAACGCCTTCAGGCAGAACCGTATCTGCCGCAAATATCCGCGCGGCGTTTACAAATGCAAAATGGCGCTGGCAGGAATTCGCAGTAACCGCAAGTAATGTAGCTGTCAGCGGTAACACAGTAACGATTACTCTTTCTGAACCTCTGCTTCCGGGCTTGCAGTGGACTTTATATTATCCAAACGGTACTTTCTCGGATGAAGCAGGAAACGCCGTAGCGGCAAGCGCGCAAGAAGCCTACTGGTTCTGGTCCGCCGGAGCGCAGCGTCCTGTAATCCGGGTAGACAGAAAGAGTTATGACGCAAGAAACGGCGCCAATTTATCAGGCGCATGGAATAAATCAGGATGGGCGTATAACGCAACAGGATTTAACGGAGCTATTACAAGCTTTAATAACATCGGCTATGTAATTACTACAGAAACACCTTCTTCAAAAATTTACTACGGCACCCGTGTAGGTACCGCAGCTAATTTAAGCGGTGTTACAGGAGCGTGGGGAGGAAGAGTAAATACAGATTTTACCGGTAATAATATATCGCCCAGTAACATTAACTGGGGCGGTCCTTTGGCTACTGTTAATAGTAATACAAGAGCAACTACATCCAATGAATATACCGCTACGAATAATACCGTTTATAGTAATACACGGGCAAATACCACAAACCAATATACCGCTACTACCAATACCACTGGTACAACTGCAACTAATCACAATCTTGGTGCTAACAACACTGTTCTTCAGGTTTCTGTTACTAGCGGAACAACGACCGCAGACTATTGGTTAAGGATTATTGGAGCTCAAACTTTCAGGTTGTACAACACACAAGCCGATGCCAGTACAACTACAGCAGGTAATGGCGTAAATGTTGCAACACCTATAACACTTAACAATGTTATTACTACCACCGCTATTGCTCATAATTTTGGCGCTACAGGCAGAGTCTTTCTGGCGCCTGTTACCAGCGGAACAACAACAACAGAGTACTGGCTGCGTGTTACAGGGAATCAGACATTCAGGTTATATAACTCGCAAGCAGACGCCAGTGCAGCTACAGCAGGCAATGGCGTAAATGTTGCAACCCCATTGACAATCAGTTCCGTGCTTACTACAGGTCAATGGGTGCGTCCGAATTTAATTTTCAGAAATAATTATCAGGATTATTACGATTTGATGCTTTATCATACAGATTTACAGCAGAGAGTCGGCGGTATGGCTGATACTGCTAATGCACTGACGGGACGTTTCTACGGATTTAGATCATTTAACAAAGACGCTACATTAACAGAGTTAAACGCTATCGCAAGAAGCTCTGGCGGTAGCAGCGAACAAAATGTTGTTACAAATTTTACTTATAGCGCTTTTGAAGCAAGCAAAAATTATATTGTAGCGGAAACCAGAATAGATCATGGAAGTTCTACCACAACAACTTCGCCAAGAGGTTATGAAGGCGTTTTCAGAACTGTAATAATGAATAATATGTCAACAGTAACAGTCACAAATAATAATAATCCAATAATATTATTCGGAACAAATAGAATTAACGGAATACCTACTGTTCCTGCATTCCCGCTTAAAGACGGCGTTGATCAGGTTGATTCCCGCTTTGGTAAGTTCTATTTCAGGGACGAAAGTTCTGCAGTAGGTAATGGAGATCGTAACAGATATTATTGGGTATCAAGTGAAATAGTCAGCTCGTGGTTTATTCAGAATTATGGAAGAGGTACAGGCGGTTCATATACAAGAAAAGGTGACAATAACGACTGGATAACCGCAGGTTACGGCGATTTAGTTAATACTTTGGATATTGAAGCATGGTAGGAAGGAGGAAAACATGAAAACGAGTAAATATTGTTTATTAATTGCGATAACATTTTTTGTTTTAAACCTTCCCTCCTGCAATAATCCAATCGGATTGGGAGTAATGCTGGATATAGAGGGACCTGTAGTTGATTTTACTTCTCCATCCCCGCGAAGGGCTGTTCCCATTCAGTTTGATATAACAGGTACAGTTTCAGATAACAGTTTTATACAAAAGGTTATTCTGAAAGCATCTTCCAATAATGAGGAATACCCGAAGCAATGGCGTTATTTTCTGGGCGTATGGGAAGTATCGGAAGATTTCGGCGTAAGCTGGTCAGAATTGCCGGAAGCTGAATGGAATGGAAACAATTATTCCGCGAACTGGAAAATTCCTGTTGATTTGAGCATTGATGGCGAAGATCCTGCGGACGGTGAATATATTTTTACCGTTCAGGCATGGGATCAGGGTAATTTTACAGGCGCTCTGTCTTTTAAATCCCTTGTTCTGATTATAGATAGGGATCCGCCTAAAGTAGAAATAACAAGTCCTTTCCTTTTTAATACGTATTATTATAACGCGGAATTAGGAGCGTTTACAGGCGAGTTACAGACGCTTCACACATATACAAATACAAGCCCCGCGAGATTTGAACCCGCGAATATTGGAAAATTTCTTACGCAGGGATTTCAGCTTCAGTGGCAGATTGATGATAACCACGATGTATGGTCGATAGATATTAGATTTTACAACCATGATGTAAATATAGACGGTTATCCTGAAACTCCGCTTCCTGATAATTATATTTATCACTATTACAGGAATCTGCCTCCTCCTCCCGAAATTCCGGTTCCTGAAAACAATCTGAAGCCCAGCGGCTCAGTAATTATTCCGTCCCTTATAAGCCCGCAGGGAATTTATGATGAAGGCGGAGTGCTG
>WQSN01000033.1 GCA_009787835.1 Treponema sp.
AAACTTACATTATCAATTGCCCTGACCCCGGGGAATTCCTTTGTCAGATTTTCTATCTCAAGAATGTATTCACTCATAAAACCTTCCAAAAAATCTGACCACTTTTGATAAAGCGGTCAGATTTGACCATGCGAATACTAAATAACCAGTAAAATGGCCAATTGATTATTCAATTGGCCACATTTTAGGCTATCTTAACTGAGCGGCTTCGGCGTCAGGAAAGAAACCAGCCTGGACTGGAACTTGCAGATTAGCTCTGGTAACTTTAATCGGATCCAAAAGCAGAGTCTTTACATAACCTCTGCCGGTATTGGCGATTTCTGTTGTCGCACCAGCGGCAAGTACTGCACCGGGGATATTAACAGGCTGGCCCTTGAGGAGCTGATCTGCCAACATTACGGCCGCTTCCGCGAGTTTTGCTGTGTCTTTGAATACTGTACCGGTCTGCTCGCCATTCTTAATTGACATCATGGAATCAAATTCCGCATCCTGTCCGGAAGTAACGGGGAGTTTACCCTGATACTTTGCGTCAGCTTTGCAAGCTTCAATGATGGCGCGGGCCAATGTGTCATTGGGGCATAATACCGCGTCGAGTGTTACGTTACGGGCATCGCCGATAAGGAGGGCTTCCATTCTTGCTTTAGCAATAGCCGGCTGCCAGTTTTCAGTTGCAATTCTCTGGAAGTTGGCTGTGTCTGTGTAGTGCCTTGGGAAAGGACCTACAACCTGTAATGCGCCTCTTTCAATATGGGGCAGAAGAACATCCATAGCGCCCTGGAAGAAGAAGTTTGCATTGGCGTCTGTCGGTGAACCGGCAAACAGTGTGATGTGTTTTGGCGCTGCGGAGGTTGCCGCTGTCAAATTCAAAGCTTCCGCGATAATCTCACCCTGGAGTGTGCCGACTTTGTAGTTGTTAAAGGTGATATAATACTCATAATCATTGGTTCCCTGGATAATGCGGTCATAGGCGATTACAATCGCGCCTTCACGTCTGGCGCTTGATACAACCGAGCCAACACCGTCATTGATGTTACCAATAATTAAAGCTTTTGCTCCCTGGGTCAGGAAACTTTCAATCTGCTGATTCTGTGTGGCCTGATTTGCATCACCATACTGAACTTCCGCGCGATAGCCCCTCTTTACCGCTTCATCTCTAAGGGAGTTACCATCTTTTACCCAGCGCTGAACGTGGGTCTCTGGCATTGCGAGACCAATAAAAGCCTGGGATGCACTGGCACTGGCACTGGCGCCGCCGCTTGCCGCGCTGCCTGAGCTTCTCTGATTGTTTCCGCCTGCAAAGGCGAAGCCTGCAATGAGCAGAACCAGGAGAACTGCTAAAATTTTCTTCATGTTTTTCCTCCGAAAAATATAATTTCATACATGATACACAAATATAAAAAATATTGCAAGTAGTAATAGAATAAATTCAGAAAAAACATATAAAAATTACTCATAGACGTTATTGTGAAAAAAAAATATAATGCAAAACAGGAATAATTGAATGCCAAAAATTGAAGTAAATGAAGGTGTATTTTATTATCTGGCTGGCTGCAAATGGAACAACAAAGAAGAGTTAGAAGAGGCTCTGGTATGCGCAAAAGCCGAGCTGGACATGGATCCATGGTTAGCGGATAAAGAAAATTCATCGCCAACAGAAGAAAGAACGCTTAAAATAGAACTAAACGACACTAACCGGCCAGATTTATGGGGAACCGCAGGCTGCGCCCGCCAACTGCGGGTATACAATGGCGGCAAAATACCAGAATATAATTTTTTTTCGCGTCCAGGCGATGTAAAAAAACCAAACCGTAAAGTAAAAGTCCAGACCAGCGTAAAACAGGTGCGCCCGTATCTGTCAGGTTTTATCGCATGCGGCAAGACCATTACAGACCCCATATTGCGAGACATCATTCAGACGCAGGAAAAACTTGCCTGGAACTACGGAAGGAAACGGCGAAGCATATCCATGGGTATTTACCGTATTTCACGGATTTCCTGGCCAATTATTTATAAAGGCGCGGATCCGGATTCTGTTTCATTTACACCCCTGCAATGGGATACGCCGCTTACATTACGCGAAATTTTAAAACAGCACCCTAAAGGCAAAGAATTCGCCTTCATTCAGGAGCATGAACCTGTACACCCGCTGCTGACAGATTCAAAAGACTTTATTCTCTCCTATCCGCCCATCATTAATTCAAACGATCTTGGCGCTGTACAGGTTGGGGACAGTGAAATTTTTGTGGAACTTACAGGAACAGATTTCGCGTCAATTACCCTTGCCGCATCCATTGTCGCCTGCGATCTTGCAGATAACGGTTTCACAATCGAACCTGTTGAAATTGAATATGAATTTGATACGCCGTTCGGCAGAAATATTGTTATGCCGTTTTATTTCCAGGAGCCGGTTTTCTGCCCGCTGTCAAGAGTAGAAAAATTCCTCGGCGAAAGTTTAAACGCAGATGAATGTGTACTGGCTCTTGCGCGCATGGGCGTTAAAGCGGAAAAAGCCGCAGACAGGGAAAAAGGATCGGCAGATCAGGAAATTTGCAGCGGAGTGCGCGCATGGCCGCCTGAATACCGCAACGATTTCCTTCATGCCGCAGACATTGTAGAAGATATTATGATTGGACGCTCCCTTGACTCATTTAAACCGCAGCGGCCCGCAGACGCGACAGTCGGTAGGCTTTTACCGATCACCCTGTTCAGCAGACAGGTAAAAGAACTTCTGATTGGCATGGGTTATCAGGAAATGATCTACAATTACCTTGGCTCGCGCAAAGATTTAATTGAAAATATGCGCCCTAAAACGCAAAACTCAGGCGAGTCTTCAGACGGCGATAAAACCATTCGTATTTTCAATCCCATGACAGAAAACTATGAGTATGTGCGCGATTCCATAATCGCTTCATTAATGATTAGCGAATCAATTTCAGGACATTCAGTCTATCCGCATAAAATTTTCGAAGTGGGAAAAATAGCGTATTTAAATGACAGCGAAAATTACAGATGTTCAACCCGCCAATATGCGGGCTTTCTTCACGCGGGAACGGATGCCAATTTTAATACAGCGGCAGGAGAGCTTCAGACAGTATTTTACTATCTCGCGCGTGAATACGATGTGGAAGAAACCGATGACAGGCGGTTTATCGCAGGGAGAGCTGCCTCTATTCTGTATCAGGGGAAAAAGATAGGCGTTTTCGGCGAAATTCACCCGGAAGCTTTGGAAAACCGGGGCGTTACAGTGCCATGTACTGCCGGAGAGATTGATTTAGACGTGCTTATGCAATTTTAACTTAAACCTAAATTCATTAAAAACATACATTGACATATAATTATATTAATTTTATTATTTTAAAAAAATGCTTATGTTTCGATAATATATAAATTTTGGGAGATGCTAAGATGGCAGAAAATTTTGTTCCGGGAGATATGGATCCTGAAATTGCCGCTTTAATGGGGACAGGTGAAGACGGCAGCCCGCCTCCTGACTTTACCGATATGTTTGATAACAAACAGACAGGCAAACCAGCGGGAGGGGCAGACTTATCATCTACAGGCTTTCCGCCAATAACCAAGCGTTTTGAAGAAAAACCTCATGGATACTTTAGTGATCCCAATTATTATAAAATAGCCCTCTCGAACGAAGGAGATATTTCCCAGAGAATTCACGGTATTTTACAAAAATACCTTACGACCAAGGATCCGAAGGATCGCAGTGTATTCAGGCAGCAGCTTATATCCCCTTTCTGGGAATTCGAGACAAACGTGGCGAAAAAAGCCGCAGGGAATCTTCCTCCGCCCAAACGATTTCTGCTTCGTTTCTCTTTACTGCATCCTACGTTTATAAGCGCTGAAACAAGAGAGCTGTTGGGCAAGATTGTGGTAGAAAACGAACTTCAGCAGCCAATTTATTATCTTGATGAATGGATAAAAGCCATAGGAACCGGCGCAATTTCGCCTTCCACTACAGATGAAGTAAAAGTTGCCGCCAAGTCCAGCAATGTTTCGTCAAAATTAACGCAGCTGCTGGAAAAAGCGTCGGGGAAACTTGACGGCTCCAGGGCTATGCTGATAGCCAAAGACAAGGAACGAATTGATATTGAAAAAATAATACAAAGCCGGATTGAGTCAATTTTTGAACATACGCCGCTTCGGGAATTCAACAATGTGAGCGATTGTTTAAACGAAAGGCAGAAAGCGGCCATCAATGAGATTCAGAACCTGTTAAAGGATCTTTTAAAAGTTGATCACGATATAGAAGGAAGCATAAAGGACTATATAAGTTCTGAGACTGATGTCACATCCCTGAAGGAAAAAATAGCGTCAGAAGGCGGAGGCGGCGCGGCTGTATTGGATGTCGGCGCGATAGACAATGAATTCGGCACCATCCGCCAGATGGCAAAAATGACCTGCGGACGGCAGGGAAATCACTTTCCGATACTAATGGGAGAATATTTTCACTGCGGCCCCAATGATGTGGGCTTAAGGGAAAATATTATCGCTATTTTAACAAAAATAGAAAGTATTGACGGAGAAGTATACTGCCGGGTGTATAAAAACAAATTAAACCGCATAGTCCCATTTGTTTTATTATTACCCACATACGGCGACACTGGCTTCTGCTGGGAACCGTTTGACCGCCATAACCGCGCTACAAGCCGCGGACGGATTATTGTACCAATGTATCCCAAAAACCTGTTTATCGCGGTTCTTTACGCTGTAGCCGATCTCCGCTGGCAGGTTGCAAAGGAAAAAGCCTCGTTTTACTGGATGGAAGAGGGGCTAACAGGCAACTATTACCAGTGGTTTCAGGCCCAAAAATTAAAAGGCGATATAAAAGAATATTTTATCCGCGATTATATCCTGTGGATGACCAAAGAAGCGGAAGGCATACAAAAACTTGATAAAGAAGTCCGCGGAACCTTCTGGCGGTTCATGCCCTTTAGCAGAGATGTAAAGGAAAAACTAAAAACACGCAGTTTTGTTTACCAGGAACTATACCAGCGCGATTTGAACCGCACAATGTCAGACGGGTATTGATACCATTTAATAACCTCAACATTATTCCAAAAAAAAAGCGCCTGACCGCCTATCAGGCAGCCAGACGCTGTAAAGGTTCCATTGTAGTCTTATGTAAACCACGTGTTCATAAGTTTTTCTGCTGTGGCATTGATAACCATTTCATTAAGGTATGCGGGGTCATCAATTTTTTGCCTGAGTTCAGCAATTTTGGCGTCATCCAATTCCGGGGCGGCTTTAATAAGTTCTACAACCTGATACATTTCCGCCTTCTTCAATGCTTCTGAAGAAAGGCTGATAGAATCAGTCCTGATGTTCCCTCCCACTTGCTCACTTCGACCCGGTTTCTTGCCGGGAGAAATGGGTTCTACATGACCTATCCTGTCTACTGTCATAATCATACCCTACCTATGTCTAATTATCGGCAACACTATACTATAAGTTTACCAGCTAATTGAATTTATTACCAGATATAAATAAAGAAAATTCACCAATTTGTTCCTTTTTTTGACATAAAATGTCAAGAATTTCCTTTACAGTACCCCGTAAATACTCTTCGTGCACCTTTGTCATTTCACGCCCAAGACAAATATACCGCCCAGAATCAATTTCGGCAATGTCACCCAACAGCTTAAGTATTCTGAATGGCGATTCATAGAGAACACAGGCCGCGTCCATTGCCATTAGTTCTTTTAGGCGGCTCTTTCTGCGGCCTGGTTTTGGCGATAAAAATCCTTCAAAAATAATAGTTTTATTTTTTCCGCCTGCCACGCTCAATAGGGCCGCAAAAGCCGACGGACCTGGTATGGGAATAACATCATGACCGGCTTGTGAAGCAGCCCTTACCAGTACCGCGCCGGGATCGCTTAACGCCGGAGTGCCAGCATCGCTGGCATACGCCACTGTTTGCCTGTGATTTAGCGCTTCCAGAATTTTTCCCGCTGCGAATTCTTCATTTTGCGACCGGCAGGAGAGCGTCTTTACTTTAATCCCCAAATGATTGAGAAGTTTCAGGGTACGGCGGGTATCTTCGCAGGCTACAATATCAACATTTTTAAGAATTTCAACCATTCTAAAGCTAATATCGCCCAAATTTCCTATCGGAGTGCCGATAATATATAAAGCTGCCACATTACCTCATCATATGTTTTTCTAAATTATAGTGTATTATGGAGAAATATGGGATCATATATTCAGGTATTGGCATTAATTATTGCCGGTATTGTTCTGCTTTGGTTTGGATACTCATTGTTTTTTGGCCCGCTCTCTCCGTTTTATCCGGGCAGATTATCCTGGAAAAGCTGGAAAAAAAAGGGAAACATTAAAGGAGAAGCAGGCGATCCGCAGATTTGCCCGGTTTGCTGCATTAAACTTGACAGAGGCGAACTGGTAAAGTCAATTGCTTTCCCGTCCATGACAGGCGGCAGAGACCGTCTGATGTATATTAATGGCTGCTTTAGCTGTTTAAATAACCGTTTACCGCGCAGATGTCCTGTCTGCGGATCAAGGCTGAGCGTCAGCGACTACCTTATCTCGCGCATGTTCGAGAGGTCTAACCGGCGTAATCATGTTCATGTGCTGGGATGTAACCAGTGCAGGAGAACGGGAAGTTTAGCGCGGTAATTTGTATAGATTTACTATTTCTTTATTAACAGAACTATCCTGTCAAAAAAATTATAAATAAACATTCCTACTAAAATAATTATTCCTCCGGTGATTGTCGCCAGATCCGGCGTTTCTTTAGCCAATATCACTCCCAAAACAGTCGTAATAAAAGGCGTTAAAAACATATAATTTGATACAGATGAAATATCTTTCGATTTGCTAAAGGCTGTTGTCCAGGATAAAAATCCAATCGCGCTGCTGAATACTCCCAGAATGATTACATGGATAATCTGTATAAGAGGAGCGTTAACCGCTTCTGCTGCGGAACCCGGCATGAATATCAAAAGTAAAACTGTTCCAAACCAGATGCCGTATACGGATGCCTGCAGCGCGGAATATTTTTTAGTCAGTTTCTTTTGGAATAAATTATACAGGCTTAGCGCAAGGCTTGCCATCATAAGCCATATTAAACCGGTATTTATGGAAAATATTCCATTCATCAGGGTAATAACGCCGACACCGGTAAATTCAATTATTATCGCAACATACTGCGCTGTTTTCAATTTTTCTTTATTTACAATCCTGGCCAATAGGGTAGTAATAACAGGCGCGGTCGCTATTATCAAACTGCTTGTTGACGCTGATACAGTAGTTGATCCTATATTAAATAATATTATATAGGAGAAAAAACCAAAGAACCCGGCCAGAACAAACCATTTAATATCTTTTTTATCCGGCATTTTAATTTTTATAAACATTGCCAAAACAATAAAGAAAAGAGAGGCAAAAAAATATCTTAAAAAACCAAGTGAAAATGGAGTAAAATATCTCAGCGCCAGCCGTGTAAAAACAAATCCGCAGGACCAGAAAAAAATTGTTATAACCGCGTATATGTGATAATTATCTTTTAATTTCATAAATTTGTTTATTGTAAATAAAATAATCAGATTTGTCGATTAAGCGGTTGCGGCGAATTTTTATTAATCTTTCCAATTTTTAATCAGGACTTCATTAACATTGCCTCTTCCGGCAGAATCGGAGTTAATTTTTCTTTTTGCCTGAACTGATACAATTTTAAATAATTTATTTTTATATAATTCCCGGATATAGTCTGTATCAGAATTACTTAACAGGCATTTTACCTCCTGGTTAGTTAATTTAATCATAACATCACATAACCGTTCCTGTTCATTTTCGCCAAACTTTCCTGCCTGATATCCTGTAAAATTGGTATTATCGGGGCTATGATAAGGAGGATCAAAATATACAAAAGAATTTTTATCCGTTTTGGCAACAGCATCTTCAAAATCACAATTTAATATTTCTATCCTGCCGGAATTTAAATATTCGCTGATCCGGCGCAATACAAACTCTTCACATATTGCGGGATTTTTATACTTACCGTAAGGCACATTGAAAAGTCCCTGTGAATTGACACGGTATAAACCATTAAAACATGTTTTATTTAAAAATATAAAACGGGCCGCTTTTTCTGTATTTGGCAGTCTTTTGAATTTCTCCGGTTCACGATCAATATTTCTAATGGAATAAAAACTGTTTTCATCATTTTTTTTCTGATAATTTTTTAACAGGATAATAAGCTCATCAATATTATCTTTTATAACATTGTAGGTTAAAATTAATTGTTCATTATAATCATTTATAACAGCATTTTCCGGCTGCAAATGCAGAAAAACTGCGCCGGCGCCCAGGAATGGTTCAAAATAAGTATAGTTTGCAATTCCATCAGGAATTTGTTTAATAATTTCCGCCAGTAATTGCCTCTTCCCTCCCGCCCATTTTAAAAATGGTTTAATGTGAGGGTTATTGTTTATCATGGAGGCATTATATATGAGCCTCTTTGAAAAACAAAGCTCCGTGATGCCTCGTATAAAAACCAGAACAATTGAAATCTATGGTAGCTGTTTCAAAAACGCAAACCTGCGGTTCGAAAGTTTTGGAACAACCTCAATTCTATTGACAAACCAAAATTAATATAATAAAATTATCTGGCTGTAATACAGGTAGACAGGTTAACAGCGCTGAAGGAGCCATTATGCCGGTGTCCATTGCTCAAAATCTGGAAAAATTATTCTCCCTTGAAAATAAAGTTATATTACTCACAGGCGCAGCGGGTGGAATTGGTAAAGCACTGGCTGAAGGTTTCGCGGCGGCGGGAGCAAAAATGGCTTTATGCGACCTGGATAAAGCTAAACTGGAAACCATTGCTGACGGAATTAAGGCCAATGGCGGGACTGCGGGTTGTTATCATCTGGATCTGGTTGAGATGGACAGCATTAAAAAATGTGTAGATACGGTGATAGCCGAATACAGCCGCATTGATGTGCTGGTAAACTGCGCCGGAATCAATGTACGCGAAGGTTTTCTGGATGTCGAGGAATCAACCTACGACAGGATAATGAACATCAATCTTAAAGGTTTATATTTTATTTCTCAGGAAACCGCCATACACATGATAAAACAGAAGAAGGGAAATATTCTGAACATCGCCTCGCATAACTCTGTGGGGATGATGGGAGGGTGCAGCGTTTACGGCGCGAGTAAAAGCGCTGTAGCCGCTTTAACGCGGAGTATGGCCATTGAATGGGCCAAGCATGGAATTCGCGCGAACGCTCTGGCGCCGGGCCATATTCTAACAAGCCTTACCACTGTAACCTGGGAACATCCGCAGCGCAGCAAATATCTCCGCGAACGTATCGCAATGGAGCGACCCGGTAATCCGGAGGAACTGTTGGGTATCGCATTGATGCTGGTCTCCGATTCTTCGTCATATATAACCGGTTCCATGATGCATGTGGACGGCGGTTGTCTGGCCGGAGGTTCGCCCTGGCCGTATGATACCAGGTATTAAAATATGAATATAAAACCAATTCGCCGCGTAAATGTAAGCGGCCAGGTATTTGAACAGATGAAAAGCCTGATACTTTCCGGTGATTGGGCGCCGGGTACGCGTCTGCCTTCAGAGAATAATCTTGCGGATCTTTTCAGCGTCAGCCGCATTACCATAAGGCAGGGTATTCACCGTCTGGTTGCGCTCGGTCTTGCGGAGACTCATCCCGGCGAAGGAACATATATCCGCACCCTGTCTCCGGGTCAGTCCATTTCGGGCTTAATGTCCGCAGCGTATTTAAGCGATGATGATATGTTCTCGGTGCTGGAATTCAGAAAAGCCATTGAAGGATATACCGCGGAGTTAGCCGCTCAAAAAGCAGAAGCTGACGATATAAAAAACCTGGAAATAATTTACGCAGAGATGGAACAAAAAAAAGGCGATGTGGAAGAATTTTCAGAAGCAGATTACCGTTTTCACTATGAATTGGCTGTCATCAGCCGCAATCCATTGATTTTGGAAAGCTACAATTTAATAGGAGATTTATTCCGTACCGCGATGAAACATATTGTGGAAAAACGCGGACATTCCCAGGGCCTTTATTATCACCGTTTAATACTGGACAGTATTCGCTCTCAGGATGCGGATAAATGCCGCGTCTTCATGACTCAGCATATTGATAACACCTATGCCGATATGGCAGCGAGTATTGGTTCAGGGCAAACAGCGTCCGCCGCATGACCGCGGAGCAATTGGAGGTATATGAACACAAATGAGATAAAACTGCTTGCTGAAAAAATCCGACGCGATACTGTGCAGATGATTGGCTGTAAAGGCCAGGCAGGTCATCTAGGCGGTTCATGTTCAAGCGCCGAAATTGTCGCGGCGCTCTTTGGCGACAGACTGCGTTTCAGACCTGAAGATCCGAAATGGGAAGGACGCGATAAATTTATTTACAGTAAAGGTCACGCGGCAATTGCTCAGTATGCCGTCATGGCCGAAATGGGTTATTTCCCGCGCGAGGAACTCTGGAAAGTAAAAGCGCTTGGTTCAATGCTGCAGGGACATCCGGACCGGCTCAGAACGCCGGGTATAGAAGCGGGAACAGGCAGCCTCGGTCAGGGTTTAAGCATAGCGGCAGGCATGGCCTTAGCCATGAAACTGGACAAGCGTTATGAGAATAAAGTTTACTGCGTGATGGGCGACGGAGAAATGGCGGAAGGGCAGGTTTGGGAAGCAGCAATGGCCGCCGTCAATTTCAAACTGGACAATCTTACCGGCATTATAGATCGCAACGGGATGCAGGCCACAGGTTTCATTGATGAGCGGTTCAACACCAATCCGCTGGCTGATAAATGGAGAGGCTTTGGGTGGCATGTCATTGAAATTGACGGCCATGATGTTGACGCAATCCTGGCTTCCTATGATGAAGCGGCAGGCATAAAGGGAAAACCAGCAGTTATCATCGCGAACACTGTTAAAGGAAAAGGAATCAGTTTTGCGGAAAAGCAGGCGGCTTTTCACAACGGAACGCTGACAAAAGAACAATATGACAGCGCGTTAGCTGAAATTGATGAAAAAATCGCCGCGCTGTCACAGGGATTTAAGGATTAAAGATATATGGAAAAATACAGTCAGAGACTGGCGTACGGCGAAGCCATTGTAGCTCTTGGCGCGGAAAATCCCCGTATTGTGGCATTGGAAGCCGATCTTGGCAAATCCACAATGTCAGCGATGTTTCAGGCGGCGTACCCTGACCGCTATTTTGAAATGGGTATCGCAGAAGCGAACATGATATCTACGGCGGCAGGGCTTGCGGCATCAGGAAAAATCGCCTTTTGTTCATCTTTCGCGGTTTTCGCTTCCGGCCGCGCTTACGATCAAATCAGGCAGACAGTCGCAATCGGAAAATTAAATGTAAAAATATGCGGCTCTTCATGCGGTCTTTCCGACTTCGGGGACGGAAGCACTCATCAGGCGGTGGAAGACATCGCAATTATGACAGCCATTCCCAACATGACAGTATTTACTCCCGCAGACGCAAACGAAACGCGCCAGGCAGTACGCGCGGCTGCGGCCATTGAAGGACCCGTTTATATCCGCGTTGTACGCTGTGATGTGCCATCTTACACAAGCGGCGAATTTGTACCCGGTAAACTGAGCGTTATACGCCCGGGAACCGACGCTGCGATAATCGCTCACGGGATAATGATTGAGGCGGCAATGAACGCCGCTGACATTTTAAAAGAAAAGGGAATATCAGCGAAAGTGATCAATGCCGGAACAATGAAGCCATTTGATTCTGAAGGTGTAGTTGAATTGTCAAAACAGGTAAAGGCGGTTATCACCGTCGAAGATCACAGCCGCATCGGAGGTCTTGCGTCTAATACCGCAATGGCGCTGAGAAAAAGCGCAACACCGATGGACTATGTCGCCATTGAAGATCACTTTGGGCAAAGCGCCCACAGCATGGGCGATCTTCTGGAGCATTACGGTCTTACCGCGAATGCGATTGTGGAAAAAACCGTTTCATTGCTGAAGTAAGGAGTAGCGTTTATGAAAATAGGATTTATCGGTCTTGGCATTATGGGAAAGCCCATGGCAAAAAACCTACTGCGGGCAGGCCATCAGCTAACGGTTTTTGATATCGTAAAGGACGCAATGAATGATGTCGTAGCAGCGGGCGCCGCCGCCGCGGCTTCGGCGAAAGATGCGGCCCTTTCCAGCGAATACATCATAACAATGCTCCCCAATTCCCCGCATGTTAAAACCGCTGTGTTAGGTGAAAATGGAGCGCTGCAAGGCGCCAGAAGAGGCTGCGCGCTGATTGACATGTCTTCCATTGCCCCTGGCGCTTCGCAGGAAATAGCCGCGGAATGCGCGAAGGCGGGAGTAAGAATGCTTGACGCTCCGGTATCAGGAGGAGAACCCAAGGCCATTGACGGAACATTATCCATCATGGCGGGCGGCGACAAGGATCTGTTTGAAAGCGTTAAGGATAACATTCTGTTAAAAATGGGCGCATCCGCCGTTTACTGCGGCGGGATCGGCGCGGGCAACACCACAAAACTCGCCAATCAGATTATCGTTGCGTGTAACATCGCAGCGTTGGCTGAAGCGCTGACATTGGCGAAAAAGGCAGGCGTTGACCCCGGGCGCGTGTTTGAAGCAATCAAGGGCGGTTTGGCGGGATCAACCGTGATGAACGCAAAGACGCCAATGATGCTCTCGGGCGATTTCAAACCGGGTTTTCGCATTGATCTTCATATTAAAGATCTGGCCAACGCGCTGGAAACCGGACACAGCGCCGCATCTCCCTTACCACTTACTTCTTCGGTAATGGAGATGTTTCATGCGTTACGCGCAAGCGGCGCAGGACAGGATGATCACAGCGCACTTGCAAAATATTACGAGAAACTGTCCGGCGTAAAAATCAGTTAAAAGACCCTTTAGGGTTTTTAATAAATGCATTTCAGGAGGAAAGGAAATGAAAAAAATCATCGTTTTTGTTCTGCTGGTATGTTTGACTCTGCCGGTATTCGCCAGAGGTTCAAGCGAGCAGGAGCAGGGTCAGGTTACCCTGCGGTTCTCATGGTGGGGCACTGACGCGCGCCATGAAGCCACGTTAGCTGCCATTGCGGCATTTGAAAGGGCCTACCCAAACATCAAAATTGAACCTGAATACGGAGCGCAGGCCGGTTATAACGAGAAAAAAACAACAGAGTTCGCATCAAGAACCGCGCCGGATATCATGCAAATAGAAACCGGAGCCGGTCCGGAATATTACAGGCTTGGCGTACTCAGAAACCTCTCGCAGCTTCGTTCAATCAGTTTTGAAAAGTTTGATCCGGGTTTTCTGCAAAGGAACGGCCAGTTCGGTTCAGGCAGCCAGTGGACAATCCCGACCGGCGTAGCTGGATCCGCGGTTATCGTAAATAAAACATTGGCTGACAGACTTGGTATTGATTTTTCAAGGCCGTATGACTGGGAACAGCTTATCACATGGGGCCAGCAGGTAAGAGCTGCCGATCCGACATGTTACCTGTTATCAGTCAATACCAATGACGGAACGGATTTCTTTGTCCGCGCTTATGCCCGTCAGCTTAACGGCGCTGCCATCATCGACGATGCGAACAAACGCCTAAATATGACCGAAGCGCAGTTTACGCAATGCTTTGATTTCATCCGCAGATTGTATGAGTCAGGAACCGCTGCGCCTGCCGCGTACAAAGCGCCGTTCGGCGATCAGGATCAAAATGATCCTAACTGGATTGCCGGCAAGTATGTCGCGTCAATTGGTTTCACTTCAAGAGCCGCCCCTCTGCAGGCCGGCAACCGTAATGTTCAGTATATGGCAGGACGTTTGCCGTTATTGGCAAACCGCAGGAGTGACGGATGGTTTAACGACTGCCCTCAGTACATGGGCATTTACGCCGGAACAAGATATCCTGAACAAGCCGCAACATTCCTGAATTTCTTCTTTAACTCGGAAGAAGCCGCAAGGCTGCTCGGTACAGTAAGAACAGTACCGCCTACAAAAATGGCGCAGGATATTGTGACAGCTAACGGAACTCTTGACAGAGTTACGGCAGAGGCGACAACAATAAGCCTTTCATACAACGGCCAGAGCGACGGCGGATACACCACAGCCGGAGAAGTCCAGGCAATTTTAAGAAACGCCTTTGAGCAGGTTTCATACGGGAGCGCAACTCCGGCTGTAGCAGCCAGAAATGTAGTTACCCAGCTCAATGATTTTCTTTTACGGCAATAGTTTATTTATTTTAATAACAACCGGTATACGGGATGGAGTGTCAGCTAACACTCCCCCGCATACCGGCGTTATGGAAACCCGGAGGAAGCTGTAATGAGTGGCAGAAGCCTGGACAGACGGAACAATATCGCGTACCTGTATTTATTGCCGTGGTTAATCGGAATATTGGGATTACAGATGTATCCGTTTATTGTTTCATTTTACTACGCTCTTTGCGATTATAATCCGCTTATATCTCCCAGATTTAACGGTTTAGACAACTTTAATAGACTTTTTACAAGAGACCCGGAGTTTTGGATATCGCTTAAAGTAACATTGCTTTATGTGATCTACACAGTGCCTCTAAAACTTATCATGTCTCTTTTTATCGCTGTACTGCTTAACAGATCCAGAAAAGGAATCGGCGCGTTACGCACCGCGTACTACCTTCCATCTTTATTCGGAGGAAGCGTAGCGATCGCCGTTCTCTGGCGAATTATGTTTATGGATTACGGAATGGTTAACGCCTTTTTAAACTCTATAGGCATTTCTACCATTTCATTTTTGGGAGATCCCAGAACAGCCCTTCCCACGCTGAGCCTATTGGAAGTATGGCAGTTTGGATCCTCAATGGTCATGTTTCTCGCCGCGCTGAAACAGGTGCCGTCCACCCTGTATGAAGCGGCGATCATTGACGGGGCAGGCAGCGCGAAAAGGTTTTTCAAGATTACGATGCCCTATATCTCTCCCATCCTTTTCTTCTGCATAATCATGCAGACGTTAAACGCCATGCAGAATTTTACTTCGGTCTTTGTCATAACAAGGGGAGGGCCGATGAAATCCACATATATGCTCGGACTGAAACTTTATAATGACGGGTTTCATTACATGAGAATGGGATACGCGAGCGCTACATCATGGATAATATTTACCATAATAGCGCTTTTTACTTTATTATTGTTTACCAGTCAAAAATACTGGGTTTTCTACAGCGATGACAATTAAGACAAGGATGTAACATGATGATTTTTACTAAAAAGACTTTAAAAGAAATATTTTCATACACCGTTTTAATCATTATTGCGTTCTTTCTGTGTTACCCCCTGCTGTGGATGTTTTTTGCGAGTTTTAAAACAAACGCCGAAATATATACCGGAGTCAGTTTATTTCCGCAGGAAATAAATTTTGACGCGTTTCGCGACGGCTGGAAAGGAGTCGCAGGCAATACCTTTACAAAATTCTTCGGCAACTCGTTTTTGCTTGTAATACCGACAGCTTTATTTACAATAATATCAAGCACGCTAGTAGCGTATGGTTTCGCCCGTTTTGAATTTAAAGGGAAGAAAATTCTATTTATTGTTCTGCTCTCAACGCTCATGCTTCCCAATTCCATACTGATTATTCCCCGTTATACGATATTCCGCACATTAAGCGCGCTTGACAGCTACACCCCGTTCTATCTGATGTCAATTTTCGCTTGTTACCCGTTCTTTACCTATATGCTTGTGCAATTTATACGCGGAATCCCGAAGGAACTTGATGAATCTGCGCTAATGGACGGCTGCGGCTCGTTCAGGACTCTTATAAGCATTCTATTGCCGCTATTAAAACCGGCCCTGTTTTCCGCGGGGCTTTTCCAGTTCTTATGGACATATAATGACTATTTTAATTCCCTGATTTACATTAACAGCGTTAAAAAATTTCCCGTATCCCTTGCTTTGCGGCTAACGCTCGACGCAGACGCGATTATAATCTGGAAAAATGTCATGGCCATGTCTTCCCTTGCAGTGCTGCCTGTTGTCATATTATTCTTCCTCTGCCAGAAATACTTTGTCGAAGGCATCGCCACAACCGGTTTAAAGGGTTGAACTGAAGCTCAGGCTTCTGAACAGCCGCCTGAAAACATTTCACATAACAAAAGGGAGAAAAATATGATTTATACAAATACAGACGAATATTGCGAACTGACAGATCCTGTCAGCGTGCCAAAAGCTTCCGGTTTTTTATGGAACGATACGATGATGATTCAGGCAACCTGCCGCGGTTACGCGACAGCGCGTTTTATGCAGCCTGAACCGACAAAATATTCCTGCGCGCCAACCATGGAAGCGAAAAATTTTATGGTTCCGGAACCTTCATATTACGCGCATCATCCCGGACGCTTTGTCTATGTAAAAGATGAAGATGAAAAAAAATTATTATTCTCTGCCCCTCATGAGCCTGTAAGGCGAAAACCTGAACGTTTCGCGTTTCAGGTCTGGAAACACAAACTAATCTGGATTACGGAATGTTGCGGCATTGAAGTGAATATGAGCCTGTTCCTTCCGAAGAGCGATTCTCTGGAATTATGGCGCATAACAGTAAAAAATCTTTCCGGCAGGAAGCGTAATTTAGGCGTTTATCCGTATTTTACAGTCGGTTATATGTCATGGATGAATCAGAGCGGAAGCTACAATGAAAAGCTGGGAGCGATAGTATGTTCCTGCATAACTCCATATCAAAAATCAGAGGACTACCCAAAAATCAGGGAATTAAAGGATAAAACTTTTCTTTGGGCGAAGTATACTCCCGCCGCGTGGGAAACAAGCCTTGAGAATTTTGAAGGTGAAGGAGGGCTTTCTTCGCCTTCGGCTATAGCTCCTGAATACCTTTCCAAAGGAGACTGTCAATATGAAATATTGGCAGCCATTATGCAATACAGGATTGAAATGCGCGCGGGAGAGGAAAAGGAATTTCAGTTTATTTTCGGTCCTGCGAAAGATGAGAATGAAATCGCGTCTCTAATCAATCGTTATAAAGATAATTTTGACGCCGCCGAAAGCGAATACGCCTCCTATATTAAACAGGGACGCGGTGTTATGCAAATTACCACAGAGGACAGGGGATTTGACTCTTTTGTAAACAACTGGCTGCCGAGGCAGGTTTTTTACCACGGAATAACAAACCGCATGTGCACCGATCCGCAGACGCGCAATTATATTCAGGACAGCATGGGCATGAGTTATATCATGCCACAAATGGCGCGTAACATGTTTTTACACGCGCTTGGACAGCAGAAGGAAAACGGAGAGATGCCGGACGGGATTTTATTGACTCCTGACGCTGAACTGAAATACATCAACAAAATACCGCACAGCGATCACTGCGCATGGACGCCTATAGCTCTCGCATCCTATCTTGATGAAACCGGCGATTACGCGTTACTCGACGAAGAAGCCACTTTTGAAGGAGGAAAAAAGACCGCAAACGTGTCGCATCACATCGATATTATGATGGATTGGCTGATAAATGACCGGGATGAAAGAGGCTTAAATTTTATCCGCCAGGGCGACTGGTGCGATCCCATGAACATGGTAGGTTATAAAGGCAAGGGCGTTTCAGGCTGGCTGACAATGGCAACATCTTACGCCCTGCGCTGCTGGGCCGCTATTTGCCGTGAAAACGGAAGGCTGGACGCAGCTGAACGTTATCTGACAATATCAGAAGAAATAAACGCGGCAATAAACCGCTGGCTGTGGGACGGCGAGTGGTATGCGCGCGGAATTACAGACGACGGCGTCCTGTTCGGCGTCAGCGAAGACAAAGAAGGAAAAATATTTCTTAACGCGCAGAGCTGGGCGATTCTGTGCGGCGCTGCGGATGATGATAAAAAACAAAAAATAATCAAGTCTGTTGAAAAATATCTCGAAACGCCATTCGGCGCGGAAATACTGACTCCGCCGTATACCGCAATGAGGGAAGACATTGGACGCGTTACACAAAAACAGCCAGGCGCGGTAGAAAACGGTTCTGTTTACAATCACGCGGCAATGTTTTATATATACGCTCTTTATACCGCCTGCGATTATGACAGCGCATTCAGGCTGTTACGCAAAATGCTGCCGGGTGAAAGCGATGAGGATATAATAAAGCGGGGACAGCTTCCGGTATTCATTCCGAACTACTACCGCGGGGCGTATAAACAAATGCCTCGCACAGCGGGACGCTCCAGCCACCTTTTCAATACCGGAGCTGTGTCCTGGTATTACCGAAGCCTTATTGACGGTTTGTTCGGTTTTCGCGGCGTAAAAGCCGGTTTAAGGATACATCCGAATTTACCGTCCCACTGGAAAGAAGCGTCTGTTATACGCTACTTCAGGGGTGCGGAGATTCACGCGGAAATCAAGCGCTGTAATACGCGGGAAATTACCGTATTATGTGACGGAAAACCTCTCGCGGGCGGAGTGTTAGCTGATATTATTGAAGGCAAAAGTTACTGCTTATTGGTAAATATGCCTTTAAATGAAGCGTAAATTATACTGTAATATAATATTACCCTTGAATCTCTCGCGGATAAATAAAAGTACGCTGCCCTTTCTAAATTCACGGCTTTCTTTAATTGAACCGTCCATCATGTCCGATTGAATTTCCGCGTCATTTTTACCCATTTTTAAGGTATCTATCATAACTACAGCGAAACTTCCGGAACGCCCGGAAAATGGCAATTTTACATCGTTATATTGACATTTTTGTTGAGAATGGTATAATATTTTCCATAGCAGAAAATTTTTTTATAAGAAGGGGTAAAAAATGATTAATGTAGAAGCAGAAGTTAATAAACACAAAAACATGAAAGACAAAGGCGAACTCGGATTAATAATTAGTGAGTACAAGAACCTTGCCTTGCAAAATTCAAGCAATATTGTCATGGCAGGGCAATTTAATATGGTAGCGCATAAGCTGCAGGAATTTTACGAAAAACTTCCTACGCCGGGTCTTAAAAAGATACCCGGCAACACTCAAGGCGGCGCGCAGACAAAAACTGCCAAGATATCCAAAGATGAAAAAGCAAAAATAAACGACGCGTGGAACAAAAGGGCAACGAAATAAAAGCGTAAATTATAATTTCAGCGCTTCAATCATGTAACGGATATCGAAGCCGTTTTCCGCGACACGCTTCATTTCTATGACAAAAATCAGTGATTCGCCCAGAGAGTCTACAAGCACTCTTTTAATATTATATGAAGCAATCAGTTGCCGCCTAACCTGCGGATTGCCGACAGTGAAATTCCTAACCTGACCGTTTTGGGATCGAACTTCAAGTTTTATACTGAATGATGAGCTTGTAGTCTGATCGCTGCCGCTTATCGCTGGTACCAGTTCCGCTTTGTAGGCTCTTTCGGAAATAAAATCACGGAAATCAATTGTTTCCCCGTTATCGGGCGGATTATCATTTCTGGAAATATAAAGCGGCAGGCCCTGATTTTTAAAATTAATATTATAACGGTTCACAAGGCCGGAATTATTTGCCAAAAGATTGTAAAAAACTCCAGAACCATCCTGTCCGGCGTTTATTGGGCTGTTCTGTGTGAATGATACCCTGCCGTTCTGTACAAAGTTATTATTGCAAACATCCACAATATACAATTCAGACCATGGTTTTAATGTTGATAACTGCACCCCGTACTGACCAAACATATATGTCCTGCCGTCCGCAGAAAAGCCCAAATCCACAAAAGAAGCGCAATCACCCGCCCAAAGACCGTAAACGTTTATTAATAGAATACTTATTGCCAATAATAAAATTTTTTTAGCTAACATTGAGTTCCCCCTGTTAACGATTATCGGTATTAATTGGTCTGTCTTGAGGTAAAATGTTTATTAAGGTAGACTTAGCTATGACTTTTTCGGAAAGAAACGCCATTTTTAAGATTGGAATTGCCATTTGCGCAATCTCCACCCTGTTAATAACGGCCGCTTCTTTTCAGGTATTACCGGCATATCAGACAATGAACGATGATGTTCTTCGTCCTGCGGGTATATTACATGTAATAATCAGCCATATTCTGAATAATAATTATATCGCCGTACATGTATCAGTGATATTGGCGGTTTTATATTCCTTGATAGGAACTTGCTTAATCCATTATTTCTTTGAGCAGACATCAGCTCCCGAGATTCTTTATATTTCCTTTTTTACAATTTCTTTAACTTTCGAAATAATCCGCCTTAACCTGCCATTATATTCCATTTACAATATTCCGTCCTTTTATCTGCTTATAACATCGCGTTTTTTACTGTTCGCGAGGTATTTTGGAATGTTTTCGCTGTTTGCCGCCAGTATGTGCGCCGCAGGACTTGAAGCGCAAAAAGCCGGTATCATTATACTGATTATAGTAATAGCGGCTCTTGTTATTACATTCAGCGTTCCAATAAACACGCAAAACTGGGATACAAGTCTGAATATGGTCAATGGCTACATTTCCATGTTCAGATTGATTGAAACAATAGCGTTTTTATCGACAATTATCAGTTTTTTAATAGCGGTAAATGTTCACGGCTCAAAAGATTACGCCTATATTGGGCTGGGCGTCATGATCGCCCTGATTGGCAGGAATTTATTAATCAACGCTGACAACTGGGTATGCTCTGTAATGGGCATACTGTTATTATCCACCGGAACATGGTTTATTTGTACCAAACTCCATAATATACATCTATGGCTGTAACAATAAGAAAATTATTTGAAAGTGAAGATTTTCCGCTTTTTTGCCGAAAATTAATAACAATGTTGTCAAGAAAATTTATCCTGTTTAATACAATTTTGCTGTTTATCATTTGCGGCGGAATAACAGCGCAAGTTCATGCTTTTAATTCGCCCGGAGCGGATACAGCGTCAAAAACCGGACCGATTTTTCCCTCGGTATATTTTACTGATACGATAAATAATATCAGGAAAGCCGATACATCCCGTCCTTATTGGGTAAATTCAAAAGAAGAATTTGACAGTATTAATCAAAATAACGCCAATCACGCTTCATTACTATTGAATAACGATATCCTGGCATACTACGGACATCCCAATTCCAGGAATATGGGGATTTTGGGCCGCTACACAATGGAAGAATTAAATTCCATGCTTGATGATCTTGCCGAAGATTACAAAGCTGTAAGCGGCGGACGTGGAATCATAAAAGCGTTTTATATTATTTTTGGTACTGTCTGGCCGGAAGGCGAAATAGGAATTATAAACAGTAATACCCTTACGCGTTATATTGAATTCGGCCTGGAAAACGATATTTTGGTTTTTATAGATCATCAAATCGGGCGGTACGACCCAATAGACGCCACGAAGAGGATGCTTCCCTGGCTGCGGTATCCCAATGTACATTTAGCGCTGGATCCCGAATGGCGCACTACAAGGCCGATGCGGGAGTTCGGACATATTACCGGAGAGGAAATAAACAGGGCGCAGCAAGTAATGGAAGATTATATCGTAGAAAATAATCTGCCGGGAGAACGTTTCCTTGTCATACATCAATTTCATTACTCAATGATTAGAAACCGGGGAGAAGTAAGAAGCGATTTTGACAGGGTCAGGCTGGTTCACTGTATGGATGGAATTGGACGACCATCGGTGAAACGCGATACCTATTTCTATAACGCTCAGGCTACCAATATGCCCATAAAAAGTTTTAAATTATTTTATAACTTCGGAATTCCAGGCGCAGGTTACGATAACCCGATAATGACGCCGAAAGAAGTGTATGAGCTGTCGCCCCGGCCGTATATAATCATGTACCAGTGAATTTTTTTATGATAAGTCTGTCTAAAAAAATCAATTTTTAAACTACATCAGCTTTTTTGAAAAAAATTTTATAAATCAAAAGTAAAATCTTGTAGTAAATATAAGGGAATATTCTGAAAAATTTAAATGGGCTTTCAAAACAGTAGCCTATCCATTCAAGCCCATGTTCAAAAGCGGAACGGGAAGGATGTTTTTTCTTTTCCGCGAAAACATCAAAAATATCACTGCACCAAAGTCTAAGGCCGTTTCCAAGTGTACTGTTGTTTCTGGCAATCCAGTTTTCTTTACCGCGGATACCCTTGCCCGCCAAAAGCAGCGAAGGCGATGATTTTCGGATAGCCTTTATAATGGTAGGTTCATCATGATGTTTAAAAGAACCCGGAAACCGTCCTACAATACGCAGACGCGGAAAAGTCTGCCGTATGTTTTTTTCTGTTTTTAAAAGAACCTTGTTTCTTCCGCCAAGCAGATAGCAGGTAAATTCACGCTCTTCCAGAATTGTCAATAAATTAACGACAAAATCGAAGGGCATATAACGATAGGCTTTCTGCCCTGTTAAAAATTTTATACCGCCAATAAGGCTTTTTGATATAGGCACTATCAAAGAAGCCTTTAATACATAACTGCGGTATTCATTGTTTCTTCTGGCGCGTAAAAGATCCCAAAGGGAAAGCAGAACAATGTTATGTTCTTTTCCATCCTTAAGCATATCATACACCAGAGGAGCAATCTGACCAGGTTCAATAATATCAATAGGGACTTTAAGCAGTTTTACGCGCTGTAAGGTTTCATTTGTTTCAGTTCCCACGAATTCCTCTCAAGTAATAAAATCCGGATTGCCGCTGTACAGAAGACCGCAGCAGTTTCTGTTCTTAATACGGTATCCCCTATGGTCACAGGCTTAAAACCGACATCCATAAAAAGCGCTGCTTCCCTGTCAGAAAATCCCCCTTCCGGTCCGATGACAAGCGCGACAATTTCAGGATCAATATCAAGATACCTATGAAGGCAATTATTTTCAAGACCCCCATGAACAGAGTTCCTATCATGGTGAAATAAAACTCCAAGAGCGCCATCGCCGTTCGCGCCTTCAGCGGCGCAGGTTTCATTAATTTTCTTCCAATAATCGAAAACATCGCTTATACTTTGAAGCGGACATACAGATGTCGCAATTTTTGAGCCGCTTTGCTGTCTTGCTTCCTTAATGATACGTTCCCAGCGGGAGAATTTTTCACCCCGGGCATTAATCTTTCCAATGGAAAATTCTGACATAAAAGGAACAATTTCTGTGATACCGTTTTCAGCCGCCTGCCTTACTATTAAGTCCATTTTATCACCCTTGGGCATAGCCTGGAATAAAATAATCGGCGGGATTAAATTATTATATTGATTGAGGTTTTGTTCTGATGCCTCAATATTACTGGCGGAATCACTGCGGGAACATTTTCCGGTCAGTGTATTATGATTAATCGAGATTACCTGAACAAGCGTTTCTTTGCCATTTGGGAGAATGGCGGGGAAAAATTCTCCTACGGCATAGCGCCGCACGCGAACAAGATAACGGTAATCGCCGCCTTCGAGCCGTACAAGACCGTCTTTGTCCGGCTCTTTGCCCAGAATAAACTGTTTCACGAAGCGAGAGCTATCGGTAATTCTTTTTCCGCTTCTTCCTGTAAAACCTTCAGAGTCTTGGAATTCCGCATCAACGCCGGGTAACTGCCATTTTGAAAAATATTAATAGCTTCCTGAAGCTGAACATCATACTCTAAATCATAAACCGGAGCGATAATTGTTCTGTTCAGTTCATTTCTAATCATTCTTTTAAGCAGGGAAATATCCAAATGGTATTCATTTTCCAGGCTGACGGCGAAAGCTTCAATCTGGGCGGTATTGGCGTGCGGGTTTCTTTCCGCGAATTCCGGAATCCTGTTTGCGTTGATAAGCTCATTTAATTTAATAGCGTCTTCTTCCGTGTATTCGGGAAAGTTTACTTCGCGATCAGGCGGGATGCCAATTCTGTCAATATTAACATCGCTGGGCGTATAATAACGCGCTGTGGTAAGCCGGAAACCAGTGCCATCCAGCGGGTATACCTGCTGTACTGAACCTTTTCCAAATGTTCTCTCTCCGACAAGATAAGCCCTGCCCCTGTCTTTAAGAGCGCCGGCTACTATTTCAGAAGCGGATGCAGAACCTCTGTTAATTAACACAATAACCGGAACATTATCGGGAACAAGTGAAGATCGTCTTGCGTTGTAATTCCTGTTTTCAGACGCGATTCTGGATTTTATGCTTACAACAGGCCCGCCGTCAAGGAAAAGATCAGAAACATCTACCGCAGAGTTTAAAAGGCCGCCGTAATTGTTCCTTAAATCGAGAATCATGCCTTTAAAGTTTTTACTTCTGAATTCATTAATGGCGTCCCTTGCTCTGTCTACTGTCATGGGGGTAAAGGTAAGCAGTTTTAAATAACCAATATCGCCAATCATTGCGTGTTTGGCGGTAGGCACTTCAATTACAGCCCTGGTTAATGTGACGGGAAATTCCAGCCTTTCACCGCGCCTTATCAGCAGTTTTACATTTGTCCCCGGCGTTCCCCTTAATTTACCGAGCACTTCATCCATGGTGATTTTTTCCGTAGGCGTTCCGTCAATTTCTACAATAAAGTCGCCTGGATTGATCCCGGCGCGCCAGCCTGGAGTATCCTCAATGGGAGACGCAACTTCAACCCACATTGGTTTTCCGTCAGGTCTGGGGCTGACAGCTTTTGTAATATTCAGTCCGACACCGCCAAAACTTCCCTGGGTTGTATCATTCATATCAGTCATATCGGATTCCGATAAAAATGAAGAATACGGGTCTTCAAGAGCGCCGAACATACCATTCATCGCGCCTTCAAAAAGCGCTTTAGCGTCAACTTCATCAACATAATTACGCTGAATGAAATCAAACACATTCTGCATAATGGAGTTATATCTGCGGTTCTGCTGAGTCTGATTTGTCCCGGAAGAGGTTGAGTTATTGCCTCCCTGCGCCGCAACCGACGGAATTATGGCAAAAGTAAACAATACGCAAAGCAATACAGTCGTGCTGACCCACACCCATGTAAATGATTTATCACGCTTTATATCACTCATAATCTCCTCCTCATTATAAATCCATTATGGCGCAAAAAATAAGGTTTTTCCAGTAGCCGCGTTGGACTCCCGTAATATATTATTTTATGATATAATCCGGAAAAAGGAGTCCAGCATGAAAAAGAAAACCAATCTTGGTAAAAAAATTGTCGCATTGATTATTATAGGAATAATTTTTATTGTCACTTCCGGTTTGCACTTATTGGGTGTATTTAATTTTCTGGAGTATAAATCCTATGATCTGCGGGTACGGTTAATGGCAGGATATACCCGCGCTTCAAATGATATAATCGTAATCCTGCTGGATCAGCACAGCCTTGATTGGGCTCAGCAGGAGCGGGGATGGGGATGGCCGTGGCCACGGCAGGCTTACGCTGAAGTTGTAAATTACATGAATCTTGGCGGAGCCAATTCAATCGCTTTCGACGTTTTATTCTCTGAGCCGTCGGTATACCGTAACGCCAAACAGGATGAAATAATTGATAACGCGGTTCGCAGCCTTCAGGATGTCCAGGTTTCCATGACAGAATTGCAGCGCGGAACCTCCGGTGAGACTCCCCGCGGAACTTCCGGCGAAACATCCCGCGGCGGATCTTCGATTTTTAATATCAGGAATATAATGTCGAGCCTCTACAGCTTAAGCGCAAGGGAGGATGACGCCTCTTTTACCAGAGCCAGTCAGAATTACGGAAAAGTGGTGCAGGCTGTTTTCTTCTCCAGCAAGACCGGAAGCGCCCTTACCTGGCCCAATAATCTGAATAAACCCCTGTTTCAGCCGGAAAGATTTGATTCCATGCTGAATTATTATAGTATTGGCGAAGGGACAGGCGCGCAGTTTCCAATTCAGGAATTGAGGGAAAGCGCGGGAGCATTGGGGAGCGTTACAGGCACCGCGGACTCAGACGGAATAATAAGGCGGTTAAAACCTTTTACTCTATTCGACGGAAAAGCGGTGCCGGGTTTATCTGTGGCGTCATTAATGGTTTCCGGAATTGAGCCGCAGATAACCTATAACAAAAAAAAGAATTTACTTGAATGGGGAAATTATTCCATTCCCGTTAACAGTAAAGGCGAAGCTCTGCTGCGTTACCGCGGAAGTCTGGAAGAGCGGTATTTCCCGTATTACGCAATGGACATTCTGCAAAGCGCCGAAGCGTATGAGAAGGGCGAAGAGCCTTTATTGCCGCCTGATAATTTTGAAGGCGCTTATGTATTCTTTGGATTTTACGCTCCGGGACTCTATGATATTTTCAGTTCACCGATTTCATCACTGTACCCGGGAATGGGCTGCCATATCACAATGCTGGACAATCTGCTTCAGAGGGACTTTAACCGTGAAAGCGCCATGTGGGTTAACTTGCTTATACTTCTCGCGGTTGTAGGTCTGATAGTCTGCCTTACCATGTTTTCAAACCGGCTTTCACTGACAATAGGCGGAACAATTATAATTGTTGTTGTCATTATAACAGGTGCTTTTATCGCCTATCTGCTGGGCGGCCTATGGGTTCCAATGGTTACTTACCTGATTGGCATCTTCGCCGCTTTTATCACAGTTACCCTTTACAATTACGCGACAGAGGGAAGCCAGAAACGTTTTATAAAATCCGCTTTTTCCCAGTATCTGTCACCAAAAGTTATTGAACAAATCATTCAGGATCCTTCCCAGTTAAAACTTGGCGGTGAAAAAAGGGAAATGACAGCCATTTTTACGGATATACGCGCCTTCTCCACATTCTCGGAAGCGTTAGGTGATCCGTCAAAACTTGTGGAACTTTTAAATTTCTACCTGACAAAGATGAGCAACATAGTGCTGGAAAATCAGGGAACAATTGATAAATACGAAGGAGACGCCATTATCGCTTTCTTCGGCGCGCCTGTTCACATGAGCAATCACGCATCTCTTGCGTGCCGCGCCGTTGTCAAAATGAAAAAAGCCGAAGTTGAAATAAACCGCGAAGCGCTTGCGCAGGGTTTTTTAACTCCCAAAGTCCTGGAAGCGTTAGCTGCAAAAGGAGCCACAAAAAGCGTTGATGACCCCTGCCCCATTTTTACAAGGCTCGGCGTCAATACAGGCGACATGGTTGTAGGCAACATGGGCACTCCCAACAAGATGGACTATACAATTATGGGAAACGCCGTAAATCTCGCGGCGCGTCTTGAAGGAGTGAATAAACAGTACCACACAGGCGGCATTCTGATTAGCGAATATACTCAGCAGAAAACCGGCGATGAATTTATCGTGCGCCCTCTGAGCCGGGTGCGCGTTGTGGGAATCAATACACCCCTTCGTCTCTATGAACTTCTGGACATCGCAGGCGAAGCGCCGCCCCAACTGCTCGAAATGGTGGAAAACTGGAAGAAAGCCTTTGATTTATATGAAAAACGCGATTTCACAGGCGCGCAGAATATCTTCCAGACAATCTATAACAACAACAATTCGGATCTGACAGCGAAAATGTACCTTACAAGGTGCCGTAAGTGCATCGCCTCTCCTCCCGATGACGAGACCTGGGATAACGGAGTTGATAACCTGACAGAGAAATGAGCAGCGCCGGTAATTCTCATAATTTGGATTGTTTTTCCGATAATGAAAGATATCCGACTACCTAATAATTTGCGAACAGATTATTAGGTGGTTTTTATACTTTATTATTGACATTTACATATCTGAATTGTTATAATGTTATTAGAGCAAGTTTTGCCTATTTAGGTGATAAGTGAATATGAAAGCAGCCAGCAACTAAAGAAGAAAAGCTGGCTTTTTGTGTCTATAAACGAAAAAGCCATTTTTTACCTAAAAAGAAAAGTACAGCAATGAAAAGAATTTGTAGAGGAGGGGAATTTACCTGTTTTGGTAAAGGTCGCAAATAGCCTATGATTTTGGAGGATAAAGGCTATGTATGAAGGAAGGGATCTCAGACAAGAGATTGACGAGTTAGGAATTGTCGCCATGGAAGATTTTGGTACAGGAAGTCCTGAATCTGCATTTGCGGCACTAGACGCAATCCGTGAGCATAATAAGCAATATCCCGTAAAAAAGCTGATAGAAATGAATGACAATGCGATGAAAGAGGTATATGCAATTATGTCCGGCATAAGAAATACGGAAGGCGAAAATTAACAATGATAAAACTGTTTCCGGGATTTAATACCGATATTGAATCGGCGGTTGCATGTTTTCGGCCAATATTGCAACGTTTAAAAATAAGACAGGGAATCACAGGGTTCCCTGTTTTTTTATCATTATTCCCTCATTTATGGAACCTTAATAAAAATTGTATATGGATAATTACTATTCTAAAAGCCAATATGCCGGTTGATAGCATGGCAAAGTTTATATCACAGTATCATAAAAAAGAAAAAGTAATGGAATGTTATATAATTCTATCTGATATTTTTTTTGTAAATGCCAAAGTTCCCAAAGAAATCAGAAAGGCTGTTATTGTTCATGAATTCTGCCATTTTATCGCTCTAATATATGCCAGTGTCAGTACATCCGAAGATAACCTTCAGGAAAGGCTAAAAGAACGTCTATCTAAAGTTATTGATGAACTGACAAATGATCAGGTATTAAAGCTATATCAATTATTAAATAAGTTAAGACAACCATATAATGATTTTTCCGCATTTGAACAAACAAGGGATGATCATTTCAGGTTAAACTGTGAAAACCTTGATTTAAGTTATACAGATTTGTTTAAAAATTTTTTACTTTCTCGCCAAATGTTCATAGAATTTTTATCAAAAGAGGAAAGAGAAAAATTTTCGAATTTATTATCAGAAGGGAAAACACAGGAAGCTTTTGATTTATATATGAATACTGCAAGAAAAATCGCACATGAAAAATGGCTCCCGGAAAATTTTGCAATAAATCAATCAATTGATATTCTGATAAAATATGGCATTAATGCGGTAAGGTGAAAATAAAATCCGCTGTCCTTTCGAACAGCGGTTTGAATGCAGCGGCAGTTAATATGCGTTAACGAACATCATTAATTAAGGCGCTGTAACAGTAAGTGTCGTTGGTCTGATATTCGTTTGAGTTGTCCAGTTTACTCTTGCGCCGGGAGAGTAAGTATCCGCTTCAACTAATCTAACCCAGCGATGTCTTCCAGGGTATATGGTATATAAATGCTTACTGGCTACCCAACCGCCGCGAGGGTATCTCCACATTCGCGGACCGTACTGCCATGCTTCATTTGCCTGGTCAACAGTGGGAGTGCCTGTGGCGGTAGCATTAAAATTTTCGCCTAAAATAACTTCGTTATATGTATTCACATTTATTTCCCATGTTACCCATCTCCAAATTTGCGCGTTAGCGATGGAATCTTCTCCTTGCGGTGAATTTCCCTGTACCCTTCTCATCGCCCTGACTCCAGCTCTTCCTCCCGAAGCGCTAAGCGCTTGATAATCATCATCCCATGTTAGCGGAAATCCGACAATTGATGATACACCTGGAGCGTCTCCTCCCCTAATCCATAAGGTATTACCAGTCATGGGCCGCCAGCCGATACTAGCTGTACCGCCGCTGGCGGCAAGTCCGTTCACATTTCTTAACTCATAAGTTAAAACAGAACGGAAGGCAACTTCTTCGGAATAACTGCTGTTTCTTGTAGTACCATCAGCTGTAACATGGCTTCTTGCGGCAATACGCAATGTATACCCGCTTTCATTAGTGTTACCTACAGTAAAATGAGGTCCTGCATCCGCTGTACCCGTTCCGGTAAAAATGTTATATGTCCTGACTCCTGTGGTTGTACTATCAGATTCCGTGTTTCCTTCATCATTTATTACCGGCCTTATTAAAAGGTTTGCGCTGTTTGTGCCTGTATCAGCAAAAGTAATCATTGCGTCCGCCGCTCCTGAATTTCTCCAGTTAGGACCTGCACCACTACCATGCCCATGGGCGTTAACATCACCTGTAACAGCAGCATGTTCATACCATCCGGCATTGTAACGTACAACGGAACCCGGAGTTCGGCAGTCAAGACGCGCGGTTGTTTGTAAAACATTCGTAAAGAGTCCGCTCATCTGAGGAGTGCCGTTTGCGTTTCCTGCCGCGCGTGTTATTTGATCCGCGTCAACTTTTTTATCAATCCTGATAAACGGCTTATTAATGCCTGATGTAATATAATTATAATCAATAGCCGCAGCGGGCCATGTGTAACTTAAAGTATCCTGCACGGCATTTGGGGGAATATTTATTCTATATTCCGCTCCAAGAACGGCAAGAGCGTTTGAACCTGTTAATTTAATCCGCAAGGTATGACCGTTAACAATTTCAATGTCTTGTGATGATAACGGTATAGTTACAATTTCCGCCTGATGGAAATCGTACGCCATTTTATTAATATCTGATGCCGCCACTGCATTGCTTGGTTCTACAATTGTTGACTCCGAATAATTTAATATAAACTTGGTACTTGTATCAGGAGCGGTTCCCGATAAGCCGTTTACTCCCCTCTTGTAAAATGTGTCAAAGTTAGTGATGCTTCTGTACTTTGAAGCCTGAGCCTCTGTCAGAACAGCGGGGAGTCTGTATTTCCGCAGGGTATCCGAATTCGTATTATAAACTTGCGTAATGGTAATGTTTCCGCTTCCCTTGGAAATCGAGCGGGTAAAACGTAAATCGAAATACCCTGTCCATGCGTCATTAGCTGTTATTGTTGCAGGATTATCAGGAATAAATGTTGGAGTTGTAGCATCTATTACTTCAGCACCTGTTGAAAGATTAGCTCTTCTTAGCTCGCCTGTTTGAATAATTATGGCTTTGCGGTTACGCAGCCTGTTTACATTTGATAAATCAGTTGTATCGCCGGGGACATTTAATAAATTTGTTACTGACACTCCGCTTTGATCATCCGCGAATATAGCCATTGATGTTACATCTAGAGGCACACCAGCGGGCGTGTTTTCATTATTATTAACAGAGTACGTAAACGAAATTGAATTTTGGTTATTCACATGAGCAGCAGCTTGAACAGTTCTTGATGGCGTTACATTAAGAGTCAAAGTCGGCAATGTTCCGCTTGTTGTAATATTCTCCCTAAAATAAACAGTAATGTTTACATTGTCCTGCCTTGCTACAGCGCCCGTTAAACCGTTATTTGTATAAATTCCGTTAGCTGAAGTGGAATCTATTCGTGTGACAAGCTCTCCGGGATTCCAGGTGAAAGGAGCAATTGATGTTTCTTCGGATACATTCCCGGCTTTGTCAACCTGTCTTGCCTTTACAGTATAAGAACCGCTGCTTGCAAGCTGTACATTCACAGGATGCGTTTCAGATGAAGCCCAGCTTACGCCGTTATTTGTTGTATATTCTATTCTTGATAAATGTGCGTTTCCTGTATGACTCGTGTCAATATGAATATAAACAGAGCTGTTATATAAATTCACTGTTACAGGATCTATTTCATTGACGGAAGGAGCTGTTCCACTGTAGATTTGAATAAAAGGGAATCCGGGTGGTGTATTATCAAGATGTACTCCGGGAATAATATGTTCAAACGCAGTAAGAGCTGTTCCGGGAATATCTGTTATTGTGCCGCCGTAACTTGTTATTTTCAAATTCTCTTCATCATCACCTGATTGCACAGTGTACTTGAATGTTATAGCGTTATTATTAAGCCTAACATCCGCGGCATTGCTACTTGTTCTCCCGCCGGTATTAAGATTTAAATATGGCAGGTCTGTAGAAACTATTTTAACATTTTTATTAAAAGTAACAGTAATAAATATTTCTTTACCGGCGCGATGCCAGCCAGTAGGATTGACGGTTACGCCTGATACACCAGGCGCTGTTGTATCAATAATAATTTCTTTTCCTGAGACAAGAGAGCTATTGTCAGACGCAACCGGCAAAGGAGCATAAACTGCTTTATCCGTGTTAGATAAACTACTGTATGTACTTTGCGTAACAATCCGCATATCCTCTGTAACTTCAACATTATCTATCGATTGCTTGAACTGCCATCTAAAAGGATAATTATTTGAATCCCAACCGGTATCTGCGTTAGTTTCTCCACCATTTACAGAGAGTCCTGTTACATTCAGAAAATTTTCTGGCAAGTTCGTAGTTTTATGGTTTTCTCCAACTATATAAGTAAAATACTGACGGGAACTTTCTGTGCTTTGTGCTACTGCGTCTTTTCTCCCATAATAAGCTCTTCCTCCTGTATTCAAAATCAAAACAGGATCATTCGCTGTGCCTTTATTTAACGTAACAGGTTTGCTGAATTCCAGGAATAATTCAATTTCATCGCCTGCTTTATATGCCATATCCGGATCAGAACTGGAAATGCGAAGGAACCTGAGCGCGTCGCTTTCTATAAGCCATGAAGCGCCGAATTCAGCGGGGTTTCCTCCTATATCTTCTATCACCGCGTTAACAACAATAGTATCCTTTATGGCTGTTGTTAATAGAGGTCCGATTGTATCACTAAACGTACCCGTAACCGTAAATGTACCTTGCGTATTATTTCCGGCTGCGGTGCTTATATCATTTGGACCGATATTTAACTGGTTACCGTTAACGCTTATTTTTATACTCGGATACAGATAGCGCTGAACATTTAAATATTCGGTTGAGTCTTCTTTCCAACTGCCTGTAATTATTATTCGATCATTTTCCTCAAATTTGGGAATTAACGCGTATTCTCCCGGGATACATTCCTTTTGAACTTCAGCGCCTCTCATAATTGTAACACTGTCAATTACAATTTCAGGCGGAAGCGTATCACCCTGCGGAGCGTAAGTAATTATTGTAGTTTTATTGTTTGGGTTTTCCGCTCTAAGCAAAAATATCTGGCTCTTTAAAGGCTGCCCGCCAATGCCAATAATTAACTCACCGTCAATATTTAACTCTTCGCCAATATTTAACTCATCATGCAGATGTATTCTCTGTGAATAGCTATAACGCTGTCTGTTTGTATCAGGATCTTCGCCCATAGGCGTTAAGGCAAGATTCCACAATCTGTTTGGTTTAGATTCGTCATACGGGAAATTATTTCCGTACAGAGAAACATTTTTAACTTCTCCGGCTGAATGACCGGGTTGAAGTTCTTTTGCCATTTCCCATCCTGCGTATTCCGGATCGCGGAAATACTGAAGCTGGCTCATCGCAGCAAAGTTTCTTGACTCAGGGTTAATCCACACCATTGTAAGCGATGTAATTTGCGTAGCGTCGCTTAACCTGCCGCTGATGGTAATTGAGTTATCACTGTTATTAATGTGCATGAACAACGGTTCTGTAGCTACAGGACTCGGCTGAACGGTAAAATCGGGATAGGTGATATCCTGCACCATAAAGAGGCTCTGCCATTCATCGCC
>WQSN01000034.1 GCA_009787835.1 Treponema sp.
TTTTCCACTTTGCCATCTCTGTCTCCTTCTTCTAACAGTATGGCATAGCCGCTTTTACATGACCACGGCCTTAGGCCGTGGTTTTCTAAGTTTTAATAAAGTCATACAGCTATTCACTTACTGTAAATTTAGTATATTATAGAGTTAATCATGGAATGGTTTCAGAGACTTGTTTCAATTTATGACAATATTCGTCCTCTTCTGGATGTAGCCCTTCTTGCGTTCCTTTTATACAAAGGTTATGAATTACTGGAAAAAACACAGGCTCTTCCCCTTGTAAAGGGAGCCGCTTTCCTCGCTCTTGTTTACGGAATTGCTTATCTTTTTAACCTTACCACTTTGCGGTGGGTGCTCACAATAATCGCACCCGGACTAATCATCGCCATCGCGATTGTATTTCAGCCGGAACTGAGAAAAATTTTCATGCGCCTGGGACAAACGGAGTTTTTCAGACCCGATATAAAACCAAGGATTGGACAGCTTGACGCAGTTATTACAGCCGCTGAACTTCTATCCGAAAGAAGGCGGGGGATGCTTGTTGTCTTCCCCAGAAAAATAAATTTAAAGAATATCGCAGAAACAGGCACACGAATAAACGGAGAAATTTCTTCCAGTCTGATCATCGCCATATTTGAATTTGACGGCCCGCTGCATGACGGAGCCCTGATTATTCAAAGCGGAAAAATCGCGGCGGCGGGATGTTTTCTTCCCCTTTCTGAAAGACAGGATATACGCAAAAATTTCGGCACCCGCCACAGGGCAAGCCTTGGAATGGCCGAACAATCTGACGCGGTGGTTCTGATAGTCTCGGAAGAGACAGGGGCAATCTCCCTGGCTTATGACGCGAAACTCTATTATGATTTATCATCCATGGAAGTTACGCGCAAATTAAAGGAACTTCTTGACTCAGGAAGCAGAAGGGAAGCTCAGATACAGGTAACAAGCCAAAAGGAAAAAACCGAAGTACAGGGAGAAGTCCTCATTGATTAGCAGAAAATTTCTTTTAAAACTGATTGAAAAATGGCCTGTCAAGGTGCTGTCTGTAGCGGCCGCGCTTCTCATTTCAGTTTTTCACAGAATTAATACTCTGGAATCCCGTTTTTTTTCAGCGCCTCTGCGTATCGAACACAATGAAACGCTTGTTCCGGCGAACTCGTATACCCAGGTTATAAGAGTCGGTCTGCGGGGAGAATCAAACAATATTCATCCGGTTCTTGAAGACGATATAGAAACCTATATTGATTTAAAAAGGTATACAGTCGAAGGCAATTACAGGGTACCTGTGCAAATACGAAGAAAGGGAAGCGCAATTGGCGTTGATCCAATAGAAATATCTGTAGATCCGATAGAGATAAATATCAGACTGGATTATAAAATAAGCCGGAATATAAACATAACGCCGGTTTTTCGCGGAGCTGTCGCGGACGGATTTGAGCTGACAAGCCAATATATAAACCCCACCAGCGTGATTATAGAAGGCCCGCGCTCCTACATTGAATCCATTCATGAATTCAATACGGGCATAATTGATCTGGAAGGGCGGTATGAAGATTTTTCAGTAATGGTAAATATTGTAAATGATGATCCTTTAATTATTATTTACGGAAACAATATGGTGGAATACCGGGGCACAATACGCCGTATTGCGCGGGAAAGACCAAGAGATAATAACCCGCAGGTGAATAATGATTATTCAGATTAAAACTTAAGTTTATAGGGCGTATATGATCTGCGGAATCGGGATTGATCTGGTTAATATAAGACGGATGGAAAAATGGGTGTTAAATGAAAACCTTTTAAACAGGTACTTTCATCAGGAGGAAATCAGGACGGTTCTGTCATGCGGAAAACGCGCAGCCCAGTCGCTGGCTGCAAGGTTCGCCGCAAAAGAGGCTTTCGGCAAAGCCCTGGGAACAGGCCTTTCAGGTTTTATGTTAAAAGATATTATGGTTCATAATAATGATGACGGCAAACCGGAAATGCGCGTATATGAAAGCGCGCAAACTGCGCTTGAAAAATCAGGTGCAAACAGAATGCATATATCGCTGACGCATGAAGGAGACAATGCGCTGGCAATGGTAATATTGGAAAAGGTGTAAGAAAGATGGCAGTGGATCTAAAAATTACTTTTCAGTCAAAGAAAGAATTCAAATGCCCGTTATGCAACACAACATTCCGCAAGGAAGAACTTCTTTCGGGAGGAGGCAGGCTTATAGCAGGCGCGATTACCGAAGAGCTTCACAGATTATATGAGCCGTCGCTGAAATACGGCACAATATATCCTCTTGTGTATCACGCTGTAGTATGCCCTGAATGCTGGTATGCCACAATCGAAAGTGATTTTTCCTCGATACCTGAAAGCAACAAAAACCGGGCAAGAGACGATTGCAATCTCCGAGTAAAGGATACCAACCTGATATTTCCGGGAGTGGATTTTCATGAAAACCGGACTCTCATGGAAGGAGCGGCTTCCCAATACCTGGTGCTGCGCTGTTATGATTATTTCGGCAAGGATACATCCCCTACAATAAAACAGGGACTTTCCTCTCTGCGCTGCGCGTGGTTATTGGATGAACTTACATCAAAATATCCAGGACAACACTTTGACTGGCTTGCTACTCTTTTCCGCAGAAAAGCCCACTACCTTTACAATGAAGCGCTCGCCCGTGAACAAACCGGCAAAGAAACCCTTTCCGGTATGAAAGTCTTTGGCCCTGACACGGATAAAAATTACTCTTATGAAGGAATGTTGTACCTGTGCGCTTATCTCAGGTACAAATACGGCCCCGCCAGCAATCCTGAAGAAAGAAAAACATCTCTTGAAGACGCGCGCCGCACAATCGCTAAACTTTTCGGGATGGGAAAATCATCAAAGGACAAACCCGGCGCTTTCCTGGAAATCGCCAGAAAATTGTACGACACAATCAATAAAGAACTGACTGAAGCCGAACAATAACAATGCGGAATATCAGACTGACAATCGCATACGACGGGACTGACTTTTGCGGATGGCAGAGGCAGGATAATGACAGAACTGTTCAGGGGGTAATTGAACAGGCTCTGGAAAAGATGCACGGCTCCCAGGTAAATATGTCAGGTTCAGGGCGCACAGATTCAGGCGTTCACGCGGCAGGCCAGGCGGCGAATTTCTTAACGGAAATCGACAGCATTCCAGAAGATCGATTTGCGCCCGCGCTTAACACCCTCCTTCCGCATGATGTGCGGATTCTGGACTCGCGCGAAGAAGACAGTAATTTTCACGCGCGTTTCAGCGCGGTATCGCGCACATACCGTTATTATTTTATCCTCGGCGCTGTTCTTCCACATGAACGCCTGTACAACCAAAGACTCTTCCGTCTTCCATGTTTAAAAACCCTTAATGCTTATGGCCGTCTTTTACTGGGAGAAACAGACTGCTCGATTTTTTCCGCCGCAAGCGATACAAGCAGTTCAAAGCACAGGTATATTTACAGATCGAGTTTTTTTATTGAAGGAAACCGTTTGATTTTTGAAATTTGCGCTAATGCCTTTTTAAGGAAAATGGTACGATCTGTGGCCGGAACCTTTCTTCATTATGAAGAAAAACATACGCCACAAAAAAAATTGCAGGAAATAATCAATACCGCAAACCGCTCTCTGGCAGGACCTACGCTGCCGCCTCACGGATTATTCCTGTGGAAGGTTGAGTATTGACTCTTGACATAATTAATAAAAAACCTCATTGTTCCCATAGGTGAACATATACAGGAGGCTGGAAGAAACAGATTGAAAGGGAGCGATGTTGTCATCACAGGAGTGAGCAAATCCTTTGGTAATTTCGAGGCGTTAAAGAATGTAAGCCTGGAAATAAAGAAGGGAGAATTCTTCTCCCTGTTGGGGCCGTCAGGGTGCGGTAAAACTACCCTGCTGCGCATAATAGCCGGTTTTGAACATCCAGATAAAGGAGCTCTTACGCTAGACGGAGACAATGTGCTTTCCGTGCCTCCGAATAAACGCCATACAAATACGGTATTTCAGAATTATGCTCTTTTTCCCCATCTTACAGTGTTTGAAAATGTCGCCTTTTCGCCAAGGCTTAAAGGCGCGCTAACTGCGGACATCAGGAGCAAGGTCAATGATTATTTAAAGCTTGTCCATCTTGAAAAAGACGCGGAGAAAAAACCAAATCAGCTTTCAGGCGGCATGAAACAGAGAGTGGCAATCGCGCGCGCTCTTATCAATGAACCCAGGGTGCTGCTGCTTGATGAGCCGCTCTCGGCGCTGGACGCGAAACTGCGACAGCACATGCTTATTGAACTTGACCGTATCCATGATGAAATAGGCATAACATTTATTTATGTTACCCACGATCAGCAGGAAGCGCTTTCAGTATCAGACAGGCTCGCTGTCATGAATCAGGGCGATATTCTGCAAATAGGTACTCCCCATGAAATTTACGAAAGTCCCGCTACTGATTTTGTCGCCAGGTTTATTGGAGAAACAAACCTCTTTGACGGCAGGATAACAAGCGTAGAGAAGATAAAACTCCCGGACTATGAAGGGGTGACAGAGTACATGGCAAACCTTGAAATTCCGGAACTGGGTAATATCAAGGTAACATCTGTGGACGAAGTAAAACCCGGCCAGCTTGTAAGCTTTACAATCAGACCTGAAAAAATTGTTATCAGCAAGGAAAAACCGCTGACAAAGCGCGAAGATATAAACCTGTTTCAGGGGAAAGTAGACGAACCTATCTATTCCGGTTTTCAGACCAAATTCTATGTCGAAACCATGCCGTCTTCGCCGTCCATACCGGGAAAGGTTCTGTTACGTGTCATTAAACAGCACGCCAATTATTCGGATGAAGGACCGGATATCCGCTGGAAGGATTCTGTCTATCTGTCATGGAGCGCCGTTGACGGCTACATAGTCGAGGTAAAACATTGAAACCCGCGGCCAAAAATTACGGCCCGCTCTATTCATCGCCCATGGCTGTCTGGTTCAGTCTCTTTTTCCTCGCGCCGATTGCAATTATCATCGCCTACAGTTTTCTAAAAAAAGGGCTTTACGGCGGCGTAGAACCTGAGTTCTCACTTGAAGCATACCGTTATCTGACAGATCCTGGTTTTTTAAGCATTACATGGCGCACAATTACAACATCTGTTATAGCAACAATCATTACCATCTTGATCGCGCTGCCCTGCGGTTACTGCATAGCGAGAAGCAAACATCAAACCTTGTTTTTGCTGTTAATTATCATCCCGTTCTGGACAAATTTCCTTATCAGGGTTTTTGCATGGATGAACATTCTCGGAAACAACGGCTTTTTAAATTTATTCCTGATGCGTATAGGATTAATAGACGATTATATACATTTCCTGTATAACCAGAAAGCGGTTATTCTTGTCTTGGTTTACATGTACCTTCCTTACGCGATACTGCCTCTGTTTTCAACAATAGACAAATTTGATTTCTCGCTGCTTGAAGCGGCGCGCGATCTTGGCGCGAACAAATTTATTTCAATTGTCAAGGTGCTTCTCCCGAATATTCACGGCGGAATATTTACTGCAATTCTCTTTACATTTATTCCAATCTTCGGCGCGTACGCTGTCCCGCTTCTTGTCGGAGGAATGGACTCCTACATGCTCGGAAACATAATCGCCGATCAGCTTTCCAAATCACGTAACTGGCCGAGGGCTGCCGCGATTTCAATGGTTTTAACAGTTGTGACTACAATCGGCGTAATGCTGATGATGTACATTCAAAAGCGTGACGCGTTAAGAAACAATGAATCTAGGACATCTGATGCAAAAGCGGACAGCCGTAACGGGAGCGCGCCATGAAGATCAGAAACCTCCTTCCTTCCCTGAAATTCGGCAGCAGGGTTCAGGGAGAAGCCGCGCGCCACGCTAGGCGCGCGTACCGCGGAAGCTTTTCATTTTCAAATACCGTTTTTGCCGTAACGATTGTTTTTCTTTTTCTTCCGCTTTTGGTGCTTGTTATTTATTCATTTAACGCATCTACTAGCATGAACTGGACAGGATTTTCCCTGCGCTGGTACCAAAGGCTTATAGAATCCCGTGAACTGTGGAGAGCGCTAAGAAACAGCCTGATAATCGCGGTTACATCCGCGGCAACGGCGACAGTGCTTGGCACTCTCGGCGCGATAGGAGTAAGCTGGTACAGGTTTAAAATGCGCGGTTATGTGCAAACCATCTCATTCCTGCCCATGATCCTTCCGGAGATTATTATAGGCGTTTCACTTTCAATTTTTTTCGCGGGAATCGGTATCCCTCTGGGGCTTTTTACAATTTATATCGCGCATACTACATTTAATCTGCCGTTTGTATTTTTAATGGTCATGGCGCGCCTTGACGAATTTGATTTTTCAATTATTGAAGCGGCTCACGATTTGGGCGCGACAGAAAGACAAACATTGTTCAAGGTAACGCTTCCTATATGTATGCCCGGAATAATGTCGGGCCTTCTTACCGCAGTTACCCTTTCGCTGGAAGACTTTGTAATTACATTTTTTGTCGCAGGGCCTGGCTCATCTACCCTGCCGATATTTATCTATTCGGCGATTACCCGCAGGGGAGGCATTACGCCGCTTATCAGCGCTCTTTCGGTTGTAATGATACTGGGAACAGTTATCCTGTCCATTACGCTCAGGAAGTTCCTGAAATTTATAGCCGCGAAATGATAAAGCTGTAGTTCAGAAAACTTTTACAGGTTTCTGTAATATTTTATTATAATCAGGAGGAAAAGATGGAGGAAATACCCATTAACGACGCAGTTCCAGGGAAGAGACAAGCGGGGCTGCGTGTGAAGCTTGCGCTATTGGGGCTTTTGATACTGTCACTGCTGATACCCGGGTGCAAAAAGAGCGACCGTTTGTACATTTACAATTGGACCTATTACACGCCGGATTCAGTAATTGAAAAGTTCGAAGAAGAGTACAATGTTACCGTTATCTACGATGAATTCGCATCTAACGAAGACATGTACGCCAAGCTGAAAGCGGGAGGCAGCGGATACGATATTGTCTTCCCGTCGGCGGATTATGTGTCAATCATGATTAGGCAGAATATGCTGGAAAAGATTGACAAATCAAAAATCCCCAACTTGAAAAACATTGACCCGGCAGTATTGGGACAGGCGGATTATGATCCGAATATGGAATTTTCGGTTCCATATTATTTCGGAGCCGCGGGTATTATTGTTAATACCGCCAAAGTTCCTGTCTTTGAAAAGAGCTGGTCAATATTCGCAAGGGAAGACCTGCGGGACAGAATGACAATGCTCGACGACATGAGGGAAGTTATGGGAGACGCGCTTGTGTATCTTGGCTATTCGGTGAACACATCCAACCCGTCGCAGATTGCGGAAGCGAGAAACCTGATTAACCATTCATGGAAACCGAATTTGGTTAAATTTGACGCTGAATCATTCGGTAAGGGTTACGCCAACGGAGACTTCTGGGTTGTTCAGGGTTACCCTGAAGTGGTCTTTGAAGAAATTGCAGATAACAGACGGTTAATGAGCGAAACAGTATTCTTTATACCAAAAGAAGGCGGGCCCGCCTATATCGACAGTATGTGCATTTTAAAAGGCTCAAAGAACAAGGAACTAGCCCACAAGTTTATAGATTATATTCACAGGCCGGAAATTTACGCCGAATTCGCGGATGCTTTCGGATTCCCCGCAACGGCGAATATTCCCGCCCGTCAGCATAAAACAGGAGATTCCTGGTATTCAGCCGAAGATCTGGCGAATGTGGAGCTTAAAAAAGATATCGGCGCTGTGCTGGATCTTTACAATGACGCGTGGTTTAACACAATACGAATCGGCGCTCAGTAAATCCAGGGCCGGACAAGTTTTTTATTCCCCTGCTGTTTCACGGCAGGGGTTATTATTAGGAGGCAGTAAAATTGAGAAGGAACTTCATCAATATTGCGGTTCTGGCGGCGCTGGTTATGCCCGCCATGATTTCATGCGGTTTTGGAAAACAAAGGCTGTATATATACAACTGGACATATTATACGCCGGCTTCTGTTATTGAAAAATTTGAAAATGAATATAACGCAAGGGTAATTTACGATGAGTTTGCATCCAACGAGGACATGTTCGCGAAGTTAAGCGCTACCAAATCAAAACGCGGCAGTTATGATGTCGTGTTCCCATCCAACTATTTTATTAAAATAATGATACAGCAGGATATGCTGGAAAAAATAGATAAATCAAAAATACCTAACCTTAAAAATATCGATCCTGAAGTGCTGCGAAAAGCAAGTTACGATCCGGAAATGAATTTTTCCGTACCCTACTTCTACGGCGCTTCCGGCATTATCATAAATACAGCAAGAGTTCCTGAGTTTGAAAAGAACTGGTCAATTTTCAGCCGGCAGGATCTCCGCAACCGCATGACCATGTTAGACGACATCCGCGATGTTATGGGAGCGGCTCTGGTTCATATCGGCTATTCAGTTAACTCAACGGATCCGGCGCAGATAAACGCCGCCAAAGATCTTATCAACAATGTCTGGAAACCAAACCTTGTGAAATTCGACGCTGAATCATTCGGCAAAGGTTACGCAAACGGCGATTTCTGGGTGGTGCACGGTTACCCAGAAGTGGTATTCGAGGAAATCGAAAGCAATGATCATTTAATTACCAGTACGTATTTCTTCATCCCCAGGGAAGGCGCGCCGTCTTATATCGACAATATGGTAATTCTAAAGGGAGCAAGAAATACCGAGCTTGCCTATAAATTTATCAATTTTATCCACCGCCCCGATGTTTACGCAGAAATTGTAGATACATTCGGTTTACCGGCAACTGTGAACATACCGGCGCGCGCTTTTAAAACAGGATACTCATGGTATTCCGCTGAAGATCTTCTCAATACGGAACTTGTCAATGATCTGGGCGCGGCATTGGATCTCTACAATGATGTATGGTTTAACTCAATAAGGATTGGCGATTAACTGCCCCGCCGCAGAACAGAACCAGAGCTTCGCATAAATTGAATTTTTACACAGCGGCGTATATAATAATTATATGAGCGATATACAAATTTATTTTAATAATTCAAAGAAGACAGTCAAATGTCAATACGGAACAAAAGCTGAACAGTTGATTGAAAATTTCATGATTCCGGAAAAAACAATTGCCGCTATCAGGGTAAATAACGAAATAAGGCCCCTGGGAACATCATTGCTTGTAAACGCGGCAGTCGAGCCTGTCCTTACCGATTCGCCTGAAGGAGCCATGATCTACAGACGCACGCTTTCCTTTATTCTGGCAATCGCCGCGCGTAATATTTTCCCGCACAGGGGCGTGTATGTAGGCCATTCTCTGGGAAACAGCTATTACTATACATTCAGTTCAGGGGATAAACCGGAACACGGCGAAGTTGAACAGCTTGCCAAAGAAATGGAAAAACTTGTAAAAGAAGATCTGCCGATAACATTTAAATATCTCGCTTATGAAGAGGCTGTGCAGTTATTTAAAAAAAACAATCAAACAGATACGGCTCTTTTGCTTGAACAGCGAAGTTCACCGCGCATCAAGGTAAATGAATGCCAGGGTTATATGGATATATATATCCAGCCGCTTCTTTCGCATACCGGGCTTCTTTCATCATTTGAACTATTGCCATATCAGGACGGTTTTCTTCTTCGTTTCCCGGGGATAGGCAAAGGAATGGAAATCGCGCCATTTGCTGATGAGCCGCAAATTTTCAAGGTGTACAATGATTATAAAAAATGGGGACGTATTGTCGGAGTGCGGGTTGTAGGTGAGTTAAATTCCAAAATCACGGCCAGGGCGTTTCAGGAATATATCAGGATTGCAGAAGCTCAGCAGGCAAGAAAAATGGCGGATATCGCGGAGTTAATTTATGAAAAGCGCGATACTGTTAAAATGGCGCTTATGGCGGGCCCTTCAAGTTCAGGAAAAACAACAAGCGCGAAAAGGCTTGAAATAGAATTAATGGTTTTGGGAATAAAACCAATCGCCATAAGCCTGGATGACTATTACAGGGGAACGGCAGAAACTCCCAAAGATGAAAAAGGCGAACCTGATTATGAATGCCTGGAAGCCCTTGATGTTCCATATCTCAATGAACAGCTTCTGGCCCTGTACGCAGGAGAAGAAATAACATTGCCTGTTTACGATTTCAAAACCGGCAGCTGCAATAAATCAGCCGGCAGAAAGATACAAATGGACAGCCATAATATACTGATTGTTGAAGGAATCCACGCGCTCAATGACGCGCTGACACACAGTATTGAACGCGGCACAAAGTATAAAATTTACATATCAGCGCTTACCCAGCTTAATCTTGACGATCATAACCGCATTCCTACAAGCGACAACAGGCTGCTGCGGCGCATGGTTCGCGATTCCCAGTTCAGGGGAATGGACGCAGCCGGTACAATAAAAATGTGGCCCAAGGTTCAGGCAGGCGAACGCAGGCACATCTTTCCGTATCAGAACACATCGGATGCTGCGTTTAATTCCGCTCTTGATTACGAACTTTCAGTTTTAAAATACTATGCTGACCCGCTGTTAAGAGCGGTAAAACCTAACCAGTTTGAATACGCCGAAGCTGTAAGGCTCCTGTCCTTTTTGGAAAACTTTACTCCCATCCCTCCGCAGTATGTGCCGGGAACCAGTATTTTAAGGGAATTTATCGGCGGCAGCGAGTTCAAATACTGAGTATACGGCATAATTGAGCAACTCACCTCGTAATAATATTATTTAAAAGATTACCGTATTCTGCGTTTATTTTTATCGCTGCTTCACGAAACGCGCGATCTTCGGCTCTCATCTGATCAACATACCCATCACGCCAGCTTACAGTGAAAATTTCCTTTAACGGAATACCGCTACAATTTCATCTTTAGCTATGCTTATAAGAGCGTCATTCAGCATGGCTGCGGCATTAAAGGAGGACATCTGGGGGAAATCGTTTACGGTTTGAGCTCTAGCCTGGGATATAATGTCAGAGACAGGTTCCTTGTTTAACATTATCACAACCCAAAAATTGCCGTCATTGTCCGGCCCTTCATCAATGATGGATGTCGCCTGAAGATCTGCTCTGGAGGTTGTTACCGTTATCCGCTCCTGAAATAAAAACACAACATTGGGATCGGTTACGCTGGCGACGCTGAATTTGCGCACCATTTCCACAACCACCTCATTTATTTGTTTGGCAATGCCGGCTCTGGCCCGTACTCTGGCTGTAGTCCGCGACATGCTCATATTAGCCAATTTAGCTGTTCCAATACCCACAAGCGCGTCCTGGGGCGCTTTTTTCACCGCTTCAATCACAAAATCTGGAACTGTTTCGGCAATTTTTCGTTCCCAAAACGGTATTTCCTGTGAATATAACGGCGCGCCGATGCCAAAACCAATAAAAAATATTAAACACAGGAATAATTTATTAAGCATACTGTTTAAAATATACCACATTTACACCTGGAATGGTTATGTATAACCAGGAAATTTTGTATAATTGAATTGTCTAGATACTTCGTCCTCTTTACATTCTTTGAATAATTTGATATAAAATCAATATATTCCCTGATAAGGGTTTTTTTGAAGGAAGGATAATATGTCACGGAGTTGTGATATTTGCGGAAAACATACAATCACCGGTAATAAGGTTAGCCGTGCCTATAACCATACACGCAGGACATGGAAACCCAATCTGGTAAAAGTTAAAACAGAAATGGACGGGACCACTATGACTCTGAAAATTTGCGCTCGTTGCCTGAAAAGCGACTATATAACCAAAAAAGTCTAATTCTGTCAGCATGACAGACCCCGAACTTTTACAATCGCTGGATTATATTCTCAACCGCAGTAATGAGTCCGCCATTGATGTCCTGGCTGAAGCTGTAGTCAGGCGCAGGCGGAATCTGTCTGTTTTTAATGTGATGGGCGGCATGCCCGACCCGCAAGGGATGGCAAAGCAGATTACAGAAAGAGTCAATGCAGGAATTGAAGGCGGCATTGAAAACATGAGACAGTCAATCCGTAAAATGATTGTAAATATAATCAGAGAAAATGCGCCGCAGCTTTCAGACAAACAAATTGATGAACTATGCGAAGCATGGCTGCCGGAAACGGGGAGCGGAAAAATAGTGCAATCCCGTGTGCCGGACGACATGCTTTTATCAATGATTGAGCAGTTTATCTCATTTTCTCACGGTACAATGCATGAATCTGTTGACCAAAACCTCCGCGAGGAAATTGGCGCATGGCCTCAGCGTTACTGGGATGTTTTTCCTCCGGTTGTACAGCAGATAATTTCCGATTATTTAAAGGAAAAAATAAGCAAAGCCGATTTCAGTTCAAGATTAAAACTGGCATTGGGTTTATAGGAGAAAGATCTCCTCAGTAAATTAACACTGGACAAATTCTGAACCAAGATGCTTTTGAATCAATTCCAGTTTGAGATCGCGCAGTTTTTCCGTTATTGAAACTTTATATACATGGGGGTTGAGCAGTCTTTTATAGGTTGAATCAAAACGCTCAAGGTTTGCTGCGGCGAAAGACTGAATTTCAGCTAACGATGGGAGATCTCCTGTAAACCTGCCGCCTTCTACCCGTTTTTTCAGCAGAGGCTCAATACTGCCTTCCAAAGTGTGTGAAAAATGACGGTAATCCCCCGAAGGGTGCCAGAATGAATAGCGCGTACCTGTTTTTAATTCATCTGTTCCGTCATCAATACTCAATACGTCGGCGACTGCCCCTCCTTTTTGATCCCAAATCCGCCAAACCTGTTTAATGCCGGGATTGGTTGTCTTTTCAGGGTTGTCTGACAATTTCATTACAGGGATTGTTTTCCCGCCTTCCATACGGGCGGACAGTTTGTACACGCCGGTAAAAGCCGACGACATGGATGTTGACGCCTGCCCTCCTGTAACCATACGGGTTCCCACTCCCCATGTGTTTACAGGCGCGCCATCCTTGACGAGGGTTTCAATTATGTATTCATCAAGATCATTGGAAACGGTAATGAACGCCCTGGATAATCCGGCTTCGTCAAGCAGCCTCCTGACTTCTGTAGAAAGGTACTGAATGTCGCCTGAATCAAGGCGCACTCCGAAATTTTTTCCACTCTGCGCAAGTTTCTTTCCGGTTTTAATCGCGTTGAGTATTCCGCTTTTCAATGTGTCGTAAGTGTCAATGAGCAGTACAGTTCTGTCGGGATAAAGATCGGCGTAACTGTCAAAGGCCTCTTCTTCGCTGTCGAAAGACATTACCCAGGCGTGAGCCATTGTCCCCATGACAGGTATTCCGAAAATTTTTCCGGCTAATGTATTGCTTGTTCCCGATGCGCCGCCAATGTACGCGGCCCTGGACGCGGAAAGCGCTCCATCGGGTCCCTGCGCGCGCCTCATGCCGAACTCCATCACATTACCCTTTCGTGACGCGAGCCAGATACGGCATGTTTTTGTGGCAATTAAACTTTGAAAATTGATGATATTAAGAAGCATCCCTTCGATTATTTGACACTCAATAAGACCGCTTTCAACCCTGATTAACGGTTCCTGCGGAAAGATTACTGTCCCTTCATCCATTGCCCACAGCGAACCTGTAAAACGAAATGTTTTAAGAAAATCAAGAAACGCGTCTTCAAAAATTTCCTGATTTTTCAGCCAGGCAATATCGTTATCTGAAAATGAAAAGTTTTTTAGCTTTTCCAGAAATGTTCCAAGGCCTGCGAATACCGCATAACCGCCGTTAAACGGCTGATGCCTGAAAAACATCTCAAACACCGCCCGTTCATTTTTATTCCTTTTCCAGTACCCCTGAGCCATGGTAAGAGAGTAAAAGTCTGTAAATAAGGCTGAATTATCCATATAAATTACTACTAAATATTATCACAGGTTATGGGAGATAAACAACGAGAGATAGTGAGCTTCTTTACACGATGGGGATTTTTAATTAACAATGGAATAGCTCTGCTCCCTAACACAGATTATCCAGTATCTCGTTGTTAGGCAGAAAAACTATTCCATTGGATTCCATTTTGGAAACAGCCGCTTCTACAGAACCTTCAGGAAAACCAACTCCTTTTACAGCGTCAGATGCGACTATTGTGTTTAATCCCGAATTTTTACTGTCCATTGCGCTGAAGAAGACGCAATAATCCGTAGCTAGTCCGCCTACAATAACCGTTTCAATGCCAAGGAATTTTATCCAGCCTTCAAGACCGGTTGAAGTTTTTCGGTCATTTTCAAAGAACGCCGAATACGAGTCAAGGCCTATGTTAAAACCTTTACGTATAATTAATGAAACAGGTTTCAAATCAAGACTGCCGTATAAGTCCGCGCCGCGAGTCCCCTGGACACAATGATCAGGCCAGAGCGCCTGTCCTTTTACAAGGGGAGTGTCAATTACAATGCCAGGACTTTTATCTTTATGTGAAGAGGCGAAAGAGATGTGGCCTGCGGGGTGCCAGTCCTGTGTAGCTGCCGCCCTGCCCCCCTTCATGACAAGAGCGCGAGCCAGCGCGTTTATCGGGGCGATGATGCTATCGCCGTCATTTACCGCAAGCGCGCCGCCCGGACAAAAATCATTTTGCGCGTCGATTATCAGCAATAATGTTTTTTTAGCGTCTGTTTTCATGTTTAAACCGGAATTACTCCGAAAATATTCCAATCTTCCTGAATTTCTGGTACCTCTTTTCTGGGAGCATATTGAAATCTTCCCTGCAAAGTTTACCTATGGTTTCACTTAACCACAGACCGATGTTTGAGGCTGTAAGGCTGACATCCTTCGCCGCCCCGCCTTCCGGCTCCGCTATTATTTTATCACATACTCCGAAACGTTTAAGGTCTTCCGCAGTTATCTTCATTAGTTCGGCCGCTTCCCTTTCCCTTGATCCGTCTTTCCATAAAATCGAAGCGAAACCTTTAGGTGAAATTACAGAATACAGAGCGTTTTCCAACATGGCAAGTTCATCGCAAACGCCGAGAGCAAGAGCTCCTCCTGAGCCGCCTTCGCCGAGAACAACAGAAATTACGGGAGTTTTCAGCATCATAAATTCGTGAAGGTTACGCGCAATGGCTTCGCCCTGTCCGCGTTCTTCAGCTCCTACTCCGCAGAATGCGCCGGGAGTATCAATAAAACATATAAAAGGACGCTTGAATTTTTCAGCCTGTCTGGCAAGGCGCAGCGCTTTGCGGTATCCTTCGGGGTGAGGCATGGAAAAATTTATCCTTTGCAGTTCCGTAATGTCTCCCGCGCGCACCTGGGAAACCACCGTTACGGGAGTGTCACCTAACATACAGATTCCGCCAAGGATTGCGGGATCATCGCCGAAATAGCGGTCTCCGTGAAGTTCAACAAAATCCTTAAATATCAATGGAATGTATTCGCGGATGGTGGGACGTCCGAGGTTTTTTATAAGATCCAGTTTTTGCTGCATATTTAACATCATAACCCTCCCTGTTGTTTATAGCCGTGAAGCATGATTATTTTCGCGAGCGTGTCAGGCATTTCACGGCGGTGTGAAATAGCGTCCACAAATCCGTGTTTCCATACAAATTCCGATGTCTGGAAATGATCGGGCAGGACGGCGCCGATTGTATCCTGAATGACGCGCTTGCCTGCAAACCCCAATGTTACGCCCGGTTCCGCAAGGATAATATCACCTAACATGGCGAAAGAGGCCGTAACGCCGCCTGTTGTAGGGTCTGTAATTACAGAGATGTAGAGCTGACCCGCCTGTGTATGGCGCGCCACAGCGCCCGATGTTTTTGCCATCTGCATCAGGGAAATTATTCCCTCCTGCATCCGCGCTCCTCCGGAAGCGGAAAAAATGACTACAGGCAATTTGTTTACGGTCGCGTATTCAATCGCGCGCGTGATCTTCTCTCCTACAACGCTGCCCATGCTGGCCATCATAAAATGACTGTCCATGATACCGATAACGGCGTCGTAACCCTTTATTTTACAGCGGCCTGTAACTACCGCCTCGCCGGTTTCACATCCTTTTACCAACTCATTGATTTTATCTTCGTATCCGGGAAATTCAATCGGGTTACCCGATCTCATCCCTGAATCGAACTCACTAAAACTGTCTTTATCAGCGGTAATGCTTAAACGCTGCTGCCAGCCCAGTCTGGAATGATTACCGCAATCACAAACCCAAAGATTCTTCTCCGGCTCAGAAATGGGTTTTTTACACTGGGAACATATAAATTCATTCATGACAGAATATTACTGAAAACCTGTAAAACTATCAAGACATTTTTTGCATTTTTGTCAAAAAAACTTCATGTTTTTACAACCTGTATGATGTCTTACTGAAAAACGAAATAGGAACAGATACCGCAAAGAGATCTGGATGAACTGATAAAAATTTTAATGCAGGAAGCCAAAGATAAAAATTAGCCGTCTTTCGGAATCGAACCGAAGACCTCATGATTACAAGTCAAGTGCTCTGCCAGCTGAGCTAAGACGGCATGTTACTTTTGAAACATTATACTAAACGATATAAATTGTCAAGAAACATATTCACAACGCATTAATTCAGGGAAGTATCAAATATCGTTTGGTTTCAGAAACTGATGTATCCTGACAACTTTAATATATTACATGTATTACTCTCTTCCTCTGATTTTAGTTTCATTATAGACTGATTATATGTACGAATATAAAACAAGCGGAACCTGTTCAAAAAAAATACGCTTTTCAATTGAAAATGGGAAAATATACTCTGTAAAATTTGAAGGCGGCTGTGATGGAAACCTGAAGGCATTAGGTACGCTGCTTGAAGGCATGGACGCATCCATGGTTGTAGAAAAGCTGAAAGGAAATCGCTGCGGAAATAAAAACACTTCCTGCGCGGATCAGCTTGCAAAGGCTGTAGAACAGCGTTTATGAAACTGCTCCTTCACTGCTGCTGCGCGCCCTGCTCGCTGTCCTGCGTAAACAGCCTCCGCGAAAAGGGAATGGAACCGGAACTCTATTGGTACAATCCGAATATTCATCCATACACGGAATATAAAGCGCGCCGCGACTGCCTCGCTTTATTTGCAGCTAACGAAAACCTGAAACTGGAAATGTCAGATGAATACGCCCTTCGCCTGTTTCTGAATTTGGTATTACCCGCAGGTGAAAAACGCTGCGAAAAATGCTATACGTTACGGCTGGAAAAAACCGCTTTTCTGGCAGCGCAAAAAGGTTTTCAGGTATTCAGCACCAGTTTATTGATCAGCCCATATCAGGATCATGACGCCATAAAACGCATCGGCGAACAGGCTGCCGCGAAACACGATCTGGAATTTTATTACAGCGATTTCCGACATCTCTTCCGCGAAGGGCAGTCCGTTTCCCGCGCAAGAGGATTGTATATGCAAAAATACTGCGGCTGCATCTTCTCCGAAGAAGAACGTTATGTGAAGAGAAACGGCGATGGGTGTTAATCCCGCTTTTGAACGGTTAGCTCTCCTTACAGGCGAAGAAGGACTGGAAAAATTAACGCGCACAAAAGCGCTGATTTTTGGCGCGGGCGGAGTTGGAAGCTGGGTGGCTGAAGCTCTTGTCCGCTGCGGAATTGGGAAACTCGGCATCATTGACAATGATACCGTGTGCGCTTCAAACATAAACCGTCAGGCTGAAGCTACTTCGCTCACATTGGGGCTTCCCAAGGTTTCCGCGTTAAAAAAAAGATTACTGGAAATTAACAGCGAATGTGAAATAACATCCTGGGATGAACTTTTTTGCCGCGATAACGCACATATTTTCGACATTGAAAGCGCAAACTTTGTGATAGACGCAATTGATACCATAAATCACAAACTGGATTTAATAGAGAAGGTTCACACATACAGCGAATCCAATGGCGTTACTCTGTATTCATCAATGGGGATGGCGCTTAGAATGGATCCTACACAGATAAAAATCGCGTCAATCTGGGATACTCACGGATGTCCCCTGGCGCGGCATGTCAGGCAAGGGCTTCGCAAACGCGGTTTTCCAGGGGATTTTTCTGTTGTTTACTCAAGCGAGATTCCCTGCGGCAATTTAAAAAAAGAAAATGATGAGCCGCCCAGAGGCCCCGGAGAAAAGAGAATAAACGGCAGCAATGTAACAGTAACGGCAAGCGCAGGGTTTATGCTTGCAGGTATGGTATTAAAGAAAGCGTTATTAGATGAGACAAGATAAATTATTAAGGAACATGTGTGAGCAGATTTTTTAGAAAGACTTCAGCGGGTGAGATTGTAAAAAAACTGGCAGTTAAAATAATATTTGAACGCTCGTTGATCCGCGAAGGGGATCGCGTCCTTATCGCGGTTTCAGGCGGCAAGGATTCAAGCGTTCTGGCGTGGGCTCTATCCGAAGTAAAACCTGCTCTGAAAATAAATTATGAAACCGCCGCAGTTCATATAAGCACCGATTTTTGCTCATGCTGTAAAAAATCAATTCTGTGTCAAAAGCTACAGGAATGGGGTATCCCGTTTACTGATCTTTTTGTACCGGTAATCGGCAGGCTTAAGGAAGGAAAAAAAATGAACTGTTACTGGTGCTCCACCCAGCGGCGGACAGAACTTCTGAAATACGCGGCGGAAAACGGATATAATAAAATCGCTTTAGGGCATCATCTGGATGATATAATCGAAACTTTTTTCATGAATCTTTTTTCAAAGGGTACGTTACTCGCCATGCCTGTCCTTCTTGAATACCGTAAATATCCTGTCAGCCTGATACGCCCTCTGGCTTTGCTTGAAGAAAAACAGATCATAGCCTGCGCAAAGGAACAGAATATATTAAAAGCCTCATGCACATGCCCATACGGTCAAAATTCCAAACGCCGCGCAATACGCGGCCGTATAAAAGATTTTGTAAATGACTCAGGTGATGTTAAGAGGCGAATCATAAAAGCGTTAAGCGAAGGAGAGAAGAACTACCTGATTGAGAAATAAGAAAAAATGAGGAAAGAGAGACGCTAATTAAATCACTGTTTAAGTAATTCAGACAGTATTTCAATACCCTGATCTATTTCGCTGTCGCTTATTATATACGGAGGCAGAAGACGGATGGTATTTGTACCGGCTGACAGCATTAATAGGCCGAATTGTCCCAAATCGGCTCTGGCAATTGCGGCTTCCAGTAAAGGCCAGGCATTTTCATCAATGTCAAAACCAATCATCAAACCTTTGCTCCGCGCTTCTTTCACCTTTGGAAAATTCCTGATTGCCGTTATTAATTTTTCGCCCTTTCGTGTAATTTCCGCGAGAAATTCAGGATCATTTACAGTTTTCAGAACAACCAGCCCTGCCGCAGCGGCGACAGGATTGCCGCCGAATGTGCTGCCGTGATCCCCTACCGAAAAAACTCCAGACGCTTTTTCCCCCGCAAGAACTGCGCCAGCGGGAATGCCCCCTGCGAGTCCTTTCGCCAGAGTAATGATATCGGCTTTTAGCGGATTACCTGATGCGTCCTTATATTGTTCAAGAGCCAGGAATGTTCCGGTCCTTCCCATACCGCATTGAATTTCATCAAACATCAGAAGAATGTCTCTTTCCATGCACATCCGGTGTGCCGCTTTAATAAACTCAACTGTCTGCGGAATAACGCCGCTTTCGCCCTGCACTGCTTCAATCAAAAGTCCGGCTACAGTTTTACCGTCCAGCGCACTGTCAAGCGCGTTTATATCGCCGCCGCGTATATGAATAAAACCTTCGGTAAAAGGACCGAAATCACGGTGGAATTTATCCTGACCTGTAGCAGCCAATGTGGTAATTGTTCTGCCGTGAAAGCTGCCCTTAAGCGTAACGATGGTATGCCTGCCAGGACCGTATTTTAAAAGTGAATATTTTCGCGCGATTTTACATGCGCCCTCATTCGCTTCCGCTCCGGAATTCGCCAGGAAAACATTTTTCATACCGGCCGGTGCGCAGGCTTCCACCAGTTTTTCAGCGAAACCTGCGCTTACGTCGCTTTGATAGTAGTTGCAGATATGTAAACACTTTGCGGCCTGCTCGCTTACAGCACGGACAAGCGGCGGGTAATTATGCCCCAGAATGTTAACTGAAATTCCTGAACCGAAGTCAAGATATTTCTTCCCGTTTATATCGGTTAACCATACCCCTTCGCCTTTCGCGAATGTTACAGGCAGCTTATGGTATGTGTTCATAAATACATTATTCATTTATTCCTCATTGGTTAAAATTTTTTTTACTAATTACCTGTCAGTCTCTTGTCAATTTCCGCGACTTCGTAATCATTGCCCATGGCCGCGAAGATTGCCCTTGAGCGCTGCCAGGCTTCCGCCGCTTCTTTGCTTTTTCCGGCTCTGCGGTGAACATCTCCCATGGCGCGCCAGTTTGCGGCAAGACCCCAGGTATTTTCCACACGGCGGTCAAGATCGAGGGAAGACTCCAGAGCCTGTACAGCGCCTGAAGCGTTACCTGCCAGAGAACGGATTGATGCAATCATATACCAGTCATAGGCCGCGTTTTCAAGATACTTGTCTTTTACATGAATATCAAGACTGCGCCTGACAGAGTTTTCCGCTTCAGCGAATGATCCCAGTTCGCGCAGGGCAAGACCCCTGACCTGCCAGGAAAAAGCAATATAGAGCCTGTCCTTCCTTATATTGCCGGCATAACGGTTTACCTCATCCAGAACAGATTGGGCTGACGCGCCGCCTGTAATCAGTCTGCCCCTTGCCAAAAAGATCCTGCTGATCGACAAGAGTTCACTGTCTCCGTGGTTTTGAGCCATTGCGACAGCCTTTTCTATTTCCGCGAATGCTTCCTCATTACGGCCAAGCGAGAAAAGCGTATTGCCAAGCGAAAGACCGCTTCGAATCATCAGGGACGTATCATCTACCATGATTGCTCTGGTTTTGCATCCTGTCAGCAAACCAAAAGCAATTTCCAAATTTCCCCTTCCCGCTTCCCTGTTGGCGGAAGCAAGTTCTTTTTCCGTCAGTATGCGTATATCAGTAACATCGCCTGAATTTTTCGGGCTGGTAGAACAGGATGCTGTCATCAATAAAAACATTACCGCAGTTACCGCGGTAAAGAACGTTATATGCAACCTGTTAAATCTATTCATATAAAATTTCCGCCGTTAAAATTCCAGATTCCTGGGAGTAGCCGCTCCCGGACCTGTTTCCTTGATTTCTGGAACGCCGCCCTTGAAAAGGGGATTATTTGTCAGGGAGACAATCAATTTTTCCGCTTCCACAAGCGCGGTTCTGACATTGGAAAGTATAAGTGCGATTTGCGGAAGCTGGCCCGGTATAAATTCAACTACATTATCAAGACTGCCCAAAATGCCTGATATGGAATCAAGAAGTCCTACAAGGTCTGTATAAACCGGACCTTCAGAATCCAGAATTGACATAATGGTGCCGGAAGGTTCGGCGAGTTGATCTGTGAGCGTCACAACATTGGACAGAATTGGACCGATTTGAGATGAAAGATCGCCAATAAGCGTATCTACGCCTGTTAGTATTGGATTGATCTGGCTGGAAAGTCCGTCTGTAAGAGTCTCTACATTCGCTAGTATCGGATTAATTTGCTCAGACAGATCGCCTGTAAGCGTCTCAATATTTGACAGAATTGGACTGATTTGTGTTGAGAGATCGCCCAGGAGCGTATCAACATTTCCAAGTATCGGACTAACCTGCGCGAGCAATGGATTGATTTGCGTTGAAAGTTCGCCTGTAAGCGTCTCAATATTTTCCAGTATCGGGTTTACCTGCGCAAGCAATGGATTTAACTGCAATGAAAGATCATTTGAAAGCAATTCGATATTTGCAAGTATTGGACTAATCTGCACCGAAAGATCGTCTGTAAGCATTTCTATGTTCGCGAGAATTGGAGAAATCTGCACGGAGATGGATTGAACCAGTTCGGTGATACCGGCTGTAACTTCTTCAAGATTGATAAGTATCTGTCCAAGGGCAAGCGACTCGGCTCCTTCTGATCCCGCGAGGGCTACATTTATCGTTTCAAGTAACATATTAACCTGATTAATAATATTGCTTATACTATCGCTTGATTCCGGTCTGCTCGCCAATCCGGTTCTGATATATTCCCTGGCTTTTAAGGAATTAATTTCGGGAATTACAGGCCAGTCCTGGGGATCCTTTGACGCTTTTTCCTGAAGCACACCGCCTTTACCCGGATGAAAAACAAACGAACTTCCAAGACCGATAGGGCTTACATTTACTTCCACTATTGAGCCTTCTTTTACCCTGTGATTATATTCTTCAAAAATTGTAAATATAACTTCGACTGAATCGGCTTCTGTCAGCATTATTTTTTTTACGCGTCCCATGGTAAAGCCCTTGTACTGAACAGCCATATTCGGGCTTAAACCCGCCGCGGAATTAAAATAGGTAATATAATTAAAATCTCTGGCAAACCATCGCTGAGTGCTGCCAAGCAGGAAAACCACGGCTACTAAAATAGCGAGACCAAGAATGACAAGTACGCCGACTACCTGATCCGCGTAACGAATGGAAAATTTCATGATGCCATACCCATTTTTAAAAAATCATTAAGTTCATCATTGGTGTCAATATTTTCCTTTGCTGTTTTAATTAATAATTTTCCGTCTGTGATTACAGCCACATAATCAGCTATTTCCCTTATAATTCTCATCGCATGGCTTACAAACAGAATTGTCGCGCCTTCCTGTTTCTTCTGCCGTACAATGTTTAAAAGCTTTTTCGCCGAAACATCATCCAAAGACTCTGTCCATTCATCAAGATAGAGTAAATTTGGCTTGCAGAGCATGGCGCGCGCGAACGCGATAAGTTTCTGTTCGCCCATTGAAAGCCTGGCAGGTCTTATCGCGAGATCTTTTTTATATCCTACTTCCGCGGTCACTTCTTTTATGCGATCCGCGCGCTGTTTTTTATTCATGTGCGGATAATGTATTTTTAACGGCAGCTCCAAAATTTGATTTAAATCCTGGTTGGCCCAAAGCGCCGAATCCTGAAAAATAAACGCTCCTTCCCTGCGGAATTCAAGATTTTCCGCGCGGTTCATGTGGGCGATATTTTTTCCCTTATAAAGCACTTCCCCCTTGTTTGGCACTAAAAGCCCTGCGGAAAGTTTTAATACAGTGCTTTTCCCTCCGCCGGACGGCCCTACAATGGCGGTTACTGTTGACACATCAAATTCCGCGGTTATGCCCTGAACCACATCCTTGTTCTGCGCTGAGAATGTTACATCTTTAAATTCAATCATTACCGCCATTAAAAACCTGAAAAAAGCCTATATAATATAATATAATACCGACAGCAACACATTTACCAGTATACAAAGAGCAAAAGCTCCGCTGACCGCTTTAAGACCCGCAACCGGCACTTCTGTACTTGCCCGTTCAACAGAAAAACCCTGAATTACAGCAACAATTGAAATAATCGCGCCAAATGAAACGCTCTTAAGGATGGAAAGTATTATATCCTGGATTTCCAGATGCTGCAGCAAACTGGAAAAATAGTAATCCATGGGCATGGCGCTGAAAAATTGAGCTACAATATAGGAGCCTGCCAGCCCAAAAATCGCGAAATAAATATTCAGAAAAAGAAGCGAAATTGTAACTCCAAGAAAACGCGGAACTGCCAGATGAACTATCGGGTCTACCCCTACAGAAATATAGGCTTCAACTTCATGAGAAATCACCATTCCGGCTATTTCTGTCGCAATGGCGGTAGCTGAACGCGCTATTACGATAAACGCGGTTAATAAAGGTCCTAACTCTCTAAGTATTATTGTAATCAGTATTGTGTAAAGCAGTTGATCCTGCGCAAATTGGGCCAGCATTGACACGCCGATAATATTAACAGCCGCGCCGATAGCTAAAGCCAAAAGAGTCGTAATCCCAAGCGCGTGAACAAATGTAAAGAGGATTTGCATTATAAGAATCTTAAAGGAAGCCTGTGTTTGACGCGCAAAATAGCCTACTCCCTTTAAAGTTCTCGCAAAAAATCCCAAATTATACAAAAAATCGCTAAATTTGCTCAAGGGATCCCACATAAAACCAATATACATTTATTATTTTACTTTGTACAGTGTATAGTGGCGCTGAATATCAAGCCTATTGACATTTCAGTTCATTTTTAGTATCTGTTATAGAAAAGGGCCCTTAGCTCAGTTGGTTAGAGCAGGAGACTCATAATCTCTTGGTCCGGGGTTCAAGTCCCTGAAGGCCCAAACGGTTAATTCCTTATACTGTAAGGAATTAACATAAATTTACGAATATGCTACCACCGTAATAAAGGCGCATATTCTCCTGTTTATGTCGAATTGACAAAATTTGACAAAATTTTTGGGGGAGGGGATGCGCCATTATTATTTGCGTCGAAGAACTAAAGATGGTAAATGGTATGCCATTATTTAAAATATAAATAAGTTGTGATTTTAACCAAATCCTGACTTTTTATTGGAGAATTACTATGAGAAAATTATTCATTGAACGAACCGTGTATTTTAAAAGCCTGCAAACATTAAAGTTTTTTACTGCCGTTTTTATAATACTTTTTATTTTATCATTAACAGTCTGTAACACAACAAATCCGCCCGACAACAACACAGGCGGTATTAATGCCGGTGTTATTGAACAGATCGCAAATAGTTTTTCCGCCAGAGCATTTATTGAAAAAGAAGTTTCAAAAGACGATATTGAAATAATCTTAAAATCAGGCGCAAAAGCGCCAAGCGCGAGAAATACACAACCGTGGCATTTTACCGTAGTTAGAAATGCGGATTTTGCTGCAAGTATGGTTCGCGGAGCCTCAAATAGTTGCGTGATTATCGTAATTTCAGGACCAGCCGCGGCAAGTGAAGGTATTAATGTGGATTTTGATACGGCTCTCGCAGCTCAAAACATGGTTATATCAGCGCAAGCTCTTGGATTAGGCTGCCGAATATTAACAGGACCGGTACGGGAAATAAATATAAATAAAAAAGAATATTTGAAAATTCCAAATGGTTTTAACGCAGTAGCTATACTGGCAATTGGTCATGTAGAGAATATTGCCGATGCGATAACAGGCGCTTCGCTTCGTAAACCTTTAGGCGATATAGTCAACTATGTAGAATAAAGTTTGTTTACAAGGCTTCGGAATAATTGCCAAAGATATTCTGTAACCTCAACCGAATCTGCAGGGTGAAGGTTCCCCTCTTGATCATCAGATGATAACAAAGGAGGGAACAATTCAAATATGAATTTCTTAATAAAGAGTTTTTATCATCCAATATTTATACCTTATAAGTTTTTGGTCCTTCGGTAAAACTAAATGTATAACTTCTTCAACGTCAATGTAAAAGATTTTGAAAATTGGGTTTTCCGCTGTTTGATAAACGCCTTTTATCGGCGGATTTTCATCAAGCGCTCTTGCTTTAAGTTTTATATCCTCTACAAAAACCACTTTACCATTTACTGATAAAACAGGTGAAATATTTTGCGGATAAGTACAAAATGATACATTCGGGTTTTCTTTTAATTGTTTGTATACTGGTTTTTCACTGTTGGTGCAAAAATAAACTTTGTTTCCTTATGCAAAGAGGTATTGAAATACTCTCGTTCACGGACTAAAGTCCGATGCTTTATCCCCTTCAATAGTCGCAAATACGCTGTTTGTATTTGCTTTCAGGATTTCCTCATAATTAATCATAATTATCCTCCAAAAAATATTTTGGCTTGTATTTTTAAGCCCTTAATAGTAAATTATAAGCGATAGTGTTATTTGTTAAGTAAACATCGTTTTGTTTGGTAGTTTTTTTTATGTAACATAGTTTCCAAAAAGAAACTATTGGAAATCGAGGTTATAATGAAACTGCGTATAATTTTCGATTTAATTCTACGGTTTTACAACCGCACTTATATAGAGGTTATCATGCTAAAAAGATTTAACTTTCCAGCGTGTCCTGTTGAAACAGCTTTAATGATGATGGGCAACCGTTGGAATGTTCTTATTGTTCGGGAGTTGTTAACTGGAATAAAACGCTTTTGAGAATTAAGGAAAGGATTATCAGGAAATTCTCAAAAAACACTGACTGAACATCTCCGTATAATGGAAGAACATAATCTTGTAAATCGTAAAGTATATGCGGAAGTTCCCCAAAGGTTGAATATTCACTGACCGATTGCGGTAAAAGTTTAAAAACTATACATGACGCAATGTGGAAATGGGGCGAGAAGTTTCAAGAAAGTCAAAAAGCAAATAAAAAAGATAAAAAGAAATAAACTAAATGAAAATATGTTTTAATAATTTTATATTTGCAACGGCTAAGTCGTTGATACGCTTTCCGGTTTTATGTAATAATCAGAATAACATATACCATGAAGGTATAGCTTCTCAAGTCTTTGTTTTACTCTCAATTTTTCCAATAAATAATGCCATGAAGGTATTCTGCGTTTCAGAAGGGCGCAAATTAAATTCGAACTTGTGTTCGGGTATTATTTTTTCGAGGAGTCTTTATGGTCGCTTCTGGTTTTATTAACGATGTTGCTTATACGCAATTATCATGGAAAACAACTAAAGCTGTATTGGGGCAATGTTTGTTCCTTACTCTGGCTTTAGTTCTGCCAACTTTAACACATAGGCTTGGTTTAAATTATCTCATTGCGCAGCCGATGCATTGGATGATTTTATTTGCTGGTTTAACTTATGGCCCATTATCAGGTTTAATTATCGGCGCTTCAATTCCTGTTGTTTCTTTTTTAATATCTGGTATGCCGGCGCCAATGATGTTACCTTTAATGATACCTGAATTGGCTGTTTATGGTTTATTAACAGGATTATTAAAAAATAAAATTACTGCATTTGGATCTGTTGCGGTTGCTTTAATTACAGGCAGAATTGTATTCTTAATTTTATTGGCTATAGCAGGACGCTTAAATGTACCTGTTTTGGAGTATGCACAAACAACATGGATGCCTGGATTGGCAGCAGTTATTTTACAAATTGCGTTATTACCATTTTTGGCGGCTCTTTATATTAGAGCAGTTAAAGACTAACAGTTGAGCTTGCTGTTCCAAAAACGCAAACCTTCGGTATGAAAGTTTTGGAACAGCCTCAAATATCAAAAAAATGAATTTTTAATTTTGTAATTTGATCAAAAGGTATTGACAAATAATTGAATTTTGATTATCCTAATACTTAGTATACAGATATGTTTACTAATTTAATTTCATTGGAGGAAAAAATGAAAAAAAGGATTTTTATCAGTCTTTTTATCGCAAGTGTGTTATTAGTGGGTTTTTCTCAGACTGTCATGGCCAGAGGTAGCTCTGATAACACTTCAACTCTTACTGTGGGAGCAACCCCGGTTCCGCATGCTGAATTGCTTAATTTGATTAAGAACGATTTGGCGACTCAGGGAATCACATTGAGAGTAGTGGAATATACCGATTATGTACAGCCTAATTCCGCATTAATCTCCGGGGATATCGATGCGAATTTCTTTCAGCACATTCCCTACCTGGAATCAAATACCGATTGGACATCCCGGCTTAGTTCAGCTTTTGGCGTTCATATTGAACCTTTTGGTTTGTACTCATCAAAACATGGGAATATTTCAAATTTACCAAACAACGCGACAATAGCCATTCCAAATGATCCGACGAACGGCGGACGCGCGCTTCTCCTTCTTCAATCCAACGGATTGATCACTTTAAGAAACGGAGCAGGACTGGAAGCGACTTCCCGGGACATTACAAGCAATCCTAAAAACTTTCGTTTCATAGAACTTGAAGCCGCCCTGCTTCCCCGTTCATTGAATGATGTTGATGCTGCCACCATTAACGGAAATTTCGCGCTTCAGGCAGGATTCAATCCAATCAATGACGCGCTCATTATTGAAGGCGCTGATTCACCGTATGTGAATATTGTGGTTGTCCGTAAGGGAAGCGAACAAGATCCAAAAATAGTCGCTTTAAAAAACACACTGTTAAGCCAGAGAGTAAAAGACTTCATTAACAGAAGCTACTCAGGCGGAGTCATATCTATTTTCTGATTAAAAAATTAACCATGGAGAACACGGAGTTTCACGGAGAAAACAGATGATTTTTGTACGAAAACTTCCGTGTTACTCCGTGATCTCAGTGATTTTTCTTCATAAGTGCACGTACATGCTGTTAAATGCCATATATACCGCTGTTCCGCAAAATATGCTTAAAAGTATATTTCTGCGCCACAGATGAAGAATAACGGTAACAGCCGCAGCGGCAAGCGCAAATCCGCCCTGCCAAAAATTATCCTGTTTTATATTTTCGTATATAACTGAACTAATGGCATTTAACGCAAGAACAGTCATGGCAAGCGGCGGCACAACTTTCTCTATAAAACCGATGAAAGCTTCTGTTTTATGTCCCTGCTTTTTACCAATAAAAAACAAAAAAGGAAATGCGCGGCAGAAAAATATCACAATAGCCATTACCACCGTTAGTAAAAGCGCTTCCCCTGAATCAATTTTCATTACACGCCCTTTTCCTTCCCAATATGGAATTAACTGCCAAGGCAAAAGCGATAGCAGCCAGAAGAGAAAAACGCGAAGGTAAAAAAACAACGCATAAAATCGCTGATATCGCAGAAACAATAAAAATGCCCGGTTTCCGTATCTTTATAATTTGTTCAAGCATAAGCACTATGAAAAGAGCAGTAAGAGCAAAACTTACTCCTTCAATATTATAGGATAGCAGCGAACCTGCGGCAGCGCCGATTAACGAACCTGCGACCCAATAACTTTGATTAAGGAGCGTTACAAGAAACATAAAATTTCCAATACTGCCGGCAGGAATGGGATTTTTTATACCGGAAATACTTAATATTTCGCCGTTATCTTCTGGTAAAGACGATAACAGGGCAAATGTCTCATCGGTCAAACCAAAGATGCAATAAACTTTTCGGATACCTGAAAACGGCATTCGTTTAATCATGGATAATCCGTACGCGATATGACGGGCGCTCAGAACCAGCTGCACCAGAGCGGCTTCCCATAAACTAACGCCTGCGGCAAAAAGTCCAACGGCGATGTACTGTCCCGCTCCTGTATACATTAAAACACTCATTGCCGCTGTTAACCAAATAGGATATCCTGCATCGGACATAATTAAGCCAAACGCAAAACCGATTACAGGATAACCTAATAAAACAGGAACCGAGTATTTAAATGCCACTATAAAAATATGTCTCATAATTATCTATTATATTACAGCTTTAAACCATTAATAAGAGTCTATCTGCCAACTGTATATCCCGGATTTAGCGGCGCCAATGATAAACAAAAAGCCGCTGTTATTAACATAATAAATTGAATGATTTTAATGTAGCCGCTCCCTTTCCCATGTAAACAAAGTACAATGACTGTATTCCGTCAGGTATCTTTATTTCTGATAAAAACTCTTTCCATACATTGCTGGAATCAATTTTAATTTTACCTAACAACGGGCCATCCCAGGATGTTTTAACCTCAAAAAAACCAACATTATAACCCCGTGTTTTTACAGATACTGCATTTATTCCTTTACAATCAAAATATTTAAATCCAATACCATATTGGGTATTTATATTTGCGACAAATCCTGTTTCTTCATCACCGTCTTTTCCATCCTGTGTAACATACGGAAGAAGCGGATCGCGTTTTGACCAGTATCCCGCAAGAGGCTGATCATTATTCTCCGCGCAAAAGAAATTACATGCTATATAAGAAGGATATTCACCTCTTCCTGCAAGCGGTCCGTTATTTGGCCCGCAGGAAGTCATAAGAACCTGATTAATCGAACCATCATCATTTATTTTAATCGGTTCAAGACATGCCTGGCGGCTGAATTCTTTTCCGTTTGTGTGTCTGTGGTAAAAAATATACCATTTACCTTTTATCTCCACTATACTCCCATGATTATTACCATTGTCATTCATAGGTTTCCCGGCGGGTTTATATGTATCAATATATTTATCTGTATTACTGATTATAATACCGCCGTAAATAAAATCCTTTAAAGGATTTTTACTTGTCGCATAACATAATTCATTTAAAGCAATGGAAGAATATATAAAATAGTAAATATCACCGCGTTTTCTGACAGATGAAGCTTCAAAAAATTCATGTCCTTCAAAACCCGTTCCTTCGCTGTAACATGAAGTTGGCGCGATAAATACCGGTCCCTCATTTATAATCAGCATATCAGATTTTAGTACTACAGCTGTGGACCCTTTTCTGCTTTTGTCATCTGGCCAGCAAAATCCGGTATAAAGGTATGTTTTTTCGCCTTCCGTTAATACACCGGGGTCAAACTGATGTATGTCGCCTTCCTTTCTGCCGTATAATGTTCCGTCAGGATATTGCACATAACCTAAAAAATTAAATTTTCCTGCGGGAGTATCACATACCGCTACGGATATTACATCCATTTTATCAAGAGCATAATATAAATAATACTTTCCGTCAGATCCGGTTGTAACATCAGGCGCATATAAACACATGCTTCCGTCAGAATTAAAAGGATCATCTGTTTTTTTATATATTTCTCCTTCAAAACGCCAGTCTGTTAAGTCATCTTCTGGTGCGGACCAACAGACATAATCATTCATGCAATAAACATAACCATTAAATTTATCATGGGAACCATACACATAAACCCTGCCGCCGAAAACATGAGGTTCACCGTCTGGTATATATTCCCATGATGGAAGATACGGATTAAATCCTTGTTTTTTCATAATGATTTTACCTCCAAAAAAATGTTGATAAAAATTTATCTAATTTATTAATCCAGCTCAATAGCAAGACAATTGGTATATATGGTAGGAAGAGTTTCCGGTAGCTTTACTGTTATAACTCCGTAATTTTGATTATAGGAAACTTTTCCGTATCCCAGCAATCTAACTGAAGTGACTTTTTCATCAGCAGATATACTGCGTATCACAGTTGTCCTGCTTTGCGGAGCTTTCATAATAAACGCATAAATATTTTTACCTTTTGCGGTAAAACGGAAATCAAACTCTGTCCATGCTACAGCCTCTTCCTTAAATAATTCTTTGGTTTGTACTGTTGAAACACCTTCACCAAATGTACGCCATGGACGAGTGCCGAAAATTCCCTCACCGCACATTCCTGTCCATGCTGCTAATTCTTTAAGTATATAAGCGGCTTCATCATCAATGGAACCATCAGGAAGCTGCAGTATATTGAGCAGCATGGTTCCGTTCTTGGATACGATATCAACTAGCATTTCAATGATATGTCCGCACTTTTTATATTGCTGTTTCGCGTCATAGAACCAGTTCCCGATACAGGTATCAGTATGCCAGGGCCTGGGATTTATTTGCGGAAGCTGACTTTTTTCAATGTCCACCACTCCAATAGAATATATTTCTTCCCTTCTGTCTTTCTGCGTATAAACAGCCTGGTTTTTTCCGTGTTTTTCAATTGACTTATTATAAAGATATGAAACAGCTTCAAGTCCGTATATATAGGCAGGATCTTTATCAGGCGCTGTATATTCAAAATGATCGGTGCGCTGATAGGCGAAAGGAAGTCCGCCGTCTGTATACAGAAGTTCCGGTGTGTAAAGATCTATTATTTCTTTTATTACCGAAAGCCAGTATTTGTGATGATTGTTATTTGTTGTATACCACTGGAGAATATCGGAAACATCTCTTTCTTTTTTGATGTGTTCGTAATTGTCCATATAAAAATTACGGTATTCAGGATCATTGCCGTCATAAGGAACACCGGCATAAGGGCCGTATTTATCTTCTCCCTTGTTTACCGCCCACCAGGAAAATGTCGCTCCCAGATGTTCTGCGATTCCAAACGGCAGCTTATGCCTGTCAGCCGCTTTTTTCCAAAGACCGCAAATATCTTTCATCGGGCCAATCCGGGTAGAATTAAAACTGTTAAATTTTGAAGGGTAATTAAAAAAATGATCATGGTGCATTGCCTGAGCTACAAAGTACCGCGCTCCGGCTTTTACATATAAATCCATTAATTCATCAGGATTGAATTTATCAGCTTTCCAGAGTTTTACAATATCCTTGTAACCGAATTTGGACGGGTGCCCGTAATGGCGCAGATGATAAAGGTACTGAGGCGTTCCTTCGATATACATATTTCTGGCATACCAATCACCGCACATGGGCACGCTTTGAGCGCCCCAATGGCTCCAGATGCCAAGTTTCGCGTTACGGAACCATTCAGGGCATTCAAAATTTCTCAATGATTCAAAATCAGCTTTAAACATTTTATTCATTCTTCCTTAAAACAGAAGAAAAAACAAGTGTCCTTAGGTATATATTTAACGCACATATCAGTTTTGATTTAGAGACCGGAACTGCTTATAATGCTGAATATCAAATTCCCTTGAAAATGAGAGAATTGCCTCGTTTTGCAGGATATTCCCTTATTTCAAAATTTCTTCCGTCAAAAGAAATTCTTACATTAATATTTTTATTTATTCCATTAAAAAATGGTTTTAAACAATTTTCAATTACATCCTGTTCTGTTGGATTATTAGCTCCATAGTTAATGTGTAAAATACACTCGAATTGAAATTTTCTTTCTTCAGGCGATTTTCCACGGCGGGAATAATTTTTTTTTATGCTGTTACGCGGATCAAGAAAAATAGAAAAACCATCAGAATTCGGATTTAAATTATCTGTGATAGCAAGATACCACCCTGAAATATTTCTTTGAGACTGTAAATTAACGAAAGATAACTTTGCTTGTTTTTGTATAGTTTGATTACGTTCTCCGGGAGAATAAAATGTTCCTGTTATAATTTGCGGAAGACCGGCAATAGCCCAATAATCGTAAATATTTTCCGAATAATAAGCAGGTAAATGAGAAATTGTTGATGATGTCTTTAATATTTCTTTCGTTATGTCATTGTAACAATGAATACGCGTTTCAAGCATTTCTATAATATTTTCATATAACCAAATTCGCGCATTGACAGTTTTATTAATAAAATCGTTATTTTCCAAAATAATTTTTTCACCGTAACTAGTAATAGTTCTGATTGGCGTATTAAAATAACTAAAAGGAGTAAATCTGGCAAGATAATGAGCAGGCAGGTAGCCGGAATTAAATTTGAATGTTGTAAGCTGCGACCATTTCAT
>WQSN01000035.1 GCA_009787835.1 Treponema sp.
TTAAAATCATTATTTGAACTTGGACGCGCAAAATATTTAGTGGAAACTTTATTGCTTACTACAAAAATTTGCACAACGGCAAAAATACCGTCAAAAAACCCCGATTGGGCGTATCGTTCAATTTGATCAAATGCCTGATGATAACCGTCTTTGGCATATTCACTTTTTAATTCGATATGTATAACAGGCAGCCCGTTAATAAGTAAGGTAACATCACCTCGTTTAACAGTACCGAAAGTTTCAGGCACAATTTGATTTACAACCTCATAACTTGAAATACCGCCGGCAATATCTTTGTTACTGAACAACGTGAGTGAAACATTACCTTTAGACAAGCCTTCCTGTCCGGCAGGAAGGCAATCCCGCTCAATGGCAATCTGAGCTATTCCATTCTCTCCGCGCAGCCATTGTGAAGCTAAAAAAGGCGTATGCGTTAAACGTTTAAATTCATTTTTAACTTGTGTAAATTCGTTATCAGTTAGAAGGATGCCTTCCAATGGGGCAACATTGATTCTGTTAATATGCTCACGAAGATTGTCCCAAAGGGCGGTTTCCGTTTTTATATCGTTTCTGTATGTCCATTGGTTTTCACGTTCAGTGAGGATTTCAATAAGTGTATTTTCAATGTACGCTTCATTTTTCATAAGCTGTTCCCAGAATAACATACAATTACTGTAAATGTAATTATCATTGACGCTATTTGCACTAAACCTTCAAATCCATTACAATTGGAACCATGAATTCCGCGATAGAGATATTAAAGACAAGAGGTTTTCTTCAACAGTGCACTGATGTTGAAGGTTTATCCAGATTAATGGACGAAGGGCCGGTTACGTTTTATGAAGGGACAGATCCTACAGGGGGAAGTTTGCACATAGGGCACATGGTTCCCTATTTCGCTTTCCGTCATCTGAGAGATGCAGGCCATAAGGGAATTGCCCTGCTGGGAGGCGGTACAGCCCGGATTGGCGATCCTTCTGGTAAATCAGAGACGCGAAAAATGCTCAGTTATGAGCAGCTTGATGAAAATACCGAATCAATCCGCGGACAGCTTGACCGGTTTGTCGGCTTTGACAGCAGCACCGCTTTTCCTGTCAATAACAAGGATTGGCTTGCCAATCTGAACTACATTGATTTTCTGCGCGATATCGGCAGCCACTTTTCCGTAAACAGAATGCTGAGTTTTGAATCTTACAGGATGCGGCTGGAAACCGGTTTGTCTTTTATTGAATTTAATTACCAGCTTTTACAGAGTTTTGATTTTCTGGAACTATACCGCCGCCATGGCTGCCGTTTACAGATAGGCGGCGATGATCAATGGGGGAACATTGTCGCCGGCGTTGAATTAATCCGCCGCGTCGAAGGCGCTGAGGTTTTTGGCATTACATTCCCTCTTGTTACCACTTCGGACGGAAAGAAAATGGGAAAGACTGAAAAAGGCGCGCTCTTCCTTGATCCCGCCAAAACCGCTCCTTATGATTTTTTCCAGTACTGGCGCAATGTGCATGATCAGGATATCCTTCGCTTTTTATTAATGTTCACCTTCCTGCCTGAAGATGAATGCCGGACGTTATGCGAAACAGGAAGAAATCCCAATGACGCCAAGGAGCGGCTCGCGCTGGAAGTAACATCGCTTATTCACGGCAGGGAAGAAGCTGACAAAGCTCTCTCCGGCGCGAAAGCGGCTTTTGGCGGCGGTAAAGCCACAGGCGGCGATAAATCTGCCATGCCTGCGGCGGCTCTGGCGCGCGCGCGTTTTGAAAAAGGTTATAACATAGTGGATCTTTTCTGCGATGCGGGATTAACACCTTCCAAAAGCGAAGGCCGCCGCCTCGTTCAGCAGGGCGGAGCGTTTGTTTCAGCTAACGATGGCGGGTTATCCGCGATTAACGATCCTGCCGCTCTCATTGGCGCGGATTTGCTCAATGAAGAAGGCGAAATTACCCTGCGCGCGGGCAAAAAAAGATATTGTCTGGTTACTGCGAAAATGTGATTTAATAAATGTATATTTTAAGGTTTCCTGCTTTACTCTATGCAAATTTAAATATTACCGGAAAAATAAATACTACAATAAATGACCACACAAAATAAACCGGTAAGTATTTAAAATTATTTTCTGTCCCTTTTTTATACTTCCGGAAGACAATAGAAATTATATGTCCCAGCATTACTATATTTGTACCAAGCAATGTTATCTTATTCGGTGTTATTCCGTATTCATTTATCCTGTAAATTACTGCAGAAAGGGTTACGATATTCAGTATTATGGTAATAACCGGCAGGATACAGGAGCACCAGTAAATAAATTTATTATTGATGTTATTTATGCCAGTGAATACCAGAATACAAATAACTATAATATTCATAATATTATATATTACGAATATTTCCCTATCCTCGTATGGTTTTGTGTTATTGAATATTGATATTACTCCAAACACGAATAAAGAAACCAAAACAATTGGCAAGAATATGTTTGCGATTATTATTGACAATTTTATTTTATTGTAATTTTCAATTACCAGCAATGATATAAACGGCGAAGCGGCAACTCCGAGAGTCGCGATATTTTTCATATAAAACGCCTGGGTGTCTATTATAATGGCGTTGAATAATGCTATTGATAGGCCAACAATGACCATTCCGCCAATAATAAACATTGTTGACCAAACAATGATCTCGCCGCATTTTTCCAGAAAAATACCGTAATCAGGCTTTTTAAAATCATAATTTGACTGAGACAATAAAACAAAAAACCATAATAATACCAGCATGAAATAAAAGGCATTATCCAGGGATTGTGAAATCGCCTTGTCCGGCAAAATAAAAAAATAAAAATACAATATCAAGCCGGGGATAAAACATTTAATAATTTCCTTTACTTTAATTGTTTCAAACATGAAAAACAGGGACAATGCAATGGATGCTATTATTGGAACCGCTCTTATAATATTAATATTATCTTTTAAAGTATCTGTAAATATTAGCCGTAACGGTATCCATGCAATTATTATAAGAAATGCTGTAAAGATATACTTTCCTGTATTTCTCTTTGGATTAACGCGCCTGTAAAATAACCGCGCATACCAATATTTAATTATTATGTCTGAATTTTCATTATGCATTATTTTAATGGTTTCAGAAAATTCTCTTTTATTGGATTGGTATAAATCCTCTAATATATCAGGATTACCAGTATTTTTTATAATTATTTCGTTATTTATTTCCACAATTAAACCTTAACGGATAAAGTGGGTGAATACCCTTGTTTCTTTTTCAGGAAGTCCGTAGTGTTCTTTGCCAAGAGCTATGCTCTTTATCAGGAACGCCATATTTCTTCCCAAAACGCGCATTGTCTGCATTCCTTCCTCATCTTTTAAAACATCATTTGATATGTGGCCGTGAACCTCATTCCAGTACTGGCTGGACGCGACAGGCATACCAGATATAGTAAAATATTTGTTCAATACGTCAAATGTTGATGAACAGCCGGCTCTCCTTGCCGCCACAACGGCAGCGCCTACTTTCATTGTTTTATCAAAGGAAGCGCTGAAGAAAAGCCTGTCCAAAAAGGATATAACACTGCCGTTAGCTGATGAGTAATACACAGGAGAGCCGATTATCATACCGTCGCATTCAGCGAAAATCGGAGCTGTTTCGTTAACCAGATCATTGAATACGCATTTTTTTAAATCGCCGCATTTTCGGCAGCCAATACAGCCTCGAATGTCTTTATCGCCCACATGGACAAGTTCTGTTTCAATTCCGTTTCCTTTCAGGGTTTGCGCAACTTCGTTCAGCGCTGTAAAAGTACAGCCATTCGCGTTTGGGCTGCCGTTTATTATTAATACTTTCATTTTTTCAACCTTCCTTATTATAAGTGTATGTTAACTGTGAATCCAGTTACTCCTCCAATATATTTTTTATTTTTATTTCCAGTGATCGCCGGCAGTTGATGTTTAGCGCTATCCTTCCAACGCCTCCAAAAATTTGCCGTTTTTCCAGTTCCCTTCTATGGTTCTGCCGTCAGCGTATGTTATTTTACCTTTGCCGTGCGGGGTTCCGTTAACAATTTCGCCTTCATAAAGAACGCCGTTTTTACCTGTAATTTTTCCTATATATGGAATCATCTTTTGATTGGGCTCGATCACTATATTTTTGATGTTAGCGCCCATGTTTAATAACATTTCAATATTTTTCGCGTCATATCCCGCATGTATCGCAAGCACCGCGTTTTTTTGAATTGTTTTTAGTATCATTCTCTTTTTATTATTTTCAAGATTAATGATATTTGACAATATTCTGTCAATTACAAGGGCATCCATCCCGTTGCAGGTCAATTTTAATCCAAGTTCCATTATGTCTCTTTGGTTTAATTTTTCCGCGTCAATGTAATCATCCAAACAAAGCATCCCCTCTTTGAGGGTTTTATCGCTGATAAACAGGGTTCTTTCAAGGATACGGTTGAATTCTTTATTAAAATCTTCATAAACCGTAATAATCCTGTCGTCTTCATTTATATTATCAATATTCACAAATGAGCTTAACAGCAATGCAAGTACTATTTTATTATACCCTTGTTGTATCGCAAGGACAGCGGTTTTTTGAACTGTTTTTAATATTTTTTTCTGATTATCATTTTCAAGACTAATAATATTTGATAATACGCTGTCTGTTATATAATCATGAATTTTATCATAAATTAATTTTAGCCCGAATTCCATCACATCATTTTGATTGGGTTTATTTACATCTATGTAATCTTTCAGAACAATAAGACCTTTACGGCGGGTTTCCTCACTCAGCAGCATGGCTTTTTCGAATATGCTTTTAAATTCGTTTTTGAAGTCTTCATTGGTCATGTATTACTCCTGCCAGAGCGGCATCTATAAAATAATTACGCGGACAGTATTAACAGGATTCAAACTCTGTAATGGAAGACCTGCGACAAGAACGATTTTTTCAGAGACTTTCGCGATTCCTGTATCCAGCGCGGCCTTAATTGAGCTTTCAATCTTGCTCTGCGTTTGATCTGCGATTTGCGAATAAAATGGGCAGACGCCCCAGTATAATTGCATTGTTCGCATTACATGATCATTCGGGGTGATGGCAAGCACGATTTGCTCCGGCCTGTATACGCTTAACAGACGCGCTGTGTTTCCGCTGAGCGTCGGCGTAATAATCGCCTTTGCGTTAATCTCTGACGATATTTCCACTCCATAGTGTGTCATGATTTTGCCCAGAACTTCGCGCTGTTTATGATTTTCTGAATGGCATTCAAAACGCATGCTTTTTATCCGGTTGCGGAATTCCTGCGAATCTTCGACAGAGTGCGCTATCTTATCCATCATTTTCACAGATTCAACAGGATACGCGCCGATTGTCGTTTCGCCTGAAAGCATGACAGCGTCTGTGCCGTCAAAGATTGCATTCGCGACGTCGGTAAGTTCCGCGCGCGTGGGGCGCGGATTTACAATCATCGACTCAAGCATCTGCGTCGCGGTTATAACAGGTATGCCCGCTTTCCGGCATTCGCCGATGATGTATTTTTGCGCGAGCGGAATCTGCTCTGTGGGAAGCTGTACGCCAAGATCGCCGCGCGCGACCATCACTCCGTCCGCGGCTTGCGCTATTTCTTTTATATTTTCAATTCCGTTTCCGTTTTCTATTTTCGCGATTATCTTTATTGATGAATTTAAGCTTTTTAGATAATCTCTTATTTCAATTACTTCATGCGGAAAACTCAAAAAACTCGCGGCGATAAAATCAACACCCATTTTAACGCCGAAAGCGATATCCTCTTTATCTTTCTCGCTCATAATCGGAAGACCGGCGTGAATGCCCAGAAGATTGACATTTTTTTTACTGCCGATAACAGCCGTATTATTGGCGCGGCAGTTGATGATACAGCCGTTTACGCCTAAAACTTCCAGGTCAAGAAGCCCGTCCGCTATTAAAACATGATGTCCGCCTTTTAATTTATCAGGCGCTTCTTTCCATGAGATGGAGATACGCGCGGGACTTTCTTCCTTTCCATGAACCGCGGCGGCGGTATTACAGCCGTCTACAGTTACCGAGACAAGATCATCCTTGTTAATTGTAACTTTTTCATCATTTTCTGTTAAACCAGTCCGTATTTCAGGGCCTTTGGTGTCCAATAAAATAGCGACAGGGAGTCCCAGTTCGGCGGAAACTCGTTTAACGCTTTCCATTTTAACTTTGTGTTCTTCGTGGCTGCCATGGGAAAAATTAAAACGGGCGATATTCATTCCCGCGAGGATTAACCTGCGGATTACTTCATCATCAGAAGACGCCGGACCAAGGGAACATACTATTTTCGTTTTTCTTGTCTGCATAATGTATAATTATATGAAATTTTTATGAATTGTCACGGGGGACTTACGCGGGGAAACTTTCATTTGGGAGACTGGCGCGCCGCTGTTATTTCAATTATAATTATAGAAAAAGGATAGAACGACATGAATATTGAAAGCCTTAGAACAAAACAGGTTAAAGATTTTACCGATTTTTACGGCGGGGAAGGTTTAGCTGTAATAAAGGATTATTTTGAAAATGACAATGAAGTTTTATACTTTATAATTTCCGATGCGATAAGCCGTTCCTGTTCTCACGCGGATACTGTATTGTTAAACATACTGAAAAATAAACTGAATATAAATGATATTGACAAAGAACTGTACGCAGCTCTTCGCGGTAAATTAATTGAGATATCCAATAAAGAACATTTATCAAATTTTAAACCTTTTGATTTTATTAAAAGATGCGATCCCTCTCAGGTGCTTAATTTATTGTTGATGGAAATGCCGCAGACAATCGCGGTTGTTTTATCATTTTTGGAGGCTAATACCGCAGCTTTATTATTGCAATATTTTCCGGATGAAGTTAAAAGCGATGTCGCAAGGCGGATTTCAACAATGGACAGGATTGAAACTGAAACGATCAGGGAAATTGAAAAGATACTGGAAAAAAAATTAATGGTATTGGCGCATGATGATATAGCGGATTGTCCGGGCGGCGTAGGGTCGATGGTAGAAATCCTCAATTATGTTGATCGGGATACAGAGAAGCAGATAATCGGACTATTGGAAGATGAAGATCCTGAACTGGCCGAAGAAATTAAAAGGCGGATGTTTGTCTTTGAAGATATTGTCATGCTTGATGATCGCGCTACCCAGAAATTGCTGCGTGAAGTTGATTCACAGGAGCTTGCCAAAGCTCTTAAAAGCGCTGATGTTAAGGTTCAGAATAAATTCTTCAGTAATATGTCAAAACGGGCTACGGCGATACTGAAGGAAGATATGGAGTACATGGGGCCTGTTCGGTTATCGGATGTGACAGAGGCGCAGTCAAAAATTATTTCCATTATCAGGCATTTGGAGGATATTGGCGAGATAGTTGTCGCGAAGGCAGGCGGTGATATTTTAGTGGACGCAAAAGCGCCTGAAATTCCGGCATCAGACGAAAGGAAGGAATTACCCTATAATGCCATGAGCGGCCTTATCATTAATTCCAATGAAAAAGCATTTATAATGCTGGATGATAAAACCCTGGCGGTATCGTTATTTGGAACGGAAGAGCGTCAAAAAGAAATTATTTTAAAAAAATTAAAACATGGAAAAAAAATGAATGTTATAAAAATTATCAAAGGTTTAAAAGAGATATGGTACGATGATGTTTTTGAAGCGCAGACAATGGTAATAAATATGCTTCAGAATGATTATGGTAAAGATACCAATGATTCAGATGACTTGTTTTTTGAGGAATAAATATGGCAGATGTATTATCAGCGGATGAAATAGACCAATTGCTTACCGCGATTAATAGCGGTGACGCTAAATCTGAAGAATCAAGACCCGCGGACAATGTCAGAAAAATCAGGATATATGATTTTAAGCGCCCTGACAGGTTTTCAAAGGATCAATTAAGAAATATTTCCATTGTACATAATAATTTCGCGGGATTGATAACGGCTTATACTTCCGCAAAGTGCAGAGCCATGTGCCATGCTCATGTCGCTTCTGTGGATCAACTAACTTATGAAGAATTTATCAGATCCATTCCGACACCGACCACCCTGGCGGTTATTGATATGCAGCCTTTAAACGGATACGCTGTTTTTGAAATTGATCCTGCATGTACATTCGCAATCCTGGACAGAATATTGGGCGGTCCCGGAGAATCGATTCAGCATGAACTTACCGATATAGAAAAATCATTAATGGAAGGCGTAGTTCAGAGAATAACCGGTTGTTTGCGCGAAGCATGGCAGCCGTTATATGATTTAAAACCCAAATTGGCGGAGATAAAAACAAACCCTCAGTTTGTAAATATAGTTCCGCCTTCAGAGATGGTTTTTCTTGTTACGCTGGAGTACAAGATAGGCGATGTGGAAGGTATGATGAATTTATGCGTTCCGTATTTAACAGTTGAATCAATTTTGGGAAGGTTAAGCGCAAACAGAGTCTGCAATCAGCGCGAATGTCATTCAGAAATAAGCGGTACAAAAAAAATAGACATGGATAATCTTGGCAGACTCCGAAAAACAATCAGGGCAGAATATTTAAGAAAAGAAATGACAATCGGGCAATTATCTGTTTTATTGGATGAAAAAGGAATTATTGTAATTGAAGACCGGCCTCCCCATACCGGGAAACTGTTTATGGATAATGTGTGTATCGGAGAATTCAGCGCAAACAAGGATCGCGGCTGCCAGTCGGAAAGCAGTCATATAAAAGTAAGCATTCTGGGTAAAGAATGCAAATTGGAGAAAAACTATATGGACGAAAAAAACAATGTATTGGAAACAAGCGGCGCTATAAAGGATGTTAAGGTTCAAATAATCGCAGAATTGGGAAGAACAGTATTAAACCTTGGTGAAGTATCCGCGTTGGGCAAAGGTACAATTCTGGAACTGGATAAGTTCGCGGGCGAACCCATAGATCTTTACGCGAATAATGTCAAAATAGCTGTCGGAGAAACAGTTCTGATAGATGAAAAATTTGGAATAAGAATAACAGACATTGTAAAGGCAGATTAATTAATTTTCTTCTTCTTTGATGGATATTAAATTCATTATACCTGTTTCAATACCATGTCCCATATCAGTTTTATAAAGATTAAAGTTAAGATTATCAATATCGTATAACGGATTATTTTTGTCCCTTTATGAATGACAAGCCCTGAGCCTATATATCCTCCCAACATGTTAAAGAAAGAAGCAGCAATTCCGAGCGGTATTAAAACCTTACCGTTAATCAGGAAAAGTATCAGCGCGGATAAATTTGATGAAAAATTAACCAGTTTCGCGTTACCGGCTGATATTCTGGCGTCAATTTTGGCGGCTCCGTTATACAGAAGTATTAAAAATGTTCCCGTGCCGGGTCCTGAAAAACCGTCATATCCGCCGATAAAAAAGGAAATTATAACAGAAAGTATTATGGTTTTTTTTCGGGAATAACCTGAAGATACGCTGTCCATTTCTTTTTTTCTGAATATATAAAAAGCTGTAACAGGTATAACCATGAGAAGTATCCATTGTATAACTTTTTCATTTACATAAAGCGCAAGAGATGAACCTAAAGCCGAGCCTATAAGAGCCGCCGCTATGGAAGGCAGGCATGTCATCAGGTCAACATATTTATTTTTATAATACCGTATGGACGCTATTGTAGTGCCGCCGATGGAAGACAGCTTGTTTGTGCCCAACGCGAGTTGTGGAGGAAGACCGGCCATAAGATACGCAGGCAGCGCAATTAGTCCGCCGCCGCCGGCGATTGAATCTACAAGCCCTGCCAGGAAAACAAGGGGACATACTATCAGAAAAACATTAATATCCAAGCGCCGTTACTTCCGTTAGCTGCAACTCATTTAAAAAACCTCCGGGAATCATCCGGAGGTTTTTATTAGAATTATTTTTTTCTCTATTCTCTGCCTTAAAGCCCCAGTAAATATCCGTTTAACACATTCTCAAGGTATTCCTGTTTGCCGCTTGTAATGCCGGTATTTCCGTAACCTGCGTCAGTTCCAATCTTCGCGAGCTGTTCAAGGTCAAGCTCTCCCTTGGCGAATTTCGCTCCGTCTCCGGCGCTGAATGACGCATAACGCTTTTTGATAAAGTTTGGTATAACGCCGTCAGATGCAATGCGGTTGGCTATTTCAAGGCCTATCGCGAATGCGTCCATGCCGCCGATGTGGGCGATGAAAAGATCGCTTAAGTCAACTGAATTGCGTCGGATTTTTGCGTCAAAGTTAAGGCCGCCTGTAGTAAAGCCGCCGGCTTTTAGGATCGCGTTCATGGCCAGCGCTGTTTCGTAATAACTGATCGGGAACTGATCCGTGTCCCAGCCGTTCATGGTGTCGCCGCGGTTTGCGTCTACTGAACCGAATAAACCAGCCGCCGCCGCTGTTTCAAGTTCATGAACAAAGTCATGGCCCGCGAGTTCCGCGTGGTTGGCCTCAATGTTAAGGCGGAAATCATTATCAAGGCCGTAATAGCGTAAAAACCCGATAACGGTTTCAGTATCAAAATCATATTGATGTTTTGACGGTTCCATTGGTTTTGGTTCAATATAAAACGCGCCTTTAAAACCCTGCTTGCGCGCGTAATCTCTTGCCATTATAAGGAAGCGAGCGAGATTATCTTTTTCTTTTTTCAGGTCTGTGTTAATTAGGCTCATGTATCCTTCGCGTCCGCCCCAGAAAGTATAACCCTGTCCGCCGAGTTCTATTGTCGCGTCAATCGCGGCTTTTACCTGGGTCGCGGCGAGAGCCACAACGCTGAATTCCGGATTGGTCGCCGCTCCGTTCATAAAGCGCGGATTGCTGAAAAGGTTGGCGGTTCCCCAAAGGAGTTTAACGCCGGTTGCCTTTTGCAGTTTTTTGGCCTTTGCGGTCATTGTAAAAAGATTTTTTTCACTTTCTGCGGGGCTTGCGCCTTCTGGAGCCATATCGCGGTCATGGAATGCGTAAAATTCCGCGCCCAGCTTTGTGATAAATTCAAAAGCTGCGTCCATTTTATTCGAGGCGGCGTCCATCGGAGTTTTTGCGCCTGAAATCCAGGGATGGATATGAGTGGCGGATCCAAACGGGTCTGTGCCGTCGGCGCAGAAACTATGCCAGTATGCAACCGCGAAACGAAGGTGATCCTTCATTTTCTTTTTGCCTACTTTTTTTTCCGCGTCATAATACTTGAACGCGAGCGGATTATCGCTCTTGGGTCCTTCGTAATTAATTTTTTTGATTTTGGGGAAGTATTCTTTTTCTCCCGCGTAAAAATCCGTCATAATAACCTCCGTTATCTGCTTTCTATTTATACAAAGGGCTTAAGGCCCCAAGATACCGTGAATATACCGAATACGCCCTGTTATAATTTTCCGCATCTTTTTTGTCCGGCTTAACCGTGCCGCCAAGCGCGACATGCTCATCAGCTAACGCTTCAATTGACACTGAGGCTTTTTTCGCTTTCGCGCCGGATTTTTTTTCAGGAGCGGAACCTTTGCCTTTCAGCTCCGGTTTATGATCGCCCGGTTTCTGCGTTTTAAGGCACCACAATGCCTGAATGGCGCTTCCCATCGCGGCGGCTTCGGCTCCCGCGGGAATTCTGACAGGAAGATTCATTACATTAGCTGCAATGTTCTGCCAAATCGGGCTTTTTGAACCGCCGCCTGTAAGGCGGATTTCCTTTGGCTTAAAACCAAGTTCCATAAAACCTTCAAGGCCTATTCTCATTCCAAAGATCGCGGATTCTAGAGCCGCGCGGGCGAGATTTTCTTTTTTGAAATTAGCGGCGGTAATGCCGTTTATGCTTGCCCTGCCGTTTGGCAGATTGGGCGTCCTCTCCCCATTAAAGAACGGGAGTACTACTATACCGTCCGCTCCTATTGGGGCGCTGGATGCCAATGAGTCAAAAGATTTTACATCCAGCCCCAAAAGACCGCGCATTTCTTCGCTTGCTACAGTACAGTTCATTGTGCATAGCAAGGGCAGCCATCCGCCTGATGATGAACAAAACGCGGCAAGGTTTCCTGTTGGATCTATTACAGGTTTTTTTGAAAAACCAAACAGGGTGCCTGATGTGCCAAGGCTCATAGCAAGAAAACCGTCTCTTACAGTTCCTGTGCCGATGGCGCTCATCATATTATCGCCGCCGCCTGAAGATACCAATATTCCCTTATTAATGCCGTAAAGATCAGATGCTTCTTTACTAACCTTTCCCGCTGTTTTTTCCGAAGATGTCAGCGCAGGAAGAAATTCTTCCAGGTTGGGGGAAATGTGTTTGCAGACAGCGGATGACCATTTGCGCTCACGGACATCAAAAAGAGCTGTGCCGGAAGCATCGCCGTATTCCGCCCAGTATTCGCCTGTTAACAAAAAATTAATGTAATTATGGGGAAGAAGAATATGTTTTAATTTTGCGAACGCTTTGGGCTTGTGATTTTTCAGCCACAGTACCTTGGGCGCAGTGTAGCCAGGGCGCATTGGAAGTCCGGCTTTTTTTATTATCTTTTTTTCGCTGCCAACAGCCTCTGTCAGTTCATCACATTCAGATGCAGTAGAAGTATCACACCAGAGTTTTACGTTGTAAACAGGTTTTCCCTTTTCATCAAGCGGGACAAATCCATGCTGCTGTCCGGAAACGCCGATGGCGGCTATTGTGCTTTTTATGTTTTTATCAATTTGATCAAAACATGATTTTACCGCAGCATCGTACCATTCAGCCTTTTGCTCTCTTGTTCCGTCATTTTCTGCGATTAATTCCAGCGGAGCTTGTGATTGAGCGATAATTGTCTTTTTTTCAAAATCATAGACAACCGCCTTGCAGCTCTGGGTTCCCAGATCAATTCCGCATACTGTTTGCATAACACCTCCAATTAGTTTATGAACAGTTTTATTGTATTGTATCATTATAAATTTGTCTATTGTTCTTAAGGTATACAAGCTGATCAAAACGGATATAGCCGTTTACAAGCGAATAAATGGCTATTTGTATGCGGTTATTTAATTTTGTTTTTCGTTTGAGAGTCAGGATGCAGTTCCTGATTGAATTGGTGTTGAAATTCAGCAATTTGGCTATATCCGTATCTGACAGACCATTTGCAATTTCTGTAATGATACCGCGTTCCGCAGGAGATAATTCCAGATTGTCATGTTTTTGTTCCAGTATTTGCGGCGGGAAATAATGCATGAAAGTAATGGCGGTAAATACCCTGATTATAATTGACGCGCTGATATAATAACCTCCGTAAAAAACAATTTTTACTACAGGAACCAGTTTATCAGTATCAGTGTCTTTCAGTAAAAATCCGGAAATACCGGCTTTTAACGCCAGACCAGCGTATATATCCTCATCTTTGTCGCATAACAGAACAATCGCAGTATCAGGCGATCTTCTGTGAATGATAGGCGCAAGCTCATCTCCGCCAATTCCGGGCGACTGTAAATTCAGGATTAAAACATCCGGTTTTATATTCGCCGTTTTTATTATTGTACCCGATTCATCTTTTTCTACGCCTGCAATGCAGAAATCATTTTGATCTGAAAGAATGGAAATGATATTTTTACAATCATCATCATATACGGATGTAACAAGAATGCTTATTGTTTTTTTCATAATTACTCACTTTAAAAATATGCTTATAATAAAAAATAAGAATTGGCTGGTTAGACGTCAAGGAAATTCGTAACATGAGACATTTATTTCTTAAAATTTATCCGCTTATAACAACAGAGCTTATACTACTTGGCTTTATGCCGGATTTTTCTTATATTTTATATATGGAAACCGGACAAGTCCTAAACTTCAGTCAGGTTGTCTGAAGTTCTCCGTATATTAAGAGGAAATTCAATGGCTAAAAAGGGAAAAATTACCATAGACCGCGAATCATGCAAAGGATGTTCATTGTGTATCCGCGCGTGTCCTGTGAAAGCGCTGGAAGAAGATACTGTAATGAATTCTTCCGGTTCATATCCAGCCAAAGCGGTTAAAGAGGATATATGTATCGCATGCGGAAATTGTTTTGAAGTGTGTCCTGATGTGTGTATCGAAGTTTACCAGTTGTCAGATTCCGGTGAGATGGGGAGCGTGTGATGAGCGAAAAAGTTTTAATGAAAGGAAACGATGCCATAGCCGAAGCCGCAATCAGGGCGGGCTGCGGCGCGTATTTTGGATATCCGATAACTCCGCAGAATGAACTGATTGCCTACATGGCAAAACACATGCTGGACCACGGCAGAATCTTTATTCAGGCCGAAAGTGAAATAGCGGCGATTATCATGGTATACGGCGCTTCCTGCGCTGGCGTGCGGGCTATGACCAGTTCTTCAAGTCCCGGGATCAGTCTTAAACAGGAAGGAATTTCCTATGCCGCCGGAGCGGATGTTCCGCTTGTTGTAGTAAACATTAACCGCGGAGGTCCGGGGCTGGGTAATATAGCTCCCGCGCAGAGCGATTATTTTCAATCTACAAGGGGCGGCGGCCATGGGGACTACCGCTGCATTGTTCTCGCTCCCAAGAGCGTGCAGGAATGTGCGGACCATACATATCTGGCTTTTGATTTGGCGGATAAGTACCGTATGCCTGTTATTGTGCTTGCGGACGGAATGATAGGGCAAATGATCGAAGGCGTGACTCTGCCGCCTGAAAAAGAAGCTCCAAAAAGGAACTGGACAGTCGGCAATATGGCTTCTTCTCATAACGCTGTACATATTACTTCCATTGAACTTGTGCCTGAAAAGCTGGAAGCCATGACAAAGGAGCGTTTTATCCGTTATGAAAAGGTAAAAGCAGCCGAGATTCGCTTTGAAGAAAATGAATGTTCTGACGCCGACCTTGTAATGGCGGCTTTTGGCACTTGCGCGAGGGTATGCCTTGGAGCGCAGATGCTCGCAAAAAAAGAGGGCATTAAGCTTGGTATTTTCAGGCCAGTTACCCTGTGGCCGTTCCCGTATGAGGCTTTGGGAAAAATAATTTCGGGAGGAAAGCCTATTCTGTCTGTAGAAATGTCCGAAGGTCAATTGATAGAAGATTTGAGACTTTCCGCGTATCACGCGGGTACTAAATCAGAGATACATCTTTTGGCTCATTCTGGCGGCATTATTCCAACTGAAGAAGAAGTTTTCGCCAAAGTAAAGGAAATCCTAAAAAAATGAAAAAGATATATGAACATCCAAAAAGTTTAAAAAACATTCAGACAAAGTACTGCGGCGGCTGCGGTCATGGAATAATCCACCGGATTATTTGCAGCGTAATTGATGAAATGGAACTTCAGGAGAGAACAATTATTACCCATCCTGTGGGCTGTTCAATTTGGGCGGATTTATATTTCGATTTTGACTCGGTACAGCCGCCCCATGGCAGAACTCCCGCGGCGGCTACCGCTGTCAAACGCGTTCAGCCTAACCATCTTGTTATTTGTTACCAGGGTGACGGCGATATGGCGGCTATAGGAACCGCAGAGATGATTCACGCGGCAAACCGCGCGGAAAAATTTACCACAATTTTTGTAAATAACGCTATTTACGGCATGACAGGCGGTCAGATGGCTCCCACTACCTTGCTTGGACAAAAAGCGACAACCTCTCCAAAGGGCAGGGACGCGGATGCGGCAGGGATGGGGTATCCGATAAAAGTATCTGAACTTCTCGCTGTTCTGGATGGAACGAGCTATATCGCCAGAGGCGCTGTGAATAATGCCGCTAATATACGGAAGACAAAATCGTACATTAAAAAAGCGTTTGAAGCGCAGATGGCCGGAATTGGCAGCACAATGGTAGAAATTCTTTCCCCCTGTCCTACCAACTGGTCAATGGACGCGATTCAGGCAGTTGAATGGCTGGAAAAGAACATGATTCCCGTATACCCACTGGGCGAGATAAAAAATACCCTGAATTCCAAGCGAGGTTTAAAATGACAGAAAAATCGTTTTTTGCGGGATTTGGCGGACAGGGAATTATTTCCCTTGGGCAGCTTTGGGTGTATTTTGCCATGAAGGAAGGTAAAAATGTTACTTTTTTTCCGTTTTACGGAGCGGAAAAACGCGGAGGTATTGCCCGCGCCAGCGTAATTATCTCTGATGATGAAATCGCCAGCCCTCTTGTTACAATGCCGGATTCAACTCTGGTTATGAACATAGATTCGCTCCCGTTATGTGAGAAAATTGTTAGAGACGGCGGTTTAATGTTAATTAATTCCAGTCTGGTAAAAGAAGCTCCTATACGAACTGGTATCAATGTCATAAAGTTGGAAGTAACAGGAATCGCAGAGAGGATTGGCAATGCGCTTTTTGCAAATATGGTAGCTCTTGGTGCAATGGCAAGACTAACGAAAGCGCTTAAACTTGCCGATATTGAAGGTATCTTGAAGAATTTTTTTCCTCAGGATAAACATCAATTTATTCCGATGAATATCAAGGCTATTCAGGCGGGATATGAGGCTGTTAACAGCGAACATTTCCAGTAAAAATGTCTTTTTGCTGTTGACAATTATTATGGCATAGAGTAGTATTATAAGATAAACGATGGGAGCGTGGATGGGTTCAGTTCATGAATACAAACGTTTGGAAAACAAACTTGTCCAAAAGGTGGGGGGCGCTGTCAATGTTACTATATGTTTCATTTTTAGTGTTTTAAAAGCATTTTGGAAATTTCTAACCAGGCGTTACACATTAGTTTTTGTTCCTCATTCTGAAAAACGGGTTTATAATTTACATATAACCGTGCTTTCAGTGTTTTGCTTTGTACTTGTAACGGTTTGTATCTTTGGCGCCTTCTTTTGGTACGGCGCTTCTTACAGCGGTACAATATCCACAATAGCAAACAAGGACGGGCGTTTAAAAGATACGCAGGCTTCGCTTGATCAGCTGCGGGATGAAACAGTCCTGCTTCTGCGCGAAGCGCGTAATTTTGAAAACGCTTTATCGGGTGTTCTTTCGGCTCTGGGCCTTGGAACAACTAATACTACCTCTCAAAATACTTCAGGGGATTTAAGTTCATTCCTTGGTATCAGAGAGACGCCAGACGGTCTGCTGCGGGAAGTCGATGATGTAAGGCGGCTTTCCGCGTATCTTTCCCAGGCTGTAGGACCAATTAAAGAAATTGGTACCATTCTGGATTCACAGAGCGCGCTGCTTACTGAAATTCCAAGTGTCTGGCCGGTTAGAGGTGGGATTGGCAACATTACCATGTTTTTTGGCCAAAATATCAATCCCATTAACGGTCAGTACTATATTCACAGGGGTATTGATATTTCAACCCACCGTTCAGGAGATTCTGTAGTTGCCGCTGCGGACGGACAGGTAGTAACAGTTGATTACACCTGGGACTTTGGCAATTATATAATAATCAGACATAAACACGGCTATTATACCCGTTATGCTCATCTGCAGAATTTCAGGGCAAGAATTGGACAGCGCGTTCAGCAGAATGAAGTAATTGGTTATATCGGGAATACAGGCGTTTCTACCGGCCCGCACCTGCATTACGAAGTTCATATTGGTTCGGATGTTGTCGATCCTTACCGGTATATTACAATGCGTTCCAGCATGATCAAACAAGGCCGCTAATATCCTATACCTGAACCATGCCCGGCATTGGGTGATGGTTCCCCTATTGAAACAATATTAAATTTATTATAATGTTATATAATCTCGCTAAATCAAGGTTGATCAATGGCTCTTGGAAGTGATTATTCAATCAATTCAATAATTGGACCCAATACAAGTCTTACAGGCGATATAGAAGTCGCCGGTTTTGCGCGCATAGACGGCAGTATCAGAGGCAATGTATCTGCAAAGGGCAGAGTAGTTATCGGTGAACGCGCGCGGATGAAAGGCAATGTAACCGGAACCAATATGACCATTGGCGGAGTTGTATACGGTAATATAATCGCGGACGGGCATCTTATTATTCTTTCTACGGCTTTGATAATTGGCGATATTATTACCCGCCGTATTCAGGCCGATGACGGTTGTTTTGTAAACGGCAGAATCACCGTATGCCCCGATGATGATAGCTGGACAAAAACGATATCCGAGTTCCGTGACGCTCAAGGTATAAAATCGGTTCTGCCTGTTTTCCAGAAAACCTATGGCTAAAATTGACGGCGCAGACACTTCTTTTTACATGAATCCAGCTGCCTATGCGCAGGTAAAATCGTCTTCAACCGAAGATAAAAAAAACAAAGGCATACGCAAGGGTGAAAGAACTGAATTTTCCCGTTTATTTGATGATCTGCGCGGTAAAACCGCGGAAGAACTGGGGCCATTAAGGGATCTTCCTGTATCGGATGAAACTGTCGATTATCTGATGGACGAAGTCCGCGACGCCGGAGATATTCTGAAAGACCGCCCTCTTCCCGAAGAAATAATGCGTTATAAACAGGCTGTCCGTAATTTCATTAATTATATTGTAAAAAATTGTTATTCACTGGAACAGGATGAAGGTATCCGTAATAAACTGAAACCCGGTTTCAAGGGACGGCGCAATTCACCCGATGCTGATAATAAAAAAGGATATACCAAAATTCAGATAATTGATAAAAAACTTGAAGATTTGGCTGCCATGCTTATGTCAAGTCAGATGCGTCAAATGGAACTGGTTTCCCGTCTTGAGGAAATACGCGGACTTTTGATAGACTTGTTGCAATAGGGAGAATCGCAGCGTGAGCAATTATAACGACGATGATATAATAGAAGATGATGATATTTCCGCTTTTGAGGATGAACCTAAACAGAGAGCTGTAATAACAGGCGCAGACGCGGGAATTGAGTCTATCGCGCCCGATACTCCTATTTACCGTTTAAGGCTTTTATATTCCCATGAGACTTTTCTGGCTGTTTACCGCGAAGACAGCCTCATTTCAAACGCAATGGTTATTGTTCCAACCCGTTACGGCCGTGATTTGGCCCAGGTAATCGGTTCTGTAAAGGGAAAGCTTCCGCCTGTTTCGGAAATCGCGTGGATTGTGCGCACCGCGACTCCTGAGGATTTGGAAAAATCCTGTAAAAACCATAAATTGGAAAAAGAGGCGTTTGATATCTGCAAACAAAAAATTGAAAATCATAAACTGGAAATGAAGCTGGTTCTTGTTCATTATCTTTTGGAAGAGCCGAAAATTCTATTTTTCTTTACTGCGGAAAACAGGGTGGATTTCCGCGAACTTGTAAAAGATCTGGTCAGTGTTTTTAAAATGCGGATAGAGCTAAGGCAGATTGGCGTTCGTGACGAGGCAAGAGTAATCGGCGGTTTGGGGGTATGCGGCCGCTGTTATTGCTGCCACTGCGTATCTGATAAACTAAAACCTGTTTCAATCAAGATGGCGAAGGATCAGAAACTTTCACTTAACTCCGTAAAAATTTCCGGCCCCTGCGGACGTCTTTTGTGCTGCCTTTTTTATGAGTATGGTTTTTACAGCGAGCAGCAGCGTAATCTTCCGCAGGAAGGCATGAGAATCAATTATAACAGTGAAACCTGGAAAGTCGCCGAGGTAAACCTTGTCGCCGGGCAGATAAAATTATGCACTGAAGACGGACGCGCTATGACATTCCCGGCTTCCCAGTTTGAACGCGTTGATAATTACTGGCGGATCGTTAAAAATAAAGCAGATTAGTACCGCCTTTAACGCGGACATCTATTAATTCTTGCTGTTTTATGCAATAATATGTTGTAAAAAGATGAAAATAACGCGTAAAACATTAATGATTATTATCGCGGGTTTGGGAGCGCTGATAATCATTTACAGTCTGTTTCGTCATTTAACCGGTATCGGGCTTGGTGAAGAAGAAGAAAAACTTATGATGAACATTGTTGTTTTCGCCGCGTTGGGGATTTTCATTTATAACCGAAAAATGGCCAAAGATGAAAATCAGGCAAAAGAAGCCCGTAAAAAAGAGCAAATTTCATTTGAAGAGCTTGCCGCAAATGAAAGCTTGCCGCATTGGGAAAGGAAAGAAAACAATGATGAATCAAAGTGACATTTACTTTGATAAATTTTTTCTAAAAAATGATTCTTTTTTCTTGCCATACCGCTTTATATGGTGTATACTTAGTGTAACACCACTATATATGTGGCTGTTAGTCTTGGGGACAAAAAGGATTTGGGGATGAAGGTTACTCGTTTTTTTACCGATCGCGGTAGCGGTCCATACTATGATATCGTTTGGGAAAGGCGGAAAAGTGAAATCCGTAATCCCAATGGCAAGGCGATTTTTTCAGAAGATACAGTTATTGTACCTGTTTTCTGGAGCCAGATAGCAGCAGATATAATCGCGCAAAAGTACTTCCGTAAGGCCGGAATACCCGCTGATAAGATCTACGAATGGAAAAAATGGGTTAAAATAGCTGATAATTCCAAAGATCCGGGTAATAATTTACCTGAAGACGGGGCTGAGCATGACAGCCGGCAGGTATTTCACCGGCTTGCGTATACATGGCTTGAGTGGGGCAGGCGGAATAAATACTTTGACAGTGAAGAAGACGAGCTGGCTTTTTATGATGAGACCTGTTATATGCTGGCTCATCAATTTGCAGCTCCAAACAGTCCGCAGTGGTTCAATACGGGTCTCTATTCAGTATACGGGATCGACGGTCCGGCGCAGGGGCATTATTATTTCGACCCGGTAAAAAATGAAACAGTAAAATCCGACAGCGCCTACAAGCGGCCTCAGCCTCACGCCTGTTTTATACTTTCCATAGATGACGATCTTGTAAATGAAGGCGGCATTATGGATCTGATGACACGCGAAGCCAGGCTTTTTAAATATGGTTCAGGGACAGGTTCCAATTTTTCCCGTATCCGCGGAATGAACGAAAGTTTATCAGGCGGCGGTGTTTCATCCGGCCTTCTTTCATTTTTAAGGGTAGGGGATCGCTCGGCTTCCGCCATTAAATCCGGTGGCACTACCCGCCGGGCCGCCAAGATGGTAACCCTCGATATTGATCATCCCGATGTGGAAAAGTACATAGGCTGGAAAGCCGGAGAGGAACAAAAAGTAGCCTCCATGGTCACAGGTTCCTTAATATTAAAGAAACACATTGACGCGATTAAAAAATCGCTGACAGGTTTCCGCGGTCCCAATGACGATAAGTTCAACGCGGAGAAAAACCATGAACTGGCCGCGGTTCTGCGCGCGGCGTTAGGTGATAAAATACCGCCCTCCTATCTTTACCAGCAGCTGCGCCGCCTTGAACAGGACGATGAGGATGTTGATGTTTCACAGTATTCAACTGCCTGGGATGATGAAGCGTACAATACCGTTTCAGGCCAAAGTTCAAATAACAGTCTGCGCCTGACCGACGATTTTATGCGGGCGGTATTAAATGACGGAGACTGGGAACTAAAAAGCCGCACTACAGATGAAGCCGTTAAAACAGTCAAAGCCCGCAAACTGTGGAATGACATCGCCAGGACAAGCTGGCAGTGCGCGGATCCAGGTCTTCAGTACCACACAACAATCAATGACTGGCATACATGCCCTGCCGGCGGCGAGATACGGGCTTCAAATCCCTGTTCTGAATATATGTTCCTGGATGACACTGCCTGTAATCTGGCATCTGTAAATCTTGTTTCATTTTACAACAGGGAAAATAAAACTTTTAATGTTGAAGGTTATCTTCACGCAATCAGCATCTGGACAACCATTCTGGAAATTTCTGTTGTAATGGCGCAGTTTCCGTCTATGCGTATCGCAGAACTTTCGTATCAGTACAGGACGCTTGGACTGGGTTACGCCAATTTAGGCACGCTCCTTATGATCATGGGCCTTGCCTATGATTCTGAAGAGGGTCGCTCTGTCGCGGGAGCGCTTTCCGCATTGCTGTCAGGCGAAGCGTACGCGCAGTCCGCCCGCATGGCCGCTGAACACGGTTCCTTCCTGCGTTACGGTGAAAACTCAGAGAATATGCTGCGCGTTATACGAAACCACAGACGCGCGGTATATAACGCCGCCGAAAGCGCTTATGAGTCTCTTCATACCATGCCCAAGGGAATCGATTCCGCATCCTGTCCCGCTTATATTCTGGACGCGGCAAAAGCCGCATGGGACAGAGCGCTTGAACTGGGCACGAAGAACGGTTACCGCAACGCCCAGGTTACAGCCATCGCTCCCACAGGTACAATCGGTCTTTTAATGGATTGCGATACCACAGGCATTGAACCGGATTTTGCGCTTGTTAAATTCAAAAAACTCGCAGGCGGCGGTTATTTTAAAATTATAAATCAATCTGTTCCTCCCGCGCTTGAATCGCTCGGTTACACTCCGCAGGTCATTGATGAAATAATCGCTTACGCTACAGGCAGGAAAACACTGAAAGGGGCTCCTTCCATTAATCATGAATCGCTTAAAGCGAAAGGTTTTACCCCCGAAGCCATTACCGAAGCGGAAAACGCCGTTAAAACAGCGCTTAATCTGGAAGGTGTATTCAATCCCTGGATACTTGGAAAATCATTTGTTGAAAAGGTTTTAAGAGTTCCAGAATCCACATGGTCGCTTCAGGGTTTCAGTCTTCTTAAACATATTGGCTTTAACCAGGAAGATATTGATGAAGCGGAACTGTACGCATGCGGAACAATGGGTCTTGAAGGCGCTCCCAATCTCAGGAAAGAACATTATTCTGTATTTGACACGGCCGCTCCTTCCGGTAAAAAAGGCAAACGTTCCATTTCATGGACTGCTCATATCGGCATGATGGCTTCCGTGCAGCCTTTTATATCAGGAGCGATATCCAAAACAATCAATATGCCGAACGCGGCGAATTATGACGATGTAAAAGGCGCGTATATGCTTTCCTGGAAGAACGCGCTGAAAGCTGTAGCCCTGTACAGGGACGGTTCAAAACTTTCTCAGCCCTTAAATACCTTCGCGCCCGGAACCGATCCGTTAGCTGACACCATCCTGAAGGTTGAAAAGGGGCTGGATATACCGGTAGCCGCGCCGGATCGCAAAAGGGCGAATACCCGCGGCAAGCGCAAACCGCTTCCAAACAGAAGAATTGGTTATACGCAAAAAGCTAAAATCGGCGGCCATTCAATTTTTATCAGAACAGGCGAATATGAAGACGGAAGCCTGGGTGAGATATTCCTTGACATGCACAAGGAAGGCGCCGCTTTCCGCAGCCTGTTAAACAGTTTCGCCATTACTGTTTCGCTGGGATTGCAGTACGGCGTGCCGCTTGAGGAATATGTTGACGCCTTCACCTTCAGCCGTTTTGAACCCAATGGTTTTGTACACGGACACGATTATGTGAAAATGGCAACCAGCGTTATTGATTATATATTCCGCGATCTTGCCATCAGTTACCTTAAACGCAATGATCTGGGTCAGGTAAAACCTGAAGATCTTGTAGCGACCACAACCAAGGGTGAAGCTGAAGCGGCGGGCTTGAAACCCCGTGAGGATAAGCAAAGTTCCGGTTACAAATCGAACACTGTAGTTCCGGCGCTGTCAGCCGCACCGCAGCAGCCCGCAGCCGGCAAGATGACTCCGAAGCCGCAGACCGGAGGGCAAAGCGGAGCGATTAAAACAGCGGACCCGTCAATGTCTGCCGCTGTTTCCCCGTCGCCTGAATTAGTTCTGCCTCAGCTGCAGGTAGCGGTAATGGAAGATAGTCCTCCAATGGAGAACGAGGTATTGAAAATTATCCAGGCCCGCATAAAGGGTTACGAGGGCGATCCATGTTCCTATTGCGGCGATTTTACTCTGGTAAGAAACGGCACATGTATGAAATGCGATACCTGCGGCAACACTACAGGATGCTCCTGATAAATCAGGGTTTGGAAATGAAAAATTAGCGGCGGGCAACCCCGGTGAATTTGTTTTACGCATCTTTTATTCCGGGGCTGCAAAATGTTGCCGCAAGTGTAATTAAGGAACGTCTCGCGCCGGATGTAAGGATTCTAAAACTTCTTGACGGCGCTGTTTTGTTTGAGACTGAAACAGGCTACGATAAACTTAACTTTTTTTGTTTTAATAATATTTTCGCTGTTATTAATGTCATGGATGAACACGGGACAGCAGACAATGAGCGAAGATCTGATAATCTGGCTGCGCTGGAAAAACACATAAAGACTATTGTCAATATAAAACCGCACAGCCATGCAAAAGAAAAGAATATTATTTTAAAAACCCAGAGTAACTCCGTAGTTTATTTGAATCCGCTTCTGAATAACAGTAAAAGTTTTAACACGTTCAGGGTTGTTTTTTCCGATGAGAATAAACCAGCCTCCGTTAATGAAAAATTTCGACTTGATGTCGAACGGTTTATTTCACGTATTTCAGGATTAAAGGTCAATCGCAGCTTGCCTGATACAGAGTTCTGGTTTTTATTCCGCCGGGAAGATGAGAAGAAACAAATGGCAGATAACGTTTTTCAGGAAGAAAATGGCCGGGAGTCAAAAAATTTTTCTGTTTTTATGAAAAGGCTCACTTTGCATTCTTCCCGGGAAAAGACCCTGCACAGGGGAGAGCTGCCGCCTCCTTTAGCCTGGGCAATGTGCCGTCTTGGAAATCTTAAACACAGCGATACCGTTCTTGATCCGTTCTGCGGTTACGGCTCCATTCCCGAAACTGCGTTTAAACATTTTCACATAACAGAATTTATCGCCTGTGATAACAATGGTGAAGCATCTGGTTATACCGCCGCCAGATTTAAAAAACGGGAAAAACACGGCTTGATTCTGCACAAAAATGATTTTATTGATCTGCCTCTTTTATTGGGAGAAAAAAGCGTTGATGCGATTATTACAGATCCGCCGTGGGGCCATTTTAAAGTAAATGATGACATATTTCCTGTTAAAATGTTTGATGTATTTGGTAAACTGTTAAAAGACGGCGGCAGGGCGGTTGTGTTATACGCAAATGAAAATGATTTCCTGAAAGCCGTTCCATGCTGTTTTGAATTGCAGGAAAAAATTCCAATTTTACTTTCCGGCAGGAAAGCTGTTATATATAAATTTATTTTAAGAGGATCTCCCGCAGGATAAACTCACCCCTTGGAGAATTCTTATTGAATTTACTACTTACAGCGAAGCTTCCAGTACTTGTTACTTTATTAATAAAAGTGTACCATAAAAGTTCTAAGGAGAAAAACTATGAAATTGATTTTTTTAGGCCCTCCGGGAGCGGGTAAAGGCACTTTAGCTGTAAAAGCCGTGGATATTCTTAAAGTGCAGCAGATCAGCACTGGCTCAATTTTTCGCGCTGCTGTAGCGGCGGAAAGTCCTTTAGGTCTCAAGGTAAAGGCCATAATGGACGCGGGAGCGCTTGTAGATGATGAAACTACAATCGCGCTGGTTAAAGAGCGGCTTGCGATGGATGATATTCAAAAAGGTTTTATTTTAGACGGCTTTCCGAGGACAATAGCGCAGGCCGAAGCTCTCTCTGGTTTCTCCAAAATTGATAAAGTTATTAATTTTGAAATTCCCGATTCCGGCGTCATTAGCCGTTTGGGCGGACGGCAAGTCTGCCGAAAATGCGGATATAATTTTCATGCAATATACAATAAACCTTCAAAATCCGGAGTATGCGATCATTGCGGAGGAGATGTTTACATTCGTGACGATGACAGACCCGAGGCGATTCAAAAGCGGCTTGTTGTATACCGCGAACAGACAGAGCCGCTGATTAATTATTACCGCAGCAAAGGCCTGCTCGTTGATATAGACGCGACGCCAATGGTAGATGAGATTGTCATGAACTTTAAAAAAGCATTGGGGATATGATACAGGGCGGCGCGCGCAGGTTTAAATGTTCAGCGTTATCATTGTTTTTTACAGCCGCAGTGTTGACTCAATGCGTATCACAGCCGCCTGATTTTTCTGAAACAGAGTGGTACGCGAAAGTGCAGTCAGCGGACAGGGCGTCATTGTATGTTTCCAATGTGGATTCAAACGGACTTTTTTATAATCCCTGGCTGCAGAGAGAAACCAGGCATGTCAGCGGCTCATGGTTTCATTATAAAAAGAAAAAATACGAAGAAGTCTCCAGGGAAAAGTTCGGCAGCGTGCCAAATGATTATTCATATCTTTCAGATAACAGTTTTGACAGCATAACATTTCACGGCCACGCTACGATGATAATAAAACTTGACGGGGAGAATATTTTCACCGATCCTTTTTTTTCAAACGCCGCGGTGGTTGTTCAGAAAAAGGAAAAAATAAAATTTGATTATTCCAAAGTTCCCGAAAGGCCGGTTGTTTTGATTTCCCATAATCATTACGATCATCTGGACAAAGCTTCGGTTAAACAGCTTGCAAAAAAGAACGCGGTTTTTATAGTCGCACTTGGACTGAAGAATCTTGTGGAAAGATACGGCGCGAATGAAGTATATGAACTTGACTGGTGGCAAAGCATAAAAATAAATTCAATTGAATACACCTTTCTACCGGCGCAGCATTGGTCGCGCAGGATTGGACAAAAGGGCGGGAGTACCCTGTGGGGCGGCTTTTTAATTCAGGGTTCAAGGACAATTTATTTTTCAGGCGACTCGGGTTACTTTATAGGGTTTAAGGAATTCGGCGGACGCTATGACATTGATTACGCGATTATCGGAGCCGGAGCCTATGAGCCGCGCTGGTTTATGTATTATTCACACCTGAATGTACCTGAGTTTTTTATGGCTGCACGGGATTTAAATGCAAAATACGCCATTCCAATGCATTTCGGCGTTATCAGCCTCAGCGACGAGCCGCTTCTGTATCCGTTATTCGAAATTGACAGCGCCATTAGGCAAAATCCTGAACTTGCAGATAACATATTCCCGTTAAGGGTTGGAGAGTATTTGAAAATTCAATGATATTTATTTCAAAATTGTTTACCGCGCTTTTGCTTCCTCCGGGGTGTTTTTTTATTCTGACCGCGCTGCTCATCATTTTTATCCCGCGAAAATATAAAATATTTCCGGGATTGATTGCCTTTATAATATATATTTTATCCATTCAGCCTGCCGCGGATATGCTCTTAAAACCTCTTGAAAACGCGTATCCCGCGCTGCCTGCGCGCATTGACAATGACTGGCCGCAGGCGATTGTTGTATTGGGAGGGGGGACAATTCAAATGTCTCCCGAAGCCGCGATTGGACAGGATACATTATCATCCGAGGCGATGAAAAGAGCGGTATACGCTTTTACGTTACGTGATACATTTCCCGTTCCGTTTATTTTTTCAGGCGGAAAAGTTTTTGAATACGATCAGATGCCGGAGGCGGTTACTGCGGGAAACTTATTCAGATCACTTGGAATGCCCGAGCAGAGATTCATCGCCGAGGATAAAAGCCGCAACACATGGGAAAACGCAGCACAAACAGCGATGCTTGGAATCGAAAGGGCGGTACTTGTAACTTCGGCTTACCACATGAAGCGGAGCGTTTATTGTTATGAGAAAAACGGAATTTCTGTCATTCCCGCTCCGACCGACTATAAATTACAGCGGGGCCGCAAGTATGATTTTTTAAGTTTTTTACCGTCGATGGGAGCCTTGCAGAATACCTATTGCGCGTTACATGAGTATATGGGAATATTATTTTACATTATCGCGTATCATTAAATATGTTTAACTATGGAAATCTCTGAAGTCGCCGGCTTGTTAATTTAATATGTAAATGATAAATTAAGCAATGGATGAAGTAAAACTTTCCGGCATGAGTCCCGCTGACGCAAAAGACTATATTGTTAATTTTATTGCGACACTGAAACTCACTGAAAAGAATATTCAAAATCTTGATGAAGAAATCGTAAAATGGCAGTCAAGGACAGAACTTGCCGTTTCCAAAGGACAGGCAGAACTGGCACAGGACGCACAGAAAGAGAAAAACAGGCTGCTTGAAAAAAAATTAACCCTGACAGCGGAAGCGGATCAGCTTAAACAGCAAATAGAAGAAATGAGACGGCAGCTTCCCCTGCTTGCCTCCCGGGAGTGCAGCATTGACCCTGATCTGCTTGAACAGGAACTGCTCATGGCCTCAGGCCGCATGCCCGGCGATGAAGATAAAGTCCGCCTCGAGCGTCAGTTCGCGCAAATGGAAAAAACCCAGGCGGCGGAAACCGCCCTGGAAGAATTGAAAGCCAAGATACGGCAATGATTAGATGATTGGGATATTAGGTGTTTTTGCGTATACCAGCGATGAATTTGAACCGCGAAGTTTTAGGAATTATTTTCTCATTTAATATAAATTCTTATATCAGTGGATTACAGAAAAATAAACCATTGATATATAGTTATGTGAAATATCAATTATAATTTTAGTTCGAATAATAGATTGAATACAATGAATATGCTGCAACTCCTCCTAATAATAATAACCCGCCTAATATATAAAAAATTTTCTTTGAGTTAGCTTTATGCCTCTCTTGTCTTTGTATTGCTGCCTCTATTGCTTTCTGTTTTTGTGCTGCTGCTTCCTGCTCTTTTTTTATCTGATTTTGTCGTTCAAGTTCCTGTGCGCCGATATGGAATATTTCTAAATCACCTGTATCTATTCTCATATATCCGGTTGTATTTATTACATTTGAAGGTATACCATTTACTGCTGTTATTGCAATTGTTAATGTATGTGTTAAATCATTTGCATTTATGTTACGGAAATCCACAAGTTTAAAATTATTTCCTGGTAAACTTATTACTGTACTTCTCACTGAAAAATCTCTTAGGTTTATGGTCATTGATACGCGGCTGCTCCCAATTATCTTGTTATTTTCATTAATGAGCTCTATATCAATGTCATAATTAAATGAACGTTTACCTCCAAAGACTATTGTTCCTTCTGTAACAGCTCTAACGGAAGGATTGGAATTAGCAGTTTCCTGGCTTGTATCTATTAAAGGCCAGCCGGAAAATCCCCATGTATCACGGCGTCCGGTTTTATAAAGACCTTCAAGTAAAGTATTTAGTGCTTTAAAACCTGCTTGTGAAGGTTGAACGATTATTCTCATCCCTAAATTTGCTGTACTTCTTATATAATCGGTTTCTCCTATTTGAATTAAATTTGGATCAAATAAAATTTCAAAGGGTGGATGTTCGTTAAAAAATTTAGTCGTTTCTTTAAATACTTCTATCCAACGGTTTCTTGCCTGTATATCATTTAATATTCTCTCACTAATTGTTCCGCCGCTTATGGCTGAAGAAAGCGTAGTAAGCCGTGACAATGATTCCATTCTGGACGGATCAAATGCAACTGCTTGCGTATAGCTAAAAAGCGCTGCTAGTTCATCACCGCCTGCTTGTGCGGTTATACCTCTTGCAAGACCAGTTTCCGCTCTTACTACAGAAATATTTCCAGCTAACAGTGTTTGTCTGCCGCTTTCTGTAAGCTGAATTCCCATTTGCGTTAGAAGTTCTTCTGTTGACTCATTTACTAATATTCCATTGCCTTCAAGTTGAGAAAGAGTTCCTTCTTTAATGGAGCTAGCAAGGCGAATCCCTGTACTTGAGTCTGTTATAGATAATTGTAATGCAAATCGGTTCCCTGACAGTCTTTGAATAGTTCCGAAAAGAAAATACTGTGTATTGGTAATGTTACCAATACTTAATAAATCATCATCAGAAAATGCTCCGCTTTGTGCAATGTTCTGTTCAGATATTATCATATCTAAATTCTGACGATCGATTAAGTTAATAGCAGAATATTTTCCGAAATTATTATTTAATAAACCTTGAATATAAATTGGTAAATACTCTGGTACTTCACCATATATAGATGGAGCAATAATAGCAAGCCGTATATTAATTCCGCCGTCACCGGAATAAAAGGCACCAGGTTCTAGTCTTTCTCCTATAGCGCCACGGGCAGTTATTCCTCTTTCTTCTGAAATATCAATGTTTTTTTCTTTACTAATTCCTGATGTATCGGTACTTTTTATTATTCCCGTTGAAGAACAGGCTGAAAGATATGATATTATTAACATTATTGATATTAAGTTATTGAATATTTTATTCATATTATCTCAATTACACATCTATAAACCAAGATAAATTCTGACATTTTTTCTTAATTTATAACTCCTTTTTTCATTTTCTATAATAATCATATATTCCTATAGGTAATATTATAAAATAATACTATCTCTTATAGGAACTTGTCAACATAAATAAATAAAATAAAATAAGTTTATGGCATGACAAATTTAAGGGCATTATTATCCAGTAATATTAAAAAAAGAAGGAGTGTACTGGGTATTTCCCAAGCTGTTCTGGCTCAAAGGGTAGGAACATCAACTCATTATATTGCCCAAATCGAACAAGAGAATAAGTTTCCCTCTGCGGAAATGCTTGAACGTATTGCGATTGGACTTGAATATGACAGTATAGAGCTATTTTCAATAGGTCCTTTTCCAGAAGAAGCAATAAAACAGTTCTTGGAAGGTGTTAAAGCTGATTTTATTGCTACTAATTATTCTATCGAAAGAAGAATTGAAAACCTTATAAATTCCAATAAATATTGACTATTTTACAATTTATGATAAGTTTTCGGACTGTGGTTCCGCAGAAACACTTTTATCTACCAATGGGCTAACCATTAAAATAAGTTCCTCTTATTGTGGTATCCTTATATAATATTAAGAATAATTGAGGTTGTTCCAAAACTCGGTTAGTTTTGTAACACTAATTTTAACTTACTCTGTAGTTTGCTTAATTACTCTAATTCTATACCAGATAAGGAATTACGTCAATACAATTGTTACCAATAACTACCAAAATATATCAATTATTATCAAAAATTGATGTCATATTTGATAACATTTTTTGCTATGCTCAAAAAGCATGAATTAAAAACAGTATTTTTTAACCGTACTGAACATAATGAAAATATCCCCTAATGTAGCTTATATCAGCCCGTAGCACGTTCCCAAATCCCATAACCGTATCATTTCACTACAAACACTTTCAAAGCCCATTTTAAGCCGTTTTCGCTGTTCAATATACAACAATCTGAAATAGCCACAAATCAGATTCCAAGATAAAATAAATCCATGGACGAGGTGTCTTTATTAACCTTACAGAATGAAATTTTAGAGTTGGAAAAAGCATTAACAGACAAAAAACACCAACTTGAGGAACTTCAATCTGTCAAAAAAGAAAAAGTCCATGATACAGTATTAACACAAGAACAACTGCCAGATAATCAAATTAATAATCAATCGCCTCCAGAAGCTAAAATCGCTCTTTTCCGCATGCTGTTCAGAGGACGAGAGGATGTTTACGCAAAACGCTTTGAAAGTAAAAAGACAGGCAAATCAGGTTATCAACCCGTATGCCGGAATGAGTGGGTACAGGGAATATGTGAAAAGCTAAAGGTAAATTGTAATAATTGCCAAAAGAGGTCACTCGAGCCAATAACCGACAAGATAATCAGAAACCATCTCGCAGGATTTATCCCGTCAAAAAACGAGTGGACAAGCCGAACTTCGTTTGATAACCCTGTTCCATTTGTAATGGGTATCTATCCTTTGTTGCAAGATGAGACGTGTTATTTTCTCGCGGTTGATTTTGATAAAGATACATGGCAGGAAGACGTAAAGGCATTTATCGATACTTGCAACCTTGAAAACATACCTGCCGCTTTAGAGCGTTCACGTTCAGGGAACGGCGCTCATATATGGATTTTTTTTGATAAACCAGTATTAGCGGAAAAGGCGCGCAAACTTGGATCATTCTTGATGACCAAAACATTGGATAGACGACCGGAAATTGGGCTTGATTCATTTGACCGCTTTTTCCCGAATCAAGACACATTGCCAAAAGGCGGTTTCGGTAATTTGATCGCGCTACCTTTGCAAAAATCCGCAAGAGAGAAGAATCATAGTGTTTTTCTTGATAGAGATATGTCTCCTTACCCTGATCAATGGGCTTTTCTCTATACAGTAAAACTGTTAGATGAAATTAAACTGGATGAAGTTATTAATAAAGCGATTAAGCAGAATGAACTATTGCCTGTTGTGTATGATCCGGTAGAAACCGAGAATGAATCAAAACCATGGGAAAGAAAATCCGCATCCCTACCGACAATTACAGAATCCCTTCCTCAAAAAATAGAAATAGTTCTTGCTGATCAACTTTATGTTAATCACACCGGATTGCCTCCAATACTTCGCAACCGTATTCTACGGCTTGCGTCTTTTGCGAATCCCGAGTTTTACCGCGCTCAAAGAATGAGGCTTCCTACATGGAATAAACCGCATATTCTTTACTGTTATGAATATTTTCCTGAGCATATTGGTTTACCAGTTGGATGTTTAGACAGTTTGATTGAAATACTTGATCATTACAAAATAAAAA
>WQSN01000036.1 GCA_009787835.1 Treponema sp.
CAGGAACTGGGGAGAGGCGTTAAACCAATTTGCGCTCATCTACGGAGACAGAGTCCCGTTATGAGTTATTTTTCGTTTTACACAAAAAAAATTAAAAGTTCCTTTATTTGCCGAATTTGCGGCATCCATCAGCTTATGCAGTTTTCCTTCAATAATGCCGGGAATATGTTCAGGTATTCCTATTGCCGCGTTAATTTTTTTATAGAGCGTTTCCGCTACTATCGGTTTAACAATATAATCTTTCACGCCCGCTTTAATCGCGCGTCCTATAATGTCTATGTCAGCGTGTGATGTGACAAAAATTACGGGGGTTTTTTTATTTACAGAATTGCCTGATCGCAGAAGATTCATGAAATCAAACCCCAGCATTTCTGGCATTACAATATCAAGAAGTATAAGATCAACCTTGGTTTTGTTCAGAACATTAATTGCCATATCGGCGGATTTTGCGAGACGTATGTCAAAATAACTTTCCAAAAGCGAACCCAATAGCATTAAATTTTCAGGCATATCATCGACCGCGAGAATAATTTTTTTTTCGGACATGTTCCTCTCCTTTAAATTAACAATCTTATATTTGATTTATGTATTCCAAAACTTTTTCATAATCAAATGAAGAAAGTAAATGTTTTATATTTATCAGTTTTTCTTTTATTTCATCATCCCACTGGTATTCATCCAGAACGGAAATTATTTTCTTTGTATCAGTGAATGAATAATTGACGCAGGCTTCCTTTAAATTATTGATTTGTTCATTAAATATCCCGGCAGTTCCGTGTGTCTCTCCGCCTGAAACATCCGCTTTAGCGGTTTCATCCTTGCCTGTGTTTAAATTTTCAGCTAATATCATACCGAGCTTTTCCTGAAAACCTTTAAGTTCTTCGCTGAATGCGCCGGTTTCCGTAATGCATATATCCTTTTCTTCCCTGTTCTTTGACGCTTTTTCGAGCTTTGTGGCCCATTTTGACAGACTTTCAGCTCCAATATTTGCAAGAACGCCTTTTAAGGCGTGAGATTTAATCGCGTAATTTTCCCAGTTTTTTTCCTGTATTGTGCTATTCAAATCGCTTATATATGTTTTACAATTTTCCGCGAAATAGTTTAAAATATTTATATAATTTTCTGCGTTTTGTCCAATGTATGAAAGACCCGAGCGGATATTTAAACCGTCTATTTCGGATAAATTCTCAAGCAGTATTTTCGCGCTGCTGGAATGATCATTATTCTGCCCTTCCTTTTTATCTGTATCATTTAGATCGCATGAAGAATTATTTTTACCAGAATGATCAGTTTTAATTATCCGGGTGATCTTTTCATTTGGCAGCCAGTCTATCAGTATTTGCACCAGTTTGTGCATATCAATCGGTTTTGATAAAAAATCATTAAAATCGTTTAGCAAAAACATCTCTTTCGCGCCCTGTACGGCGTTAGCTGTCAACGCGATAATAGGGAGGGTCTTGTATTTGTCGCCGAGTTTTCTGATTTCGGCGACCGCTTCTATGCCGTCCATGTCAGGCATCATGTGATCCATAAAAACAATGTCAAAATCGTTTTCCCTGATTAAATCAATGGCCTCTCTTCCCGATGACGCCTTTTTCGCTTCAATACTGTGAAGTTTTAATAACCCGTAAGCGACCTTCAGATTAAATTCATTATCGTCAACAAGAAGAATATTTGCCTCAGGCGCGCAGATGGTCAGTTCCGCCTCTGACCTGTTTTCATATACTACCTCTGACACGCTACCCAAAACCAGCGGAATAATAACTGTAATGACTGTTCCCTGTTCGTATTCGCTGTCAAGCATGATGCTGCCGTCCATCATTTCAACAAACGCTTTGCTTATGGGCAGCCCCAGACCTGTGCCGGCTATGTGCCTGTTTTTTTCTGTCTTGTCCTGTTCAAAAGCGTTAAATATTCCCGGAAGTGATTCTTTTTTGATACCCATACCGGTATCTTTGACCTCAAATACGAGTTTGTCTCCCAGAGAACTTATCTTCAGCCTGATATATCCTTTTTCTGTGTATTTAACAGCGTTTCCGCAGATATTTGTCAGCACCTGCCTTAACCGTATATCGTCACCGTATAGAATTTTTGGTATTTCTCCAACGCTGTCAAACCTGAATTCAAGCCCTTTTTTTTGCGCCACATATTTGAACATTGAACTGATATTGTCAAGCATCGCCTGGAAATCGTAATTTGCGGGATTTAGAATTAATTTGCCTGATTCGATTTTTGACAAATCCAGGATGTCGTTAATGATTGACAAAAGTGAATTGGCAGATGAATTTATATCATTAACATATTCTCTCTGACGCGCGGAAAGCTCTTCATGTTCCAGCAGTTCAGTCATGCCGATAATCGCGTTCATGGGAGTGCGAATCTCATGGCTCATGTTCGCCAGAAAAGCGGACTTAACCTGGCTTGCCGAATCAGAGCGGCTTTTCGCGATGTGCATAAACGTCAATACTCCGCAAAGGAGCAGCGCCAGAATAATGCCCGTAACAGCCAAAATGGCGCGCATGAATTTTACATCCTGATAATAAATATCACTTGGCAGCGCGAACCCCAAATACCATCCATATGAAAAGCTCCCTCATGAATATCACGATTTTATCGCCTGAGGCTGTTATATAATCATACGCGGACACACCTTCGGCGGACTTTAGATGCTCTATCATTTCCGCGTATCCTGAAAAAATATTTGTGTCAGCGGCGCGGCGGGTTTCGGTCAATTTCCCGGCGGCGCTTGTCGCGCTTGTGATACTGTCCTGGTTATTGGAGGCGCTTCTGGTTGCGCTTGTGATGCCATCCTGATTATTAGGGGCTTTTCTTGTCGCGCCGGTGATCCCTTCCAAAGACATACCAAAAAAGTCTGTTATGGGATGAACTATGACGCGGCGGTTTGAATCCAGCAGTATACCGTAACCTGAGTCCATAAGCTTTATGCAGGCTACATAATCGGAAATAATGGAAATGAAAACGTCCAGAGCAATGACGCCGAAAGGACGGTTATTTTCATCGAATAGAAGTTTTGAAAATGACACTACATTTTCACCTGTACGCGCGTCTGTATACGGGTCGCTGCAGAATACTTTTCCGCCTGCCGCCTGCGCGCCTGTGTACCAAACCCGTGTTTCCGGCTTGTAATCATCGGGAAATGTCCAGGCGGAAGTGGTTATATATTTGCCGTTTATAGTGCCGTAGATTGAAATAATCTCTGTGAATTTTTCATCATGGGCCTGAAGCCATTTAGACCACAGGATTAGCTCTTCCTGCATGGCGGCTGCCGTTTCCGCTCCGCCTGAATTCTGTCCCCACTGCCTTTCTAGAAAAAACGCGATATCAATTATTGTAATTTCATAACCCTGAAGGTATGTTTTAATGGTTTCCGCGGATACCGAGATAATCTCATCGCCGTACCGGCTTACGTACTTATTTACGATAACCGAGCCGAAAAAGCTGCCCAATAGCACCATAATCAGAAAAGCGGCAATTACAACGAATAGTTGCGGCAGCAGTGTTTTATAGTGCTTTAAGCCTGATAAAAATTTCATCCAGAACCTCGCGAGTCAAATTTCATACGAAAAACTTAATCTTCACATTTAAAGTTTAATAATACACCAAATGAAATATATTCGCCAATAGTATCCCAATAAAAAATTTATAAATCGCAAAATACACCCTGATTTCTCTGACAAAAGTCAATGGCTTAAAATTTTGATTTTTCTGACTCATTGTATGTTCCGCTGATCCTCTCCATATTTAAACTGCGGGCAGCGGCGTCAAATATCTCCCTGTAGGCTCCGTTAAGGCTGTATACCTCTTCATGCGTGCCGTGTTCCATCACCCGGCCATGTTTTAATACATAAATCATTTCAGAATCTATAAATTGAGAAATACTGTGCGGCAGGGTTCGTTCATTATATTGATAAATCCAAGGTAGCTGTTCCAAAAACGCGAACCTGCGGTTCGAAAGTTTTGGAACAGCCTCAACAGGGAGCGGAAAAATTTTACACTTTTAGCTAAAATTTTTGTGGACAAATTTCAACATGTCATTGTATAATTAACTAAATAATCAATCTGGGAGAGGTGGAATGTCCGCAAAAATTTGTAAAATAACAATAATTATAGCCATTGCAGCGCTTTTTTTTGGATGTCCGGGTTATAATGAACTGGATACCCACCCGCAGGACAGCGAAAACGGCTTTTTAACGATAAATATCGGTGATTCAAATGAAAATAGAACAATTCTGCCCAAAAACGCAAATATCAACTGTAATACTTTTTCTTTGGTGCTGACAAAATTGGGCAGAAGGATAGAAAAGGACTGGACAGGCGGTACTGTCAGCATAGAACTGTCTCCAGGTTCCTGGGATTTGACATTAATTGGGTACAGCGACGCGAGTAGACAAAACATTATGGTAAACGGAAGCGCGAACGGCATAGTTGTAGGCCAGAGCCAAACAACAAGCCATACCGTGTACCTTCAGCCCGCCATGGTTTTTGACAGAACCGGAACCTTTATCTGGAATATTAACTATCCTTATGATGTAACATCCGCCAGCATGGTCATAACCCCTTTAAATACATCAAACGGAAGCCCTCAGCAGACTATAAATTTTTCAGACGGAGCGTTAAAAAACAACAATTCTTCTCCCCTGACACTGAAAACTGGCTACTACAAGGTTACCTTCTCCATGACAGGCGGAATACGTGGTATAGGCAGAGTGGATTATTTGCACATTTATGATGGGTTGGAGAGTTATTTTAGTTATGATTTTACTTATGGACCGCAATTTGAAAATAGTATAGAAATGGTAAGGATAGAGCCCGGTATATATACAAGAGGTCAGGATGGTGTAGCAACCCCATCGCATCAGGTAATTCTGACCAATGGTTTTTACATGGGCAAGTATGAGGTAACACAGGAGCAGTATCAGGCAGTTATGGGAGTAAATCCAAGTTCGTTTACCGGTAGTCCCGCAAGCGGCGAAGTGCAGGAGGGGCGTCCTGTTGATAGTGTAACATGGTATGACGCAGTAGAATTTTGTAACAAACTGAGTGAACGGGAAGAATTAACGCCTGTATATACTATAACTGGAAGGAATCCATCAAGCGGGTATCCTATAGTGAGTGCAACAGTGACAGTAAACTGGAACGCAAATGGTTACCGTTTACCGACCGAGGCAGAATGGGAATACGCATGCCGCGCAGGGACAACAACAGTGTACAACACTGGAGACACATTAAGTAATAATACCGGCTGGTATGTTGATAACAGCGGTAGTAAAACACATGAAGCAGGATTAAAACCGCCTAACGCATGGGGATTGTACGATATGCACGGAAATGTATGGGAATGGTGCTGGGACTGGTATGCAAGTTATTCAAGCGGAGCGCAGACTGATCCAATTGGAGCAGCTTCGGGATCTTACCGTATATATCGAGGTGGTGGTTGGGACAGCCCAACTGTACACGTCCGTTCTGCGAATAGAGGTGGCAACTATGCTCCTTCTGGCCGATATTACGCTATCGGTTTTCGCGTAGTACGATTATCAGGTTCTGTAATGGCTTCATATACTGTTACATACAATGGCAATGCCAACACAGGCGGAACAGCGCCTGCGGACAATAGTTCGCCGTATTATAACGGTTCAACTGTAACAGTTTTAAATAACACCGGTAACCTTGTTAAAACAGGCTACACTTACGCCGGCTGGAACACTCAGGCAAATGGAAGCGGAACATCCTATGCGGCAGGAGCAGTATTTACAGTTAACGCCAGTACTGTTCTTTACGCGCAGTGGAAACCTATAGTAATCTATAATGGCAATAACAACACAGGCGGAACAGTTCCGGTAGACAGCAATTCGCCATATACAAACGGAGCGGCAGTAACAGTTCTGGGCAATACCGGAAATCTTGTCAAAACAGGTTATACATTTGCTGGTTGGAATACTAATGCAAATGGAAGCGGAACATCCTACGCGGCAGGAGCGGCGTTTACAATTAACGCATATACTGTTCTTTACGCGCAGTGGACGCCTGTATACACCATAACATACAATGGCAATACTAACACAGGCGGAGCAGTACCCGCAGACAATAGTTCGCCTTATTATATCGACTCAACTGTTACAGTTTTAAGTAACACCGGTAATCTTGTTAAAACAGGCTACACTTTCGCAGGCTGGAACACTCAGGCAAATGGAAACGGGACATCCTACGCGGCAGGAGCGGTATTTACAGTTAACGCTAATACTGTTCTTTACGCGCAGTGGACGTCTGTATACACCATAACATATAATGGCAATACCAGCACAAGCGGAACAGTTCCTGTAGACAGCAAATCGCCATATATAAACGGAGCGGCAGTTACAGTTTTAGGTAACACTGGTAATCTTTTTAAAACAGGTTACACCTTCGCCGGTTGGAACACTCAGGCAAATGGAAGCGGTACGTCCTATGCGGCAGGAGCAGCGTTAACAATTAACGATTATACTGTTCTTTATGCACAGTGGACATTTATGGAAATGATATTAATTAATCCCGGTACATATACAAGAGGCAGTAATAACAGTGATGATTATGAAGCAAGTCCGCCGCATCAGGTAACGCTGACCAAAGGTTATTATATGGGAAAGTATGTAGTAACACAGGAACAGTACCAGGCGGTAACAGGTGTTAATCCCAGTCGGTTTACAAGTAACCCAGCAAGCGGTGAGGTGCAGGTGAGACGTCCAGTTGAAACTGTAACATGGTATGACGCAGTAGAGTTCTGTAATAAGTTGAGTGAGCAGGAAGGACTGATGTCTGTGTATACAATAACGGGAAGGAATCCTACAAGCGGATATCCAATAACAAGTGCGACAGTAGTAGTAAACTGGAACGCGAATGGTTACCGATTACCGACAGAAGCGGAATGGGAATACGCCTGCCGCGCAGGGACTACAACAGCGTACAATACAGGAGAAATAATAAGCGATAATACTGGCTGGTATCAACATAACAGCAGCTATATAACACATGAAGTAGGATTAAAATCGCCTAATACCTGGGGCTTGTACGATATGCACGGAAATGTATCAGAATGGTGCTGGGACTGGCAGGGAAGTTATACAAGCGGAGCGCAAACAGATCCAAGAGGAGCGGCCTCTGGTTTTGGCCGCGTGTTACGCGGCGGGAGTTTGGAGGGCAATACGCAGAATCTTCGTTCAGCCTCCCGTGACCACTTATTTCCCAGTCTCGGGGACTACCCTTTCGGTTTCCGTGTTGTGCGCAATTAGTTTTTACAGGCTCAAGTAACGGGGCAGGTATAAGTACCGTTAAGCGAAATGCGCGCCTGCCGCAGGAAGCGGCAGGGCCGCAGCGAACGGAGTGAGCGTCGAACCGAATGTTCGAGGAAAGGGCATTGAGCGGTAACGGGAGAGGGTAATATGTAGTTAAGTGCCATTTTTAAGGAGTGTTAAAAATTAGAAATATTTGAAAACAAAATATAAAAATACTTGACAGAGAATCAAAAAATGGTATAGGTTAAATACTTGATTGTAATTATTGATTAATTTATAACTTTTTTATAGAATAATATGATTGACATTTTTTATTTTTTATATAGAAAATAAACATAAAACTATTTTTGAGGAATGAAATGAATAAACACCTTAAATCACTACTATTAAGTTTGTCTATTGTTTTTTTTATGTTCAATCTTTTAAATTGTACATCATTTAAAACACAAAGATCGTCTACAACACAAGAGACAACTACCAACTCAACACCGATATTTCTAGAATTTAATCTTGGAGATATTATTAACTATTCGTTGTTTACAATGACAAAAGAAAATACATATCAAATGAAACAACCAAAAATGGTACAAGCTTTTGGAAGCCGTCCATCAGGGGTTGTAATACACCTTGATACTGATAATAAAATAAGTGTGATATTCTATTATTTCGGAATAAATAATGAAATTTTTACTAGAAATGATATTAATACAGCAATGTCTTTTTTTGATATAAAAGCAAATGAAATGGAATTAGTAATTGATGTTGATATTATAACACCCATTAATACTGATGGAATACAATCAATTGCTAAAACAGGTAGTAATAATCAGGGTATTGGTATGATGATGCTGGCACAAACTAATAAGGTAGGAAATTTTACATGTACTATTGTTTTGTTTAACGATTTTTCAAAGGTAATACTGTAACAAAAACGGCACATAACAAACAATAACTGCTCACCGTCCTGTTAGGGCGGTTCGGGTTCCATAAAACCGTGTTCAAGCATACGGCTCTCTGCACGGTTATATTCCACCACATTTGGGGTAGGGGTCAATGCTTACGCATTGCCCTATTATCTGCCACAAACGTCAGTTATTTAGAACGTTAAGTGCAAGTTTTGCAGGTTGTAAAAGTATAAAAAAATTGGATTTAAGGCTTGTATTTTTTATTAAAATGGTATATAAATAAAAACTATAATAAAACTTAAGGAGTTAATTATGAAAAGAAAGGGAATTGTTTTAGGTATTACTTTATTTCTGCTGATGTTTTTTATCTTGTTATGTGTTGCATGTGCCGAGCCGATAACTTTAAGCTTCGACGCAAATGGTGCTACAAGCGGGACTGCACCAAAATCTATAAACGGTAATCCAGGTTCATTTGCGGCAATCCCTGATAAGGGTAACTTAGAAAAAACAGGATATAGTTTTGGTGGATGGAATTCCGAGAGCACAGGTAATGGTTTTAATGTAAATCCAGGTACTCTTTTTATGATTGATCAAAATATTGTTCTTTATGCAAAATGGATTAAAATAGCACCTTAAATGTTTATTTAGAAATTTAGACATCTGGTGACAGCCAACAAAATCCTCATGAGTCGTTAGCTGCAAGTGCGTGCTATACGCACAGTGATTAACAGCCAAGTAAATTTTTATTTGTTTATCTGATCTGTAGAATTTTATAATTAGTATTAGGCGGGCTGCGCAAATCCCTTTCAGGGGCATCAAGAGGGGAACCTTCGCCTGTCTGTGACAGGCTCGGTTGAGGTTTCGGTGTGGATCACGTACAATGCCAAACCAAAGTGTGCGTTGAAGAATGCCACAGCCGTTTATGACCCTGAAAGGGATTTGTGCAGGCTGCCTTGTAATAATTATTGAATATTCTATGGATCAGGTTTGAGACATCTGGTGACAGTCACTTAAATCATCTTGAGTCGTTAGCTGCAAATGTACGCATGAAAAATCAGTAGGTTTATTTATGTATTAAAAATCGTAATCGTATATGAGCTAATAAAGTTTTTAGTTTTATATGTAAATTATATAATTATAGCTAAAAACAAGCTTTTTTTTTACAATTTTGAATGGTTACTAAAAACATATAAAAAAAATTCTGATATCTTGACAAAATATATTTAAATATATATAATAAAATATGAAGAAAAACAGGATACATTTCCTTAAATATTTTGGAATAATTACAATAATAGTTTATATAATGTTTTCAATGAATTCTTGCGAGTTTTATCCTCCTGGCACATTTGCTGCTAGTGCAAAAGTTATTATTAAGAATAACACTAATAATGAAATAACTGTTAATCTTTTTTATGTAGATCCTATAAGGGATGGTCAGGTATTTATACCTACCGAAGCGACAATAGAAGCAGGAAAATCAAAATCTTTTGAAACAAATGAAAAATACGCATTAGGTATCAGCATAGATTTCTATATAGATATACTTGGTTATGAACGTATAGAAAGAGATGCGACATATGGTAGTACAACAACAATTACAATAACAAATGAAATGTTATTATTTCAACAGTAGAATCACATTTAAAATTTCTTAACATTTCTTAAAAAATATAAAAAATCATTAGAATAATATTATTAACAAATATCATAATAAAATTTGGAAATAATAGAATTAAGAATAGATGATTGGATAAGATAACAAACGCATAATGACAGTCACCGAAACTCTGGTGTCGTTAGCTACAAATGTATGCTATATGTAAAGTAAGTAACAGCCAAGCAAACTATTAAAAATTAATCTGATCTGTAGAATTTAATAATTAGTAAACAGGCGGGCAACGCAAATCCCTTTCAGGGTCATCAAGAGGGGAACCTTCGCCTGTCTGCGACAGGCTCGGTTGAGGTTTCGGTGTGGATCACGTACAATGCCACACCAAAGTGTGCGTTGTAGAAGGCCACAGCCGTTTATGACCCTGAAAGGGATTTGCGCAGCCCGCCTTGTAATAATTATTGAATATTAAGCGGGTCATATTTAGCGCATACAGCGGTGTGATTTATCATTCATTTCTCATTCTGCTGATTGCAGCTCAGGGTACATTATGCGATTAAAATAAAAATTTTTAGGGTATTTTGCTGATTTCATGTAATTTCCAAGATTCTGATGGGCGGGGAGTGGAAGAAAGGAGTGCGCTAAAATGAGATTTAAAGCCGCTTTGACTATTATAGTTATTGCATTTGTTATCACTGCTATCAACTTTGGTTCAAGCATAATTTTAACAGGTAATACCCTGAATGCAACCATGAGCGAGGATATCTCATTGGCGAGAGATATAGCGAATGATTTTGTTTCAACAAGGATTGGTCTTTACAAATCAAACGCACAGACCGCGGCCGTGAGGCTTATGAAAACAGACAGCCCAGAATCCATGGAGGTTGTAATGCGGGAACTGCTCGATGAGTTCAGGGATTTCATGGCGTTTACTGTGTTTGATCGTCAGGGCATTATAGCTGAATTCGGCGATTCGCCTACATCAATTAAGTATCTTGATTACAGCAAGTATATTGAGAAAGCTTTTGAGGGAAATACTGTTATATCAACCACAAGATATAATGAGGCATCAGGAAAGCTTGTTATGCACATTGTTACTCCAATGGACATTGAGCGCATCCTATCAGTAACCATATCCGGAATGATACTTTCAGAATTGCTCGGTGACTATATTCTGAGGGATACCAGAAGTATTTTTATGCTTGATGAGTACGGAACCGTGATTGCGCATTTTCAGCCGGAACTTGTAACGTCGCGTACAAATATTATAAATGCTAATACATTTTTGAACTCGCAGTCTTATGCGAATTTTTTCAATGAAATGCTGATGTATGACAAAGGGCAGGGAAATTATTTTAATAATGGAATTGAATATCAATGCGCCTATGCGAAAGTTTCAGCTTCGGAGACAGGCTGGTATATCGGTTTAAGCGTCCCAAGGAAAGAAAATTTAATTGAAAAACTGCAGAAAAGGCTTCTTGTTTTGGCTGTTTTCTTTTTTATAGTCGGAGTTATCGCTGCTGTAATAAGTTCCAGGCATATAGTGAAACCATATAATAAAATCTCTCAGCAAAATAACCTGCTTGAAGAATTAATGGAAGAAACGCGCAGGCTCCAGACTGAACTGGAAGCCGCGCTGAAGGAAGCACAGGAAGCCAACCACGCCAAAAGCTCTTTTCTTGCGAATGTGAGCCATGAAATGCGAACGCCGCTTAACGCAGTTATAGGATTGTCTGAACTAATCCTGAATACCGGAACGATACATGGCGACGCTGAAGATAAGCTCAATAAAATTTACAACTCAGGCATGACGCTGCTCAGTATTGTAAACGACATCCTTGATATTTCAAAAATTGAATCCGGCAGGTTTGATCTGTATCCCGTTAAATACAATACTTCCAGCCTGATAAATGATATTGTGTCACTTAACATTGTACGCATTGGAGAAAAGCCGATAAAGTTTATACTAACGGTGGATGAAAATCTGCCGGAGCAGATTTCAGGCGATGATCTTCGCATAAAACAGATATTTAACAATCTTCTTTCCAATGCATTCAAATATACAAATTCCGGCACAGTTGAATGGAATGTATCATTTGAGCGTGACGGCGATAATATATGGCTCATTTCCTATGTCAAGGATACAGGGGTAGGCATCAAGAACGATGATCTTCCGAAGCTGTTTAAGGAATATATCCAGGTAAACGCCCAGGCTTTCCGCAAAACCGAAAGCACAGGCCTCGGCCTTTCCATAACAAAACATTTGGTGGAAATGATGGATGGAACCATCACCGCGGAAAGCGAATACGGGAAGGGCATGATTTTTTCCGTACGGCTGCGTCAGCAGTTTATTTCTGATGTTCCTATCGGCAGGGAAACGGCCAGAAACATTATGAGTGCCCAGTTTAACGACAACAAACGCGAAAGGAGCATCAGGCTAAAACGAATAGATCTTTCATACGCGAGTGTTCTTGTTGTAGACGATATACAGGCAAATCTTGACGTAGCGAGGGGTATGCTTATACCTTACGGATTATATGTTGACTGCGCGTCCAGCGGACAGGAAGCGGTTAACATGATCCACAGGGAAAATCCCCGCTATGACGCGGTGTTCATGGATCATATGATGCCCGGCATGGACGGAATCGAGGCGGTGCGCATCATCCACAAGGAAATTGGAAACGATTACGCTAAAAATGTACCAGTGATAGTTATGACAGCTAACGCAATTACAGGCAGTGAACAGATGTTTTTAAAGAACGGATTCCAGGCGTTTATTTCAAAACCAATAGATATGATACGGCTTGACGCGATACTCCGCCGGTGGGTCGCGGTAAAAAGCGTTCCGGCAAAAAAAGATTTTAAAAATACAGCGGGGACTGGCAGCGGAAATGAGATTATTAATAGATTTTATATTCAGGACAATAACAATATTTACGCGAAGGACGGCAGGAGCGCTCACGGCGGAATTACCATTGACGGCATTGACATGGAAGCAGGTCTTGAAGGTTTTTTGGGCGACGAAGAAATGTATTTTAAGGTACTTAAGTCATACGCGGTAAATACGCGCCCTCTTCTCGGAATTACCGGAAAGTATCTTGAGTCCGGAAATCTGGCTGATTACGCTGTAACTGTTCATGGAATAAAGGGATCAAGTTTCAGTATCGGCGCCATGCAGGCAGGAACGCATGCGCAAAAACTGGAGTTGCTGGCGAAAAAACAGAAGACAAAAAAAGTGTTATCTGAAAACAGAGCTTTTGTAAAATACATGGAAAACCTTTTGGATTCAATCGAAGCCGGACTCGCCATAATCGACAGGAAAAACGCAAAACCGGTCGCGGCATCTCCTGACCCTGAGCTTTTGCATGAGTTACGCGAAGCCTGCGTGGAGTACAATGTGGGAAAGGTAGACCAGGTAATGGAAAAGCTGGATTCTTTTAAATATAAGAATGGAACGGAACTCGTTACATGGCTGCACAGACAGGTGGATGAAATGAGTTTCTCATCGATTTCAGACGGCGACTGGCCTGTGTTTTCTGATTATAACATTAACGCGGATGTTACGCGTCATGAACGGGGTTAAATTAATTTTTGATCTATCGCGGCGCGAATGGCTTCGCCCAGGCTGGATACGCCCAATTTGCTGTAAATTATGTTAACAGCCATTTTAATCGTATTCACCGAGAGGTTTTTGTTAGACGCAATCTCTGTGCGGGAAAGCCCGTCGGTCATGTCTTTTAAAATCGCGATCTCGCGTTTTGTCAGTTTATTTCCGCCGTTAAGATTATTGGCAAGAGCGCATTCGGCTGTCATTTTTGCCTTCCGCTTCGCGTAAGTCGACGATATACGGTTAATATCCTCCAGCCACTTCTGCGGTATCCTGCCTGTCTCTTCATGTCCGGCTTTACCGGATAACATGTCTTTATGAACCGCCAAAGTGAGGGTACGCATATCTTTTCCATGCTCGGTAAAGGAGGCGATAATCTTGTTCGATTCCGAAAGAAGGTAAGCTTCGGTAAACGCGGCAATTGCCTCACTCCGCTTTTTAAGCTGATAGAAAGTCAATGCCTGCAGCGTTAAAAGTTCTATTTTACTGAACAGGATCATGGGTTGTTTCATGGAATTTTTTATAAACGCCAAAAGCGCGCTGTATTGATTTGTTTTATAATGATACCGCGCCTTTATGCGGTTCGCGTAATTCTCCAAAAATGACGAATGCGCATAGGAGGAAAAATTTCCTTTCAGCCATTGCGGTATTTGTTCAGGCTGCTCCAGCGCCAGATGATAGAAGCCGCAGGCAATATCGTATATTATGTAACGTATTCCGAAATCTTTTTCATTGAGCAGCGACTCCATTTCCTTCAGCCTCGCGGTCGCGCTTCCATAATCACCCTGGGTGAAATCGATATGCATCAGGTAAACCAATGCCCTGTTCTGGGTGACATATTGATCGTATTCGCCGGCCCTGGCAATTGACTGCTTCAGGTATTGTTCTGCGTCATTAAACTGTCTTTTGTAAAAACACAGTTCGCCATGTAAAAGATCTTCCACGCCGCTGTAGAATCCGTTCATTACATGCATTAAATGAGGCGCTGACCGCGATACTGCGGCGATGTATTCTTCCATTGCTCCTTCGCGGTTTGTTCCGACAAGCAGGGACCAGGCGGATGATGTCAGTTTGTATGTTCCTATAAGTTTGTATGGGCTTTTGTCGAAGTATTCGCCCATCTTTTTAAAGTAAAAGTCAAAATCATACACGTCGGTATATGTGCACATATGCAGCCGCACCGATCCCCAGGATGCGTAAACTGCGGAGAGCGCCCTGTTCAGCTCCGGAGTTTCGGATAACGCTTCGCAGTCTTTGACAAATTGTTCCGCAAAGATATAAGCTTCATCAAAATACCCCATATTAATTTTCAGTTTTACATACATTGCGGGGAATAGAGGATTATCAGGCTGCGCGGTTTTAAGCGCACGTTCAAATATGTCCAGAATATATTTCGCCATATCGGACGGTATCTCTACGTTTAAGGAAGCGACTTTTAAAGTTATAGCGTCATAATTCGCGGATTTCTCGTAATAATAGAAAGCGTCCAGGTGATAACCGTTATCGTTACACCACACAGCCGCGGTTTCGTAAGTATCCGTCCTCTCCCTGTCAGTCAGAATTTCTTCCTGCTTAAGCCTCAAATAATCCCGCAGCATGTGGTGGATCATGTATGTGTCCATATTGAAGTCATAGCGTATATAGGCGTTCAGGCGTTCCATTCCGCTGATTAATTTCTCGTCATTTGCCAGCGTTTTAACGAGGCCGGCGGAGAGGCGATCCAGCAGCGCGATACGCATCAGGAAACGCTCAAGCGGCTGCGGAATGGTTTGAAATATTTCAGCTTCGATAAACCTGAAAATGTTTTTTTTCATTGCTTCAAGGGCGTACCGCTCATATTTTTGATTTTTGGCAAGAGATCGTCCAATAAGGTTTATGGCAAAAGCCCAGCCCCGTGTGTCATCGTAAATATTGCGTATATCAACATTTGTCACAGGCAGGTTCAGTTGGCAGAAATATTTTGCGATTTCATCCTCTGTAAAGCGCAGCATGTCTTCCTGTATTGTAAAAACTTTCCCGCGCATGTTCATGCCTACAAGATTAATATCCGGCATATTTCGCGTAATCAGCATTATCCGCATGTTTGAAGGAGATGAGTTTACCATGCGTTCAAAAAAGCCCAGTATCTCATGATTTTGCAGCAGATGAAAGTCGTCAAATATTCCGATTATTTTTCCCTGATGCGGGGCGATATGTTTCTTCATTGAGTCAATAAATTTTGAGAACGCCTCGTCTGTCTTTGGAAATCCGATCTCCTTTAAGCGGGCGCTGTATTCCTGCGATACCATCAATGACATTTCACAAATGCTTTCCCAGATGTGAAGCGGTATATTATCCCTTTCGGAAACCTGCATCCACGGCGCGATGGCGTCATAGCTGTTAAAAAACGATTGCACAGCGCGCGTTTTGCCGTAACCGGAACCAGCGCATACGATAATCAGCGGATAATCCATTGCGTCTTTCAGCATGGAGTGAAGGCGGGGACGTTCCAGATAATTCGCGTCTGTTTCATTGTTAACAGGATTTTCTTTACGCATTATTCAGTGTCCATTCTAACATTTTTAATTATAATCGGCAATGTAAAAGAATAAATTTTACTCGCTAATTATAATATATTTTTTTACTAAATGATTTTCTTTTAATAATATATCTTTTATTTCCACAGGCCGCTGAATTTAATCGCAAAATACACCCCAAACCGGCCTTCCTGCATGCGCGCTGTCAAAAAGCGGGATAATCAACATATATTGTTTTAATTCCTTTGCATAACTTAAATAAAAAAATTATAATTAGATTGTGAGTATAACGCAGGACAGTAAAAAACAAAAAATAATGCTGGTGGACGACAATAAGGCAAATCTGACAATAGGTAAAAGCATCCTGAGCGAATATTATGATGTTTTCGCGCTATCCTCCGCCGATAAAATGTTTGAATTCCTGAAACATGTGAAACCTGACCTGATTTTGCTTGATATTGACATGCCGGGCATGAACGGCCTTGAAGCATTGAAACTTCTTAAGGCGGATAAACAGTACGCGGATATTCCTGTCATTTTTTTAACCGCGAAATCTTCGGAATCCGATCAATATGACGGTTTGGGTCTGGGCGCCATCGACTATATTACAAAACCTTTTGTTCCGGCTCTTTTGCTGATGCGCATAGAAAACCATCTGCTGATTCAGAAACAGAAAGCGAGTTTGCAGGATTTCAACGATAACCTGATAAAGATGGTGAAAGAAAAAACGCATCAGTTGTATAACCTTCAGAACGCGATTATTAGCACCATAGCGGAGCTTGTGGAATTCCGGGATATTTTCACCGGCCGTCATATCAGCCGCACACAGAAATACATGAAAAAGTTTATGGAACAGCTTATAGAGGACGGCGTATATTCGGATGAACTTCTTGTGTGGGACATGAATGAAATATTGCTGTCATCCCAGCTTCACGATGTCGGGAAGATCGCAATAAGCGATAATATCCTGAATAAGGCGGGAAAGCTCACAAAGGAAGAGCAGGAAATCATGAAAACCCATGTGCAAAAGGGAGTGGAAGTAATCGAGAAAATGGAACAGGCCACGGATTTTACAGGTTTTCTGGAATGCGCGAAATTATTCGCCGGAACGCATCATGAAAAATGGGATGGAACAGGTTACCCTCTCGGTCTATGCGGAAACAGCATACCTCTTGAAGGGCGGATAATGGCGATTGCGGATGTATACGACGCTCTGATCTCTGTCAGGCCATACAAAGAATCCTTCTCTGCGGATGAAGCGGCGCAGATAATCATTAACGGAGCCGGCACCCATTTTGATCCTTCTCTTATTGAAATTTTTTGTAAAATTAAAGATGATTTTGCCGTGATCGCTGTTCAGGATGCTGACTGATTTTAATCTTGAATTGATCTGACTATAAATTATAATTTTTAATCAAACAAAATTTAATGCCGTAAGCGCGGCTGACCTTCCAGAAATGATTTTTGGTAATAACATTGACCTATATGATTAAATAAATTTATACAATGTGATAATATACTTTTATGTTTTTTGCACAGGAGTAATGGATAATGCCAGGTATTGATAGCGCTTTTATGGAAGAATTTAGGGCACTTGAACGCCAGAAAAGAATGGCCGATACATTGAATCAGGCTGGGGCGATTTTTCTCTCCAACAGCACCGAAACATTTAATGACATGATGTCTACAGGCATGGGTCTGATCGCCGATATGGCGGATTTTGACAGGCTTAATGTCTGGCGGAATTATACAAAAAAAGACGGTCTGCATACCTCTCAGATATACCGCTGGGACAGGGTAATGGGTACAGTGGAACCCATGCCAGAACTTGCGGATATCACTTTTTCGCAGATAGCGCCGCGGTGCGAAAAACTGTTAATGGAAGGCAAGGAAATTAACGGTCCTGTAAATTCACTGCCGGAAGGGATGCTCTTGAGTATCCATGGTATTTTATCGGTATTCATAACTCCTATTTTTATAAAGGGGAGTTTTTGGGGATTTCTGCTCTTCAGCGATCATCATAATGAACGTTTTATTGATGAGGATTGCGCTCGCATGCTGCGCTCCGCGGCGTTTTTCTGCGTGAACGCTATTATACGCGAAGATGCGGACAGGGAATTAAAAAAAGCGAATAAATTTTACCAGATAATATCAAAAACCGCGCCGATTGGCATGACAGCCTATGACAAGAATCTCCGCTTTACCGATTGTAATGATGAAATGGTAAAAATTTGCAATACCACAAAGCAGTATTTTCTCGATAATTTCTTTGATTTTTCACCTGAATACCAGCCGGATGGCCAAAAATCCATAGATAAAGCGTTCAATATGTTAAAACAGGCGCTAAGCGGCGATACATTTTCGGTTGAATGGGTTCATAAAAACATGGAGAACGAAATGATACCGTGCCAGCTTACCGTAACATGCAGCGAGCAGGATGGTGAATTTTTCGGGTTCGCGTTTGCTTATGATATGCGAAGAATTAAAAAAATGGAAAAAGAAATTTCCATGACGGCTCAGATAAACCAGGCGATACTGGATGCAATGCCTGTAGGATTAACAATCTTTAAAGGAAACCCGCCAAAAATTATCGATTGCAATACCGAACTTACCAAGATGTTCAAAGCTCCGAAAGATCGTATCCTTGAACGTTATTTTGATGATTTCACTCCCAAATATCTTCCGGACGGGAAGCTGGCCCATACTGAAGCCGACAGGATTATGGAACTGGTTATGAAAGGAGAGACTATAAGGGTAGAGTGGCCGCACCAAACAGCCGACGGCGTTCCTGTTCCATGCGACATTACACAGGTGTGCATCAATGTTGAAGATGAAATAATAATGCTGTACTTCCTGTATGATCTTAGCAGTATAAAAAAAATGGAAACCGAAATGCTCAGGACGGCGCGGGTAAATCAGGCGATACTGGAATCCATGCCGATTGGTATGGCAATTTTCGACGGTACTCCAAAGGTTATAGACTGCAATGACGCGCTTTCAAGGATGTTTAACGCTTCGAAGGAACATATTATCAATCGGTACTATGAAGATTTTTCGCCTGAGTTTCTGCCGGACGGCAAGAAAGCTCTAGCCGAAGCGTACAGGTATACGAATAAGGCGATAGACGGCGAGATAATGAGATTTGAATGGCCTCATCAGACAGCGGAAGGCAAACCTGTGCCATGTGATGTTACGCTTGTACGCGTGGAAGATCAGAATGAATTTATCGGGATTGGATTTTTATATGATCTGAGCGACATTAAACAATTGACAGGCGATCTGGAAAAAGCGCTTCAGCGCGCTACCATAGCTTCAGAAGCGAAAGGTCTTTTCCTTTCAAATATGTCGCATGAAATGCGCACCCCGCTAAATACAATTATGGGTATGGCATCGATTGGAAAAAACGCTCCGGGTCTGGATAGGAAGAATTACGCGCTCGGAAAAATTGAAGAGGCATCATCGCATCTTCTGGGCGTAATAAACGATGTCCTTGACATGTCAAAGATTGAAGCGGGAAAACTGGAACTTGTAATGTCAGACTATTCATTTGAAAAGATATTAAGAAAATCCATCAATGCCATCAGCCTGCGCATGGAGCAGAAAATGCAGGAATTTCACATTTCGATAGACGGGAGTATCCCTCATCTTTTGGAATGCGATGATCAGCGGCTGACGCAGGTTATTATCAATTTGCTGAGTAACGCCGTTAAATATACGCCCGAAGGCGGGGTTATATGCCTGAACGCCTCTCTTCAATCTGAAGATGACGGTATTTGTACAATTGTTATTGAGGTTACCGATACCGGTATAGGACTTACAACCGAGCAGATTGCAAAGATATTCGGCGCTTTTGAACAGGCAGACAGGGGAATTTCCCGTAAATTCGGAGGCACAGGGCTTGGACTCGCAATCTCAAAACGTATCGTAGAGATGATGGGCGGAACCATCAGCGTTACATCAGAGCTGGGCAAAGGTTCCTCGTTTAAATTTGATTTTAAGGCAATACGCAGCAAAGGCGATGTAGTTCCCCTGCTGGATCCTTCAGTGAACTGGGACAATATTCAGATTCTTATTGTCGATGATTCTCCTGATATACTTGTTTATTTCTCTGAGATATTAAAAAAATACGGCGTAAATTGTGATGTCGCGCAGAACGGAGAAGAAGCGTTTGAAATGATAAAACAATCCGGCGGATATGATATGTACTTTGTTGACTGGAAAATGCCGGGGATAAACGGCATCGAACTGACAATGAAAATCAAGGATGCTAAACAAAACAGAAAAAGCGTTATTATAATGATCTCTTCAACGGATTGGACTGTCATACATGAAAAGGCGGAAGGAGCCGGAGTAGACAAATTTTTAATGAAGCCGCTATTCGCCTCTGATATTATGGATTGCATGAATGTCTGCCTGAGCGCAAACGGTTCCAAGACGCCAAGGCAGCAGAAAAACATAAACGCCGGAGAATTTAAAGGGTGCCGTATATTGCTTGCAGAAGATATTGAAATTAACCGCGAAATTCTGCTTGCGAGCATGGAAGAAACCGGCGTGGAGATTGACTGCGCTGAAAACGGACTGGAAGCTGTCCGCACCATAATGGATAATCCAGATAAATATGAAATGATATTTATGGATGTTCAGATGCCGGAAATGGACGGTCTCGAAGCTACGCGCGTTATACGAAAAAGAGGTTATAATATTCCAATTATTGCCATGACTGCCAATGTGTTTAAGGAAGATATTGAACTATGCCTTGACGCCGGAATGAATGACCATATAGGTAAACCGCTTGATTTAAGCAATGTGCTTGATAAAGTGCGCAGGTATAGGAAAATAAAGAGAAACAGATAAATTATTAGTGTTTTTGGATAATATTTGCATAAATATTATATATATCATAAAATTATTTAATAGGAGATATTATGAAAATTGGAACAAAATTAATGCTTATTATTTCTGCGGTAAATTTGGTAGGTATCAGCGCTTTAACCATTTCCTCTGTTATATTTTCTGCAAATGAGATTATCGGCCTGGCAAACAGTAATGTCACAAGCGTTACCGAAGTAACTGCAAACAAGATATCAGCCTATATGGAAGTTCCCATGGATGAGGTTCGCAGTATAGCGGATTTTATTTCCAATATTCAAATGGTTGTTCCTCCCGAAGGCAGGCGCGAAATCGTTAATTTGACGCTTTACTCCCTTGTTCACGCGAATCCTCATTTTGTCGGAGCCTGGGCTGTCTTTGAACCAAATGCCCTTGACGGCTTGGACGCGCAGTTTGTAAACACTCAAGGAAGCGATCGCAGCGGAAGGTATATGAGTTATTACAGCCATGTTAACAATCAGGTTGTCCTGACCGCGCTTGAGGGATATGAGAATGCTGATTATTACACTACCACTTTAAGATCCGGCATAGAAGCGATTGTTGAGCCTTATTATGAAAATGTAGGCGGCATGCAGACATTAATTACAAGCGTTACGGTTCCAATCGAGCGTGATAACCGGGTAATTGGGGTTGCCGGAGTAGATATTGAGCTTATTGAAATTCAACACATGGCAGGTGATATAAAACCAATGGGAGTCGGCATATCAACCGTTTACAGCAAAGCCGGCACGATCATCGCCCATCCTGATTCTTCACGGCTTGGAAAAAATGTACAGGCAACAGAATCAAGTCTATTGGGAACCCATTTAAATGATTTTACGCGGGCCATAAATAACGGCGTAGTTTATGAAGAAACGGTCTTTTCACCTGATAACAACGCCAACATGATTTTAGTTACTTTTCCGTTTACGGTCGGAGGCTGTAAAACAGCATGGACTGTTGGATCTTTAGTGCCGGAAAGCACGGTTATGGCTCCTGTATATGAAATGATGACAGTGCTTATTATTCTCGGTGTTGCCATTTTGGGAATTATATCGGTAATTATTTTTATTATTTCCAGAACAATTACAGCTCCTCTTAAAAAAATGGAAGATGTTTTCCAGTTTATCGGCGAGGGAGATTTTACCAAAACTGTCGAAGTCAAGGGCGATGATGAAATCGGGATCATTGGCCGCGCTCTTAACTCCACATTGGATAAAATTAAAGTGCTTATTCAAACCATTAAATCAATGGCGAAAGATCTGTCAAATATTGGTACAGAGCTTGCGTCCAACATGAATGAAACCGCCGCGGCGATTAACGAGATTACCACTAATATTCAAAGCATCAAGGGAAGGGCGATAAACCAGAGCGCCAGCGTAACGGAAACAAACGCCACCATGGAGCAGATTACCATCAATATCAGCAAGCTCAATCAGCATGTAGATAAACAGTCCCAATCTGTCGCCCAGTCTTCTTCAGCGATTGAACAGATGCTTGCCAATATTCAGTCTGTAACTCAAACCCTTGTTAAAAACATGAACAATGTTCAATCGCTTGAAAACGCTTCTGAAGTGGGCCGTTCCGGTTTACAGGAAGTTGCCGCGGATATACAGGAAATCGCCCGTGAATCGGAAGGATTACTGGAAATTAACTCGGTAATGGAAAACATCGCAAGCCAGACCAATCTGCTTTCAATGAATGCCGCCATTGAAGCCGCCCACGCGGGGGAAGCCGGCAAGGGCTTCGCTGTAGTCGCAGATGAAATTCGTAAACTTGCGGAAAATTCATCCGAGCAGTCAAAAACCATCAGCACTGTTTTGAAAAAGATAAAAGGTTCCATCGATAAAATCACTTCATCGACAGATAATGTATTGCAGAAATTTGAAGCCATTGACAGTCATATAAAAACAGTTGCGGATCAGGAAGAAAACATCCGTAACGCCATGGAGGAACAGGGCCAGGGAAGCAAACAGATACTGGACGCCATAGGAAAACTTAATGATGTTACCAGGGATGTAAAGAGCGGATCGGAAGAAATGCGTGAAGGTTCCAGGGAAGTTATTCAGGAAGGTAAAAATCTTGAAAACGCGACACAGGAAATTACAGGCGGTATGAACGAAATGGCTATAGGCGCAGATGAGATTAATGTCGCTGTAGTCCGTATTAATGAATTAAGCGTTACCAATCATGATAAAATTGCCACACTTATAAAGGAAGTCGCCAAATTTAAGGTAGATTAATTACGTTACGTAATTGAACTATGGCAGCTGTTCCAAAAGCGCAAACCTTCGGTTTGAAAGTTTTGGAACAGCCACAGTTAAAGATTATTTTTTCCTCTGTAGAATAAATTGTGGTTTTCATGGATTATTAGGTTTTATTTTAGACTAATTTCTATAATATGTGGATATACATTTTCTCTGGATTTAAAAGTAAATTTATATTATATTATAATTGAGGCTGTTCCAAAAACGCAAACCTTCGGTTTGAAAGTTTTAGAACAGCCTCAATTTTTTAGCTATATTAGGGAGATATTATGAAAATAGGATTAAAACTGGTTCTTATTATTTCAGCGGTTAATTTGGTTGGTATCGGCGGTTTAACAATTGCCGCATCAGCGATTGCAACAAGTACAATTACAGATTTGGCATTTGAAAATATAGGCAACATAACCGAAGTATCCGCAAACAAGGCAAAGGCTTTTTTAGAAGTCTCAATGGATGAAATCAGGAGTTATGCGACGATGGTGTCTGATATTGATGAAGCCGTTCCCGCTGAAGGCCGGCGCGATATGATTAATTATTTACTTCGCAGCCTGACTGAAGCAAATCCTGAGTGGGTTGGAGTATGGACTGCTTACGAGCCAAATGCCCTTGACGGTATGGATGCGCGGTTTGTTAACACAGCGGGAACTGATGAAACAGGAAGATTTATAAGCTACTGGACAAATAATAACGGAATAGTTTCATTGGATCATCTTACAAATTACACGAATGCCGAATATTATCTTACCTCGCTGAGATCGGGAAATGAGGCAATTGTAGAACCTTATTACGAAACTGTCGGCGGAAAGCAGATATTGATTACAAGCGCAACAGTTCCGATTAAACAAGCGGGACGTACAATAGGAGTTGCCGGAATAGATATTGAACTGACAGAAATTCAAAGTATGATAACCGGGATCAGACCGTTTGGAACCGGGTATGCCGCGCTGTACAGTAATAACGGCATGATTCTGGGCCACCGCGACTCTTCCAGGGTAGGACGCGCTGCGCTGGAGGCTTCCGCTAAACTGTTCGGGTCGTATATTAACACCTTCGTAAATTCAATAAAAAACGGCACTACATTTGTTGAAACAATATTTTCACAGGAACATCATGAGCTGATGATAGTAGTCGCGCACGAGTTCTTTGTCGGAGGCTGCGATAAGCCATGGATGGTATCTACCATTGTGCCGCAAAAAACGGTTATGGCGGCAGTTAATAATATGGTTCTTATTTTGATTATAGTCGGCGTCATCATTCTGGCAGTTATAACAGTAATTATTTTAATTATATCCCGTACAATTACAGCTCCCCTTAAAAAAATGGAAGAGATCTTTCAGTTTATCGGAGACGGGGATTTTACTCATAACATTGAAGCGAAAGGCAATGATGAAATCGGGAATATCAGCCGCGCTCTTCACGGTACGGTGATTAAAATCAGGGATCTTATCAATGTCATAAAGGGACAAGCTAGAGATCTGTCTGATATTGGCACAGAGCTTGCGTCCAACATGAATGAAACCGCCGCCGCGGTAAACGAGATTACCTCAAATATTCAAAGCATCAAGGGAAGGGCAATCAACCAGAGCGCAAGCGTGTCTGAAACAAACGCGACAATGGAGCAAATCACCGCCAACATCAGCAAGCTCAATCAACAGGTAGATTTACAATCTCAATCTGTCGCTCAATCTTCATCAGCGATTGAACAGATGCTTGCCAATGTTCAGTCGGTTACCCAGACTCTTATGAAAAACATGGAAAATGTTAACTCGCTTGAAGCTGCTTCTGAAGTCGGCCGCACCGGCTTACAGGATGTCGCGCAGGATATTAAAGAAATTACCCGCGAATCAGAAGGGTTGCTGGAAATTAACGCGGTAATGGAAAATATCGCAAGCCAGACCAATTTACTTTCAATGAACGCTGCCATTGAAGCGGCTCACGCAGGAGAAGCCGGAAAGGGCTTCGCGGTAGTCGCCGCTGAAATCCGCAAGCTCGCTGAAGATTCATCGGCTCAGTCAAAAACGATCAGCGCTGTTTTGAAAAAAATAAAAAGTTCAATCGACAAGATTACGATCTCGACAGACAATGTACTGCAGAAGTTTGAAGTCATTGACAGACATATAAAAACAGTAGCGGATCAGGAAGAGAATATCCGCAATGCCATGGAAGAGCAGGGGCACGGAAGCAAACAGATACTGGAAGCTGTTGGAGCCCTCAATGACATTACCCGGTCTGTTAAGAGCGAATCAGAGGAAATGCGGGATGGTTCCAAGGAAGTAATACTGGAAGGCAAGAACCTTGAAAATGCGACTCAGGAGATTACAGGCGGCATGAGCGAAATGGCTACAGGCGCGGATCAGATAAACATCGCTGTAAACCGTGTTAATGAATTATCCACATTCAATCATGACAAGATTGATGTATTAATGAAAGAAGTTGCGAAGTTTAAAGTAGAGTAGTACTTCAGATAATTAAGGCTGTTCCAAAAACGCGAACCTGCGGTTTGAAAGTTTTGGAACAGCCTCAAATATTTAAAATTTATCCTACACGTTTGTTTGGATATTCTTTGGTTTTTTTCTCTCTTCTCTCGCTTCCAGCATCAAATAAACAACCGGTATAAAAAACAGGGTAATGAAAGTGGAACTGAAAAGCCCGCCGAAAATGCTTTGTCCCAGCGGAGCGTAAATTTCTGAACCTTCTCCAGTTGCCATGGAAAGCGGGATAACTCCAAAAAGAGTTGTTACAGTTGTCATTAGAATTGGTTTTAAACGTGATATAGCGCCTGTTATTACCGCTTCTTCAAGCGGCATTTTATATTCGTCTCTTAACAGATTGATATAACTTATAAGAATAATCGCGTTATTCACAACAAGGCCCGCCAGGGTTATAATGCCCATAATTGACACAATGTTCAGCGAAGACCTGAACAACAACAGCCCTCCTGTAATTCCTATCAATGTAAATGGTATGGAAGACATTACCAAAAGAGGCTGGGTAAAGCGTTCAAACTGAATAACCATTACGGAATAAATCAGGAAAATAGCGACCGCAAGCACTATTATTAATGACTGAAACGATGAAAGCATTTCCGCCGCTGTTCCTCCCAATTCCCATGAAGCGCCCGGAACTATACCTTGAGTTTTTATCAGGGTTTCAAGACGGCTTGTGCTTTCGCGGACATTTGGATCTTTTAAGCTTGCGCTGACAGTAATTGAGCGGGATTTGTTTCTGTGGTTGATTTGGGAGAGCGTTTCTTCAATGTCCAGTTCCGTAAAACTGGCGTATGATACCTGGCTGCCGACAGCGGTATTGATTCCCAGGGAATAAAACACATCGTCGGGAATATTGCCGCCGCTTAGGTTTGATCGCAGTTCTATCGGGTAATTCCTGTCGGACGCGTAATAGGTTCCTACAGAAATGCCGTTAAACACAATACGGTTTGTAAGCGCAGCTTCATAGGATGAAAGCCCCAGTAAACCAAGGTATTGATTAAGGATACGGGCGTTCATTTCCCGCTGATTGAATCGTATGTCAAGATCAGTATCCGCTACATTCGGGTCCTGCGCCATATACTGCCTGATCTGTTCCGCGGCGTTCACGACCGTGTCCAGACTGTTGCCGTATACATTTACAACAAGGCCCTCGCCGCCTGTCGCCAGTGACAGAAGATTGGAAAGGCCGCCGTTACTGAAGTTCACCTGCGCATCGGGAATCATCCTTGATATTTTATCCTGAAGCTCATTAATAATTTCCACGACATGGCGTTTTCTGTCCTTCAGGCGTTTAAGTTTCACCATTCCGTATGAGCGGTTCGGTTCATTACCCATGTCAAAAGCTCCGCCCTGGCCGGCGATAAAATAAGATGAATTAAGCTCATTGGGAATTATTTCCCCGATGGTTTTTTCCAGCATCAGCACCTTGTCACGCGTCATTTCAAGGGTATAACCGCCAGGGGTTTCCATATTTACGACAATTTCCGCCATATCTGTCTGCGCGAGAAATTCAAAACCAAGAAGGCGCAGGGAAAAAATGCTTATGGCAAAGAGAATCAGGGTTCCCGCGATAAAGGAAAATTTGTTGTTGATTGCGCCTAACAGAAGTTTTTTGTATCCATTGTTCATGGTATCCATGAATTTTTCAACACGGGACGCGAGCAGTTTTGAAAGCCCTGTGTCTTTCTCCTTCTTCAGAAAAAGGGCGCAGAGGAAGGGAATGACAACTACCGCGACTACTATGGAGAAAAAGATGGAAAAAATCATTGTCCATGCGACATCCTGCAAAATAATTCCGGCAAGCCCTGTTAAAAACAATACCGGAAAAAACGCAGCCATTGTCGTTGTCATCGAAGCGATTAAAGCGGAGCCTGTTTCGCGCACGCCGATGGATGCCGCTTCCGCCGCGTTCAGTTTTCCCTTGTTAAAATGACGCTGTATCATTTCAAGCACGACAATGGAAGCGTCAATCACCATTCCTATGGCGGCTGTTATTCCACCAAGGGTAACGAGGTCAAGGCTTGATCCTTTAACCCATAAGCCCAGCATTGTAAACAGAATGGAAAGCGGTATTGAAAAACTGATCATCAGTGTGGTGCTGGAGTTATGCAGAAATATAAATAAAATTATTACAGCGAGAAACGCTCCCATAAGAGCGGAACGCAGCACAGAGTCCACAGACATGGAGATATTATTCGCGTCATCTTTGATATATGTAAAAGTAAGGGATCCGCTGTATTGTTTTTCCATTGCGTCCAGAATGGAACGGATTTCCCTGCTAATGGCGATGCTGTCGCCGTTCTGCGATTTCATTATGGAGAGGGCAAGAACATCATCGCCGTCCGAAATTACATAATTGGTTCTGCGGTCTTCCTTTATTTCAATGTCCGCGACATCTTTCAGGCGTATAAACTGACTGTCCTTGAAAGCGATTACCTGATCCTCAAAATCATTAAGCGATGTGTATCTGCCGTCTGTGCGGATATTCAGATTGTACCCCTGATAAATTCCTGAACCGCCGGGGAGGGCGGTGTTTGAAGCGCCCAGAATCTGCGCGATGTCCAGAAGCGATATCTGAAGAGAGTTCAGCCGATCCAGATCAATATTAATCTCGACAATTTCCCTGGAGTTTCCGTTCATGTTGACATTGACAACGCCTGGTATGCGCGACAATGAGGGAATTATTTCATCTTCACATAACTTCGATAATTCGCTGCGGCTGCTTCTGCCTCCGTTAGCGCCGCTGTTTACAGCGCCGCTTACTATAATTGTCATTATCGGAAGCTGCGAGGTGCTGTACTGGAATATACCAGGAGCTGCGGGCAGATCGTCAGGAAGATTTCTCATGGCGCTGTTGATTTTTTCCCTTATCTCATACAGCCTGTTTTCCGCCTTTTCATTGTAACTCAGCTGAAGTTCTATAACAGAAACTGAATTTCTTGATACGGAAGACATCTCATTGAGTCCTGTCAGGGTACCCAAAGCGTCTTCAAGCGGATTGGTTATCTGAATTTCAATATCAGCGGGTCCTACACCAGGCCAGGTTGTAACAACCACCAAAGTAGGCATGCTCATATCGGCGATTAAACTGCGCCTCATGTTAAAGGCTGACATTAAACCAAACACCAGAAGAATGATAAGAAGCATCATAATTATCTTGGGATGTTTTATTGCAAAATCCGAGATTTTCATCGCGGTATTCCGCTGGTATTCGCGCTGTAAGACAGATCGTTTGAAAGAATATTCAGTTTCTGGCCGGGATTGATAAAGTGCTGCCCTTCAAGAATAAAAGTCCTGTTCCGCATTTCTGCGGGGATCTGAAAAAAGTTATTGTTATAAAATTCAGGAGTAAATTCAATGTATTGAGCTCTTGTATCTTCTGTTACAAACATCAGTTTGTTTCCGGCCAAAACCCTGAACGGCAGATAATACACATTGTCCCTTTTATCCAGAACGAAAATTACATTTACAAACATACCGGGACGCAGCCCGCGGGCGGCGCCTCTGGGGATTTCATACTCGACCAGAAAACTCCTGTTTTCAGGCGATACATAGGGCGCGAGGCTTAAAGGCCTTAGCTCAAAACTCTCTTCATTTCCCATGGCCGGAGCGTGTATCCTGACAGGCATTGTTTTCCAGTTATCAGCGAAAAACCTGTAATGAATTTCCGGGATTGCAACTTTTACTCTCAGGTCGCCAAGGTCTGTAAGAGTTACAAGAGGCGTTCCGACGCCCACAAGACCGCCTTCTGCGCCATGGCTCATAAGGACTGTGGAGTTCATGGGAGCGCGGATTCTTGAATAATCTATATTTAACTGAGCCAGCTCATACTGAGCCTTTGCAACCTCATACGCCATTTTCGCTTCTTCATAATTCTGAAGCGATATTCCCTGGCTCTGATAAAGACGCTCGATTCTTTCATAAGTGGAACGAGCGGTCTGATACGCCGATTGCGCCTGAAGGTAACCAAGCTCGTAAGGCGCGGAATCTATAACCGCGATTACCTGGCCTTCCCTTACTTCATCGCCCGCCCTCACATTAAGTGAGATAAGCGTCCCGCCCACACGGGGAACCATGGTAATGAGGCGGCCGGTTTCTACCTGACTGGTAATTCTCAGTGTTTTTTCCAGACTGCCCCGGATTGGGTCTATGGTTATAACAGGCGCCAGAAATTCATCATCGTTTAAATTATCTTTCCTGATAATGGATATCAGAATAATTATAAATAACAGGATCAGAATTGCGAAAATTCCAAATTTTACATGGGAATTTTTTCCTTTTTCAGTCACATTCATTTAATTTTTATCCATACTTACGAAATTGTGTTTATTTTAATTATAACTGATTCTTGTTTGTTATGAAACCTCTGTAAAGCTCTTTTTTTTATGCTGTAATAATAATAAAATCATTTATGAATAATCATAAAAACAACCCCTGGGTTTTTTTCAGGGATATTGAAGGCAAGGCGGCATCTCCCGGCGTTATACGCAAAGTCCTGGCCTATTGCGATGCCATGATGTGTGTGGTAAATGAATTTGAAGAAGGCGCTTCAGGAGCCATACACAGCCATCCCCATACTCAAATTACATACATTGCCGAAGGCCGCTTCCGCTTTACCATAGGCGATGAAGTTAAGGAAGTCGGCAAGGGGGATACCATGTGCAAGCAGAACGGAATAGAACACGGCTGTGTATGCCTGGAAAAGGGAACGCTTGTGGATTTCTTTACCCCAATGCGCGAAGATTTTGTTTGAGTTCTGGTTGCTCTTTTGTTATGCGTAATGATACGCCAGAGAATTTTAGTGAATGACACCGTGCGCCGCCGCTGGGAGAAATTGTCGGCTCTTGCGGGGTGATAACAGAAGCCTTGTTCATTAGTCATAATCGGGAATCTGGCTTTTTTCATTAAAATACCCTGTGATATTGCCGTCTTCGTCAATATCCAGCCAGTTTTTATTCATTAAGGTTTTTGGCCGCTCGCTTTCTTCATGAAAATATACAGTTTCATATTCATGTAAAACCAGATTTTTGCCATCAACGATAAAATTGGTTTCTGTTTTTTCCGCTACTGTGAATCTTTTTAAGTTGCCGGATGGATAAAAAAAGATACCTCTCGATAATACATATTCCTGATTTTTATGTTTATAACGAACGCCTTTACGAATTGCCGCTCCATGAAAACTCCCGTCTCTGTGCAGATCAACATGATCTTCGAATATCGCAGCTACAGCGTTTGTATTAGCTGCTATTTGCGGCGGTACAGGTTCTTTTACAGGTTCCGGTTTTTTGTTATGATATTTTCTTTTACTTTTTGAATCATTCCT
>WQSN01000037.1 GCA_009787835.1 Treponema sp.
ATACCGCGGGCTTTTTCCTCGGGAGCATTGTCAATTTCATCATAATTCATTACCTTGTCGCCGAATTTCCTGGCGCAGTGCATGGTAATAGCCGCTGAAAGTGTTGTCTTACCGTGATCAACGTGACCAATTGTTCCAACATTCATGTGGATCTTAGTTCTATTGAATTTGTCCTTTGCCATTTTGTGTCCTCCTTATGGGCACTAAAAATAACCAATGCAAAACATCTGTTCTGCAATTTCCTTAAAATAAATTCCAAATTCACAGCCTCTTCACCTAACCAACGGTATGGCCAGACCGTGAAATATCCTATAGCATTGTGCCGCGCACAGTACTTACAGCGCAGCTTTCAGCACTAATATCGCCAAATTAATGAGGGGGAGAAACGATTAACAGCGGAAAATTAGCGGTGACGTTTAGCGTCAGCATATAAATCCACATTCGTTCCACCTGTCTCATCCTGTAATCAACAACCGTACTCTCAATGATGTTCTGCAGAACCGGTTGTGCAGCTTAAAGCTGCGAAGCAGTCCACGGCAGTAGATGATCGGTTTGGATCCGGAGGCCTAATAAAATTAAACAACCGGCATAACCGTATTTAACGGTTATGTAAACTACCACGTACGGACAGGAGCGTTTGCTCCGGTAAAACCGATGATTTTAACCTTTTAAAACCTCCTGATTACATCTGATCTCCTGTATACGCTGCTCATTTATGAGCTTTAAGTAATCAGGTAGTCAAACCCCGCTACGCGGTGCTACTTACCGGCTCCCAAACAGGCGCCGGATAAGTTTTATTTCAAAAACCATAGAGTTTACTGTAAAGAAAACTCATCTTTTATTCAATAGCAGCCAAGCTCGCATTTTACGCGCCGGATACTACAGGTTTTTACCAACGATAATGAGCGAAAGCCTTATTAGCCTCTGCCATTTTATGCGTATCTTCCTTCTTTTTGAAGGCAGTCCCGGTATTATTATAAGCATCCATGATTTCCGCTGCAAGACGGTCCCCCATTCCTTTTCCGGAACGGGCACGGGCTGCGTTAATTATCCATCTCATACCCAAAGCTTCGCGCCTGGTTTCCCGAATTTCCACAGGAACCTGATAAGTCGCTCCGCCGACACGTCTGGATTTAACTTCGATTACAGGTTTTACATTATCCAATGCTTTTAAAAAAACTTCAAGGGGTTCTTTTTCTATTTTTGACTGTAGAATCCCAAGCGCGTCATGAATAATACGCAAACCAAGAGAACGTTTGCCTTCCCACATCATTCTGTTTACAAACTTGGAAACAATAACACTGTTATATTTCGGATCCGGCAGAATGCCACGATCAATTGTCTTCTTCTTTCTACCCATATAAAACCTAAGCCTTGGGCCGTTTAGCGCCATACTTTGACCGGCTGCGTTTACGATCCGCTACGCCTAAAGTATCTTTCGCGCCGCGGATAATGTGATACCGTACGCCTGGAAGGTCTTTTACACGCCCCCCCCTGACTAAAACTACAGAGTGTTCCTGTAAATTATGCCCAATTCCGGGAATATAGGCGGTAACCTCGGTTCCATGGGAAAGACGCACACGGGCTACTTTCCGCAAAGCTGAATTGGGTTTTTTGGGCGTTACAGTCATTACGCGAGTGCAAACCCCGCGCTTCTGCGGGCAAGATTGTAATGCCGGAGATTTCGTTTTGGAGGTTACCTGTTTTCGTCCAAAACGAACCAACTGGTTGATAGTAGGCATTCGAAAAAAACTCCTTAACTGGTTTGCAGGTAACAAACCCGCAAGCTTCAATATCCGGACACAGTCTTAGACTATCTCCAAAACCCTTTAAGAAAAATAAAGGGCGGATTTAAAATTTAACAAATCAAAAAAAAAAGATCAAGAGGTTTTCATTTTTTTTTTATTTTTTTTCATGAAATCCAGCAGCCTGTATCAATAATTCCTGCATTTGAATGAAACAGGAAGCTAACGGGTAATCAGGTAAGAAAGTAGCACAACAAAAAGAAGAATTATAATAATGGAAATAAAATAAACCATTAATGGTATGGGCTTTACAGAGAGTTTCTTCCTGTTTTTTTTCTTTGAAGGATCAGAATAACCGCAGGATGGGCAGCCTTTAATGAAAAGTTTATCTTCACCGACATAACCGCAGGATGGACAACGGACAGAAGCAAAAAAACGTCCGCAATGAGAGCAGGATTTGGCGTCATTGCCTACCTCCTGGCCGCAATTATCGCAGTAAAAACGCGGTTTTTTTTTCACAATTACGCTGAAGATTTGAGCTCAGATTTATCTGTAGAGTTTTTGGTGCGCTCTTTGGAGGAACTGCGTTCTATGGAATTTTCACCGCTTGCGGAACTTTCTTTGGGCGCAGAATCGCTTTTACCGGTACTATTCGCCGATGCGGTCTTTGTATCTGTTTTACCATTGTCCTTGCTCGCCGTTCTTACGGTACTTTTATTTTTATCTGTTACATAAAAACCGGAACCTTTAAAAATCACACCTGTTCCGCCAAAGATAAGCCTCCGGACTTCCTTACCGCATTCCGGACAATCCCTAAGCGGCGGATCACTCATGGCTTGAAAAACTTCAAATCCATGCCCGCAGCTTTTGCATTCATATTCATAAGTTGGCATGTTTTTTCCCTTTTGCAAATAATGGCTGCATCAATATAAATGTAATCTTACCAAAATTAATAATATCTACGTATATTGATAATTTAACAAAATACCAAATTCAAATCAAGGGGAGAATTTGATGTATTCCAACAATATTGCCGAGCTTGAGATTACCGCGAAAAAAGGTGTATAACTAACCATGGCATTAAACTGCGGTATATTAGGACTCCCCAACGCGGGAAAATCCACAATTTTTTCTGCTCTTTGTTCCGCTCCCGCCGAAGCGGCGAATTATCCTTTCAGCACTGTCAAGGCAAATGTGGGCATCATAAATGTTCCAGATTCGCGGCTGGACAGGTTATCGGCGATTTTTATCCCCGAGCGGACGATTCCCGCTACTGTGGAATTTGTCGATATAGCGGGATTGGTAAAAGGCGCTTCCAGGGGCGAAGGGCTGGGAAACCAGTTTCTTTCGCACATACGCGACGCTTCTGTCTATGCGCATATTGTCCGCTGTTTTGAAAACAGCGATGTTATACATGTAAATGAGAAAATCGATCCAGCTTCCGACATTGAGACTATAGACATTGAACTAGCGTTAGCTGATTTACAGACGGCTGCCAAACGGCGCGAACGGGCGGAAAAGTCACTGAAGAATCCCAATGAAAGGAAAATGAATGAGTTTGTGATTTCAATCCTGGAAAAAATAAGCCCGGCTCTTGAAAACGCGCAGTCGATCCGTTCTCTCGGTTTAAATGACGAGGAAAAAGCCGCTATTTACGACTGCCATTTTATTACGGCAAAACCTCAAGTGTATGTGTGTAATGTCGATGAAAAGGGAATAAAATCAGGCAACGCTTACATTGAAGTTGTTAAAAAACGAGCGCAGAGCGAAGGAACAGACGCTGTCTGTATCTGCGGAAAATTTGAAGCTGACCTTTGCGGCATTGAAGACGAGGCGGAAAAAAAAGCGTTTCTGGATGATTTAGGTATGAAGGAAACGGGTCTTAGCGCTTTGATTCACAGCGTTTATAATTTACTTGGTTTACGGACTTTTTTTACATCAGGAAAAGATGAGTGCCGCGCATGGACAATCCGCGCGGGCGATACCGCTCCAAAAGCTGCGGGCGTTATTCATACCGATTTTGAAAAGGGCTTTATAAAGGCGGAAGTATACACATGCGAGGATATTTTTAATTACGGAACCGAAGCGAAAATAAAGGAAGCCGGGAAATACCGTCTTGAAGGCAGGGACTATGTTGTTCAGGACGGCGATGTAATTTTCTTCAAGTTTAACATCTGAGTATGCGACATTAAAACGTCGCATACTCAAGCGCTAAATGACATTCCGCCTGCGGCGAAACGTCATTTAGCGCAGCGGTTTACGGCCAGTGCGCCTGACGGCGGCACTGGCTTACATTCCGCCGCAGGCGGAACGTCGTAAACCGCCATTGGGGTTTTTTATTAGTTGTATGTTTTTATATGACAAAAAACATGAATAAACATTCCATCCTCCGCGATAAATTCGGCTACTCTTACTTTCGTCCGGGTCAGGAGGAGACTATTGACTCCATTCTTGCAGGAACGGATGTGTTAGCTGTCATGCCTACAGGAGCGGGAAAATCCCTGTGTTACCAGATACCGGCGCTGCTGCTTGACGGGATAACAATTGTAATTTCTCCCCTTATTTCCCTTATGAAGGATCAGGTGAGCGCGTTACGCGAAGCCGGATGCGGCGCAGCTTTTCTTAACAGTTCCCTGTCCAGCGGGGAATACGCTTGCGCAATGCGGGATATTGCAGGCGGTAATGTGCAATTACTCTATATCGCGCCTGAGAGATTGCAAAAAACTGACATGCTTAACTTCGCGGACAATTATAATATTCCGCTTGTGGTGGTTGATGAAGCGCATTGTGTATCACAATGGGGGCATGATTTCAGAACCAGTTATCTGCAAATCGCGGATTTCATTAATGGCATGGATACGCGTCCTGTAGTGGCGGCTTTCACCGCTACGGCGACAGTAAAGGTGCGCGATGACATAAAAAAAATGCTTGCTTTGCGCGGTCCGTTTGTAATAAATACCGGTTATGACAGGCCAAATCTGTATTTTGAAGTGCAGAAACCAAAAGATAAAAAAGCAGCGCTGCTTGAATGTCTTGAAAAGCGGAAAAACTCAAGCGGCATCATTTATTGCGCTACGCGTAAAACGGTAGATGAAACATGCAGGATGCTTATAAGCTGCGGAATTGACGCTGCGCGTTACCATGCCGGCCTAGATGACAGCGAACGCAGAAAAAATCAGGATGATTTTATATATGACCGCAGACCTGTAATGGTTGCAACTAACGCGTTCGGCATGGGGATAAACAAGTCGAATGTATCATTTGTCATTCATTACAACATGCCAAAAAATATTGAAAGTTATTATCAGGAAGCAGGCCGCGCTGGAAGGGACGGCGCTCCGGCTGATTGCATTCTTTTATACAGCGGTCAGGATGTAAGAATCAATCAGTACCTGATTACACATAACGATGAGGAAGAGACGGTAAACGAAAAACTCGCGGCGCACAATCTTGAGCTGCTTAAACAAATGACTTTTTACGCCATGGCTGACAGCTGCCTGCGCCGCAGGCTGCTCGCGTACTTCGGTGAGTCCGCACCTGCCGTATGCGGTCATTGTTCAATATGCCTTACAGAATTTAATGAAACGGATATTACCATTGAAGCGAAAAAGATAGTTTCATGTGTTTACCGTTTAAAGCAGCGCAGCCGCAGCTTCGGTAAAACAATGATAACCGACATTCTGCGCGGAAGTAAAAATGAAAAAATTCTCCGCTTCGGACTTGATACGCTCAGTACATGGGGCATAATGTCTGAAACAGACGCTCACCGCATCAGGATCATTATGGATTACCTGATTGATGAAGGTCTATTAATGCAGGAAGGCAGCGAATACCCTGTAATAACGTTGGGAGAAGCCGGTGCGCTGCTCAGGGACGAACAGCGCGTTTTTATGAAACTTCCGCAGGAACAAAGAAAACAATCCCGGGCTAAAGAACCATTTTTAAACGCTGGCCGCGTATCAATACCAAGCGCTCCAGAAATTCAGGATGCGCCTGAGGATTTGGATGAAGCGCTCCTTGATAAACTGAAGAAACTCAGAAAAGAGCTTGCCGCATCTGAATCTGTTCCGGCTTACATTGTTTTTTCTGACGCAAGCCTGCGTGATATGTGTAAAAAAATGCCTGTAACCCTGGATCAATTCACGGATATTAGCGGAGTCGGCAGAATAAAACTGGAAAAATACGGTAAGCCGTTTATCGCGCTTATTAGGGAAAATATTTAAGGGAACCTCTGGTAAAATAGACTCATTGATGATAATAATCATTTTTGGTAAAATACCTGTATGCAAATTGTCACTTTAGGCAGCGAAATACTCAGGCAAAAAGCGGAAAAGATTAAAGCAATTAACGAAGAAACGGCAAATATTGCAAAACAAATGCTTGAAATTCTGAAGAGGGATAAAGGCGTAGGGCTTGCTGGCCCGCAAATTGGTTATATGAAGCGAATCTTTGTCTCTCATGTTGAAGGCGACACAGAACGGGTATTTATCAATCCGTCAATACTTGAAACATCCCAAAAAACGGTCAAAGTTGAAGAAGGATGCCTTTCGATTCCAGGAATTTATGCCAATGTGATCCGATCCGAAGCGATTAAGGTTCAGGCATGGAATGAAAAGGGACGGCCTTATACATTGGAAGCGACCGGTATTCTCGCGCGTGTTATCCAGCATGAATATGATCATCTTGAAGGAATTCTTTTTTTGGATTATCTGCCGGAACAAAGGCGGGATAAACTGATAGCGAAATATGAAAAGAAAAACCACAAAAACGAAAAAAAATAAATTATGAGAATTTTATTCGCCGGCAGCCCTGCCATCGCTGTTCCAACTTTAAAAATGCTGTGTAATAAAAAGGGTGTTGAACTTATAAGCGTACTTACCAACCCTGACAGTCCCAAAGGAAGGCATGGCGCTTCTCAGCCGACAGAAGCGGGAGAAGCAGCGGCAGAAGCGGTCATTCCGACTTTAAAACCGGTAAAACTTGACGCTCCGTTAAGAGAGCAGGTATCCAGGTTAAAACCCGATCTTCTGGTATCATTTGCCTACGGGCGTATTTTCGGGCCAAAATTTCTGGCATTGTTTCCACTTGGAGGGGTAAACATTCACCCCAGCCTGCTTCCAAAATACAGAGGACCTTCTCCGGTACAGGCCGCGATTTTAAACCGGGATACCGTAACAGGAATTACCATACAAACACTTGCGCCGGAAATGGACAGCGGCGATATTCTTTCGCAGAAGCAATTGCAGCTAACAGGCGGTGAAACAGCAGAATCGCTCAGCGGGACAATCGCGATTACGGCGTCTGTTATGCTGAACGATTTATTGCAGAGTATAGAAGATGGAACAGTTACCAGAACGCCGCAAAATCACAGCGAAGCAAGCTACTGTTCAGTTTTTTCAAAGGAAGACGGGCTTATAAACTGGCAAGACAGCGCGGCGCAGATAGAGGCGCGAATACGCGCCTTTAATCCCTGGCCTTTATGCCGGACTTATCATAAGGAAAAAGAATTAATAATATTAAAAGCCACTCCTTTCAGGGAAGATCATGAAAAAAAAGAAAGCGTTCTTCAGGCAGGGAAGGTATTGGGAATTGATAAGAATAATGGTATCCTGATACAAACGGGAAACGGGATTCTCTGCGTGTCAGAATTGCAATATCAGGGAAAAAAAGCCCTTATGTGGAAGGATTTCCTGAACGGAGCCCGTGATTTTGACGGTTCACAGTTAGGCTAAAGAGGTAGTTATGGGATTTGAATTTAGTTCAGTAGAAGGTTATGTAGCAAATCATCTGCGATTATTTATATTATCAGTTGTTGGTTTGGTGATATTGGTAGGCATCATAGCCGTTTCTGTTTTTTTTATAGCAGTCCAGGGCGAAGAACAGGTAATGGTTCCTGATGTCGTAGGCAAGGAATTAACCGAGGCTTTGCTTGAGCTGCAGGTAAAGGAGCTTTATCCGCGCCTCCAGTTGCGTTACTCGCAAACATCCAGGGACAAGGGGTACATTCTGGAACAGGAACCCCGTCCCGGAACCATTGTTAAAGCGGGAAGGAGAATCCGCCTTGTTGTCAGCCAGGGAATAATTGTTAACAGGGTGGAAAATTTTATAGGGCGCAATATCGACGAAGTGCGGATTGATTTGCAGACGCTTTACGCGGCGTCGGGCGGTCTTTCAATATTTTTTATAAAAGAACCAATAATGTATAATTACTCACCTGAAATTCCAGGCACAATTCTTGTTCAAAAGCCTGAACCGGGGACAGAAATATCCGGTCTTACAAACCTGGAATTTGTAGTCAGCAGGGGACGGGAAAACGCCACAATTACAATCCCTCAAATTTCAGGGCTTGGTCTTTCAAAAGCGCTGGAAGTGATCAGCAATACCGGCATAAGTTATCTCTTTACAATACAGGACAGGAACGAAGATGAAAAAGGAGAGACAGTAATTTCTCAAAGGCCGCTTGCCGACACAACCGCTTCCCTGAACACTGTAGTTCAGCTAACGGTAACAACTCCCGAGCAAATGGCGGAAACGGAAGTTTTCGGTTTGTTCCGTTATACGATACCTCAGAATCCATATCCGCTGGCGGTGCGTCTTGAAGCGCTGCTTCCGTCCACAGAGCGCATAAGGCTCTTCACCGTTGATTACGCCGGCGGCGTGTTTACAGTTCCATACAAACTGCCCGCAGGCTCAATTCTTATCTTGTCCATGCTGAACCGTGAACTGTACAGGGAAACTGTAGGAGAATAAAAAAGCCCCGGAAGCCGTATAGACTTCTGAGGCTTGCGCATTTTCCAAAAAACGAAGTATCAGGAAAACATCAAGTTAGCTGTTTAATCCCTTTTCCATTTTGTCCAGCTGCTCATACAGTTCTTTTGGAAGCTTGTCGCCGAACTGGGGATAATGTTTTTTTCTGACATCGGCGATTTCTTTTCTCCAGCCTTCGACATCAAGTTTGATAAGGTCCGCCATTGTTTCATTGTTTACGTCCGCGGGCTGTGAAATACTGCCCGATTTTGGCAGATTACCGATTGGCGTTTCCACGAAATTGTCAGCGCCGTCGCAGCGGTCGAAAATCCATGCGAGTACGCGGCTGTTTTCACCGTAACCGGGCCATTCAAAATGCCCTTCTGAATTTTTACGGAACCAGTTAACAAAGAATATCTTGGGCAGTAAATCGCCTTTTCCTTCATCCTGAGCCTTTTTGCCTAATTTAAGCCAGTGGTTAAAGTAGTCTCCCATGTGATAACCGCAGAATGGCAGCATGGCGAAGGGATCGCGGCGGATTGTTCCGGCTTCCAGGTCGAGAGCCGCGGCTGTAATTTCCGAGCCTGTTATCGATCCCATGAATACGCCGTGTATCCAGTCCTTGCTCTGATTTACCAATGGAATTGTTGTCGGGCGTCTACCGCCGAAAAGGAACGCGCTGATTGGAACGCCTTTTGGGTCTTCCCATTCGGATGCAATAACCGGACACTGGGCTGCGGGAACAGTAAAACGCGCATTGGGGTGGGCGACTTCCTGTCCTTTAACCGGTTTGTCAGTTTTTGGAGAGGGTACTTTTTCACCTTTCCAGTTGGTGATTGTGTCTCCAGGCGCGCCGTGACCGATTTGCTCCCACCAGATATCTCCGTCTTCTGTGAGACCGGTGTTTGTAAAGATTGTATTCTTCTTGATTGAATCCATTGCGCTCTTGTTTGAGCTGTCGCTTGTTCCGGGAGCTACGCCGAAGAAACCCGCTTCGGGGTTAATCGCGTAAAGTCTGCCGTCAGCGCCGAATTTCATCCAGGCAATATCATCGCCGATTGTCTCTACTTTCCAGCCGGGAAGGGTTGGAATTAACATGGCGAGGTTTGTCTTTCCGCATGCGGAGGGCAGGGCACCTGTAACATATTTTACCTTGCCCTGCGGATTTGTTAGTTTTAGGATGAGCATATGCTCCGCGAGCCAGCCTTCATCTCTTGCGAGTACCGACGCGATACGCAGCGCGAGGCATTTTTTTCCGAGAAGGGCGTTCCCGCCGTAACCTGAACCATAAGACCATATTTCATAAGTATCGGGGAAATGACTTATAAATTTCTTGCTGACATCCGGTTCGCATGGCCAGCTTGTATCTTTTTCGCCCGCGGCAAGAGGTTTGCCGATTGAATGGTAACATGGAACGAAGAATTTATCGGTTCCAAGCTCATCCAATACTTTTGTGCCGACTCTTGTCATTATATGCATATTAAACACAACGTATGGGCTGTCTGTAATTTCCACGCCGATCTTGGCGATATTTGAGCCAACAGGACCCATGGAGAAGGGGATTACATACATTGTTCGTCCTTTCATACATCCCTTGTACTGTTTTCTCATTGTTTCTTTTAATTCTTCAGGGTCTGTCCAGTTATTGGTAGGACCTGCGTCATCCTTTTTTTTACTTGCTATAAAAGTGCGGCTTTCCGCTCTGGCTACATCCGAAGGATCAGAGTGGAACCAGTAACATCCAGGCCTTTTATCCGGATTTAATTTTACGCCCAATCCGGCGTCGATAAGGACTTTAACCATCCTGTCATATTCAGTCTTGCTGCCGTCGCAGACCTCCACTGAATCCGGGGTCATCAGAGCGGCCGCTTCTTCTACCCATTTTTTTAGTCCCGCGTGTTTTAGTTCATTTAAATTCATAGTTACTCCTGTTTTTCAGAAATTATCTTCTTTATCATACCTTATACACTAAAAAGTATTAATTGATCAAGCTATTCCCAAATTCAGCAAAATAACGTATTATGTATGTATGGATGATCGAAAAAAACGAATAGATGACCTTGATAGGGGAAAAATGGAAGCTCACGCGTCTCTTGATACCCTTCTGGAAAATTTTGGAGAAAATCTTTATTTCCGGACAAAGGATATGCAGGCAGAGTTTGACGATATACTTCAATACAATACCTATTTAAGTGAAATTTCCGAATCCAGCGCAGCTATTTTAAAAGTAGAAGAAAAAAACCGCAGATTTAAAGAACTGGAAGAAACCATAGAACATAAAGAGCAGGAAGAAAAGGAACGCTCAAAGGAAATGGCGGGCATTTACCGCAGACTGGGCAGGGCTTTGCTTGCGAATAAAGACTACAATGATTTTACCTCGCTTTTCAGAGAACAGGCTGACGCTACAGCGTCAAGACTGGAATCGCTTGAAATCCGCATAAAAGAACTGGAAAACAAGGAAGGCGGAAATGTTTTTTCCTGGATAGGCAAAAGCGCCCAGGGACTTGTTTTAAAATCTTTTCTGTCAAAGGCGCAGGATAATCAGGAGCAGCTTTACAAAGATATCGGCGAACGGTACTGCAGCCAGTGCCAGAATGATCCCGCATCCGTTTTGAATCAAAATCCGGCAAAACCAAATTTAGCGCCTGTGTTAAGCGAAACGCGCGAAGCTGAGAATGTAGAGGCGATATTTACTGAAATTGACTGGCTTAGCCGCCTTTCACGCGCCGCGACGGATGAACTTTCAGTATTAAAAGATGAAAAACGGATAATTTCCGCCGGATTTGGCATAGACGGCAATCCGCAGAAACAGGTTCAAACCCTGACAAACCATATAGCGCAGATTAAAAATGATCTTCGCAGTTTATACAGAAATTTCGGAGCGCAGGCATCAGGAATTCTTGACTCGGAAATACTGCCGGAACGTAAATATTTTATAGATACCATTGTTACAGCGGAAGACGGGGAAGTTATAGGCAGGGCGGTAAGGCTTAATCAGTCGATAGTTGATTATGAGAAAGCGATAGGCAAACTAAAAGCGTCCCTCGCGATAGACGAGGAAAATTCCAAAATTGAAAAATTCATGAAATCAATTGAAGATAAAAAGAAACGCATAACAGACCTCCAGAACGCGATATTGGACCTGGAAGAAAATGTCCATGAATCCGAAAGAAGCATACTGGAATTAAAGAAACAATTGTAAGAGTTGAAAGTGGAGAAAACCATAAAATCATATAATAACCATCATTTCTTTTTTTAGAGCAAAGGAGGGGGACAATGCCTGTAAAGAAAACTGTTAAAAAAGCGCCTGTAAAAAGCAAATCCAAAACGGGAAACAAGCCTGCGTCAAAATCCGCAAAGGCGGCCAAAGCGCAGGCAAAACCTGCCGTAAGGACCACCGCGCAGGATAAAGCCAAAGCCATTCCCGTTAAAACTGAAGCAAAGACCGCAGCCAAAGAAAACGCGAAGGCATCTGTTTACGATGAATCAAAAATCAAGACCCTTTCTTCGCTTGAACATATCAGGCTGCGGACAGGAATGTATATCGGGCGGCTCGGCGACGGTTCAAACCCGGATGACGGCATCTATGTTTTATTAAAGGAAGTAATCGATAACGGCATAGACGAGTTTATCATGGGTAACGGAAAACATATTGAAGTAGCCATAAAGGATATCGACAAGCCGGGTTTAGCTTCTGTTAAAGTCCGCGATTTTGGGAGAGGCATCCCGCTTGGAAAACTGGTTGAATGCGTTTCCATTATTAATACCGGAGCGAAGTACAATGACGATGTATTTCAGTTTTCTGTCGGTCTTAACGGAGTCGGAACAAAAGCTGTAAACGCTCTTTCGGTTTATTTCAGGGCAGTCGCTGTGCGTAACGGCGAATACGCCGAGGCAATTTTTGAGAGGGGAAAATTAAAAAACAGCCGCAAGGGAAAAATTGAGAAAGTCAAGGACGGAACCCTTGTGGAATTTATTCCCGATCCTGAAATTTTTAAGGACTATGTTTTTAACGCGGAATTTGTGGAAAAGCGGATACAAAATTACGCGTATCTTAACGCTGGCCTTGTCCTGGTCTTTAACGGAAAACAATTTGTCTCTAACCGCGGCCTTTATGATCTGTTAGGTGAAGAAACAGGCGAGGATTGTCTTTATCCGCAGGGATATTACCGCGGCGAACATTCACCTAACGGTCAGCTTGAAATCGCCTTTACGCATACCAACAATTACGGCGAAGAATATTTTTCTTTTGTTAACGGCCAGTATACATCAGACGGCGGAACGCACCTTTCCGCTTTCAAGGAAGGATTTTTAAAGGGCATACAAACCTTTTTCAAGAAAGATTACCGCAGCGAGGATGTGCGCGAAGGGACAATCGCCGCGATTGCCATAAAACTGAAAAATCCGGTATTTGAAAGCCAGACAAAGAACAAGCTCGGAAACTCCGATATACGCGCGTGGGTAGTTCAGGAAACGCGCAACGCTGTGGAAGACTGGCTGCACAAGAATCCTGAAGCAAGCAAAAAACTGGAACAGAAAATAACCGCAAATGAATCCCTGCGCACGGAACTGAACGCCGTTAAAAAGGAAGCGCGTGAAGCGGCGAAAAAAATCGCCCTAAAAATTCCGAAGCTGAAAGACTGTAAATACCACCTTGACGACGGCCAGGACGGGGAGACCTCCACAATTTTCATCACGGAAGGCGACTCCGCCGCGGGATCCATTGTTTCCAGCCGCGATGTGATGACTCAGGCGATTTTCGCCCTGCGCGGCAAGGTAGAAAATGTGTACGGAAAAAAACGTGCCGCCATTTACAAAAACGAAGAACTTTTCAACATGATGATGGCTCTGGGCATTGACAACGATATTGGCGGACTGCGTTACGCGAGAATTGTAATCGCCACAGACGCCGACTTTGACGGTTTCCATATCCGCAATCTGCTGTTAACATTTTTTCTGTCATATTTCGAGGAACTTGTCACCGCGGGCCATGTTTTCATCCTGGAAACGCCGCTGTTCCGCGTGCGCACAAAGAAGGAAACCCGTTACTGCTACACGGAAAAAGAGCGCGATGAAGCTTCATCCGCCCTTGGTTCCCAGAGCGAGATAACCCGTTTTAAGGGGTTAGGTGAAATTAGCCCGAAAGAATTCGGCCAGTTCATAGGGGAGGATATGCGCATAGTGCCGGTTTCGGTTAACACGCTTAAACAGGTTCCGCAGGTGCTTAACTTCTACATGGGCAAGAATACCCCGGAAAGACGCGAATATATCATGAAAAATTTAATTGAAGACGCTGGCTGATACCGGAGAAATTAACATGAATGAACCTTATGTACCCGATCTTGGCATTGTATATCCGGAGAAACCGGATGATCACATGGTAGAAGTAATTAATCTGCGCGATATAAAAATAGATGAAAATTATCCTTTTTTGAACAAGTCTTTTAGATTTAAATTTATCCGTTTTTTTATGTACGCGGCAATATTTATAATTGTGTTTCCATTAAGCATTATACGCTACGGCATTAAAATTGAAGGCAGGCATTTTTTACGCAAACACAGAAAGATACTTAAAGACGGAGCCATGACTGTTTCAAACCATGTTCAGCGCTGGGATTTTCTTTTTATCGCGCAGGCGATACGGTACCGTACAATGTATTTTCCGGCGTGGAAGGAACACCTGAAAGGACCTGACGCGGGGTATATCCTCCATGCCGGAGGCATCCCAATTCCCGACACAATCAGTACAATGAAATGTTTTAACCGCGCCTTCGATGAAATTCATGAAAAGAAAAAATGGATACACGTATATCCTGAGAGCACGCGTTTTGACTACTTTGTTCCGATAAGGCCGTTTAAAAAAGGCGTTTTTACAATGGCGCAGAAATACAATCTTCCGGTTATTCCAATCGCCATTTCCTACCGCAAGCCTCACTTCCCGTTTACGATAGTAAACTTTATCCGCACAATGCGGGGTATGAAAAAACTCCCGCTGATTACGGTGCGCATCGGCGAGCCCATTCTGCTTGATAAAACACTAGATCGCAAAGAGGCTGTTGTTAAACTGCGTAAGGAATGCCACCAGGCTGTTGTACGCCTTGCAGGCATCACAAATAATCCCTACCCTGCGGAAGGCGACTGATTTTACCGGGTCAGCCAATCCTGTTTTTTAAAATACTGCACAAACCGTCCCATGCGCCCGCGTACATTAAAAGCGTAGGACCGAGCTTTTCTCCTTCGGGCTTGCGCCTGTTTGGATCCAGGCTGTGGTAACGTTTGTTGCCTGTTTCAAGGCAGAAAAAACGCATACCGGCGTGAAAAGCGCCAAGACCGTCTGTATCTTCGCGGTCTCCAATTACAAGGACTTCTTCAGGCGAAAGAAACATGTCCCTGGCAATTTGCAGAAACGGCCTGACTGCTGGTTTTTGCGCGCCGTATGATTCGGGGCTGTAAAGACGAATCTTTTCCGTATAGGGAAGGTTAACAGCTTCCATACGCTCTTTTAAAAACGGATAGTCGGAATAAATCGCGGCCTTTATGGGGCTTTCCGGGCTGTCCATCCTTTGAAGCAGCAGATCAAGCCCCGGCCTTGCCCTGTAATATTTTTTAATTACGCGCACCATGCGCGGCATGTATTTGTTAAAATACCAGCTTTTCATTTTTTCGGGAGTTTGCAGGCAAATCTTTCCAAGCCCGACAAAAAACGCCCTGTAATAATTCTCCGCTGTTAAAAAATCGCGGCCTGAAAAATAATTGCGCACTATCCGCTCATTGCGGATACGTATCGCGTCCAGGGGGTTAGCTGCAACAAGACGGAAACCGAACAGTTTATTATCAAATAATGTGCCGTCAAAATCGAAAATAATGCCTTTGATTTTGCGAAGCATTTTTATGCAGGCGGTATTGGATGTTTCACCGCAAGAGGATTTACCCGAAGGCTCCTCAACCGCCTGTTCAGGCATATCCTCTGTTAATCCCTCGATGACGCCGCCTGATACCGCCTGTAAACGTATCCATCTGATGCTGGAAGGAAATTTCATTTAACCAGCTCTTTGAACATGGCGTGCCGTTTTTCGTCCTGCATAAGAAGATTAAGCTTAAACTGCCCGTCGCGGTAACCGCGGTCTATGCACGCAGCTTTGAATCGTTCAAACGCTTCAGGGCCAAGCAGAGCGGTTTCAGGTGTTTTTACGCGGTTGGATGCCCTCTTTTCCCTGTACTCAGGATTGTACTCCTGCAGGCAGCTGTCAAGCTGTTTTGTAAATTCTTCAGCTTCAGATACGGAAATACTCTGATCCGCGAATTCATAATAAAATCTGTAATTTGATTTCTGCGGATCGGCGAACCCGACAAAGAAGGGAGCGATCTTTCCTGTTTTTTTCTCGACCTCATGCACAGCTTCTATAAACTGCCTTTCATGCAATTTTTCTCCGGTAAGGCTGATGGTTCCGTTCACCTTCTGAATGAATTTAATCTGCGGGAACTGGTTATAGTAACTTGAAATCTCCACAAGGTCGTTCATGTTATAACGGTAAAGACCGGCGCTGGTAGTAGCCAGCAGGCAGTAACGCTGACCTTCCTTAAGTTCGTGAATCTGTAAAATCTTCGGGGTCTTGCTGTCAATGTCCGATTCATGGATGAATTCAAAGTAAATTTTATGACCGAAAAGAGTTGTTTCCTGCGTGTTGCTTTTAAGCACAAGACCGCCCTTACATTCGGTAGAGACATAACTGAATTCGTGGAAAACGGCATCTGGCGGGAAGGAGTCGCGGACTTTATCATAATAAATTTTTGTATTTCCGCAGAACCATGTGTTTATTACCTGCAAATTCGGCCAATAGTGCTTGGGAAGCACTGTTCCGAAGCGTTCCTTAAGTTTTCGCAGTTCCTCAGCCCTCGCCGGGTTAGGTTTGGCAAACGCGACAAGAGCCGCGCGGATATCATCGGGTATGGTAAATTTATCGCTGACTGTTCCTTTCTCGATATCATTGCAATAGTCAATGAAAAATTCATTGATGTTGGTCTGCATTTCCACCAATGTACTGGGGTTGGCGGTAAGAAGGAGAGTGACATCTTTCTCAATGCCAAAACGCATTATGCAGTAATACCGTGCCTTGTAATCCGGTATATAATTCACCTCGACAGGAACATAGTAAATTGATTTCATAAATTCAGGAATATCGCGGGACATAACTCCTGATATGGAGCCATAGACAGTCCCGTCCGGCGCCGCTCCTTCAATTGCCTTGCCGACAATGATAACCGTTGTGCCGTAAAATACCTTGGGCCTGTTCATGATCATTGTGTAGAACCAGCCCTGATTCATCTTTTTATATACCATCTTATAATAATGTTCGCTGACAGGAATCCATTTAGGTTCCTTTGTAGTCCCGGATGTTGTGGCGTAGAGTTTGGGTTTTCCGGGAAAAAGTATATCAGGCTCGCCGGTTTTATGGCGCTCAATGTAGGGACTCATATCCTCGTAACTGTTGATTGGGACATTTTTCTGATACAACTGAAACAATTCATCGTCGGTTTTTGCCGCTAAAATCTCCGCAAAATGATGTTCTTTTCCGTAAACCGAGTCTTTTGCCCAGAGAAGAGTGCTCCTGAGGCACTGCGCAGAAGATTTTTTACCGTTTTTTGAAGCTTTTGTCATTTCCTTAAGGCACTTTTTACCCACAATTGTGAGCAATAACCGTATTTTCCACCAACCTTTAATTTTTGCAATATCCATTGATTTCCTCCTCGTAAAAATCTTACCTGAATTGCCGAATAGTAAACATCATTATATTACAAAAAACATAAAAACGTCAACAGAGTTACAAAATCACAGGGACTCAATATTGTTTCAGTTGGAATTTTACCTAAAAATAATGTAAACTTATATTTATAGAACATCCTTATGAAAAAAGTATTGTTTTCACTTGTATTTTTAGTTCTGGCGCTGACCTCTTACGCCCAGAAAAAACCCGCCGGTTCCCTTTTAATAAACGGAACATCGCACAGAGACGGCCTTACAAGTTATTTTACTGAAAGATTTACCGAAGAAGCGTCTGCATCCGGTTATATCATCGCCGGAAAACTAAATGAAGCCGAATACGTTTTAAATTATGTAATTTCCGAAACCTCATTTTCTGAAGATGAAAGCGAAGAAGCAGTAATCGAACAGGTTATTAAAATAATTATTTATAATAATTTAAATGATGAAGAAATACTTAATTTTGAATATATTTTTAATGATATTTATGAAATGTACGATTATGTCCAGTTTCTGTTTCAAAGAGCCTCGATTTCCATACCTCTGCCCAGAAAGTCCGATTTAATCGATACAACCTGGCAGAATAAATTACTGTATTTGCGCGCGTCTTTCGATTATCCAATAACATTTTTTTCGCTGCAGCCTGACGGTCTGGTCGGTGGCATAGGTGCTTATGAAGGAACTTTCAGCCATCCAAACAGGGTTTCCCCGCAGGACAATAAAATCCTGGCCATGCCGGGAGCGACTGCGGGAATTGAATTTCAATTTTTAAATTTCATGAGTCTGGAGCTGAATATTCAGCTTAGCATGGGAGACACAAGAAACAATTATTTTTTAAATTTAGCGGCAGGCGCGGAACTTAAATTCCCGCTTAAATTTTTCCCGCATATTGTTATTGAACCCTACGCCGCCTTTACATACCCAATATTGATCTCTGATATTTTCAGCGAATTTCCCCTGTTTTCAGTTGGCGGCGGTCTTCAGATTGGAACAAAGGGCGGCAAAAACGGCTCGTTTTTTGTTGACGCAGGTTATATGTTTTCCTTTACAAACGCCGGAATGAACAATCCGTACGGTAATTTATACCCGCAGCCTGCTGTCATTTATTACAACCGCTCGGTTCTTAAACTTGGCATTGGATACAAGTTCGGCATCATAGACCGAAAAACCGGCGTTAACTCGTTTATAAAAAATTATTAAAAAACTATCTGATTAAGCAAGAATGTTTACCGCAAAGACAAAAAAGGCGCACAAAGCAGTTCCTTCGTGCGCCTTCGAACTTATGGTTCGCGAACTATGGCGAACCTATGGTTCGCGTGATCTTTTATGGTCCTGCTGCTTCAACTTTAATTGTAAAGTATGTACTTTGCGGCGGGCCGCTTGAAATAGTACCTGCCGTTACAAAAATCAAATAGGTAATTGCGGCTGTTGTATTAATAGTATTTGCACTTGTATTATCTATTGTAAGTGCATTATTAGTAACTTGAGCATTCAGATTATCGCTATTCCATGTCCAGACAATATTTTCAAATGATGAGACATTGGTTATTGTTATTACTATAGATTCATTAACATTGATTGTAATCGGTGTTCCGGAATCTACATCATCTGGTCCGCCTGAACCATTAACAACGTACTGCAATGCAAGCGCTGTGCCTCCGATTGAATTATCATTAAATGTTGGAGCACTAGAACCTTGTATGCCATTTTCAAACCACTTCGCGAATACTGTTATATTATTACTAACTTCGGTAGAGGCTGTAAATGGAGTACCCCAACTTCCAGTATTATCTGTTGTTCCGCCATTTATTGTCCACCAGCCAAGGAAGGTATAACCTGATCTGGTTGGTGTTGGTAAATCGCCTACTTCATCGCCTGGCATAACTTGAGTTGTACCTCCAACTCCAAGTGAATCTCCGCCGTTTACATTAAATGTAACTGTTAAAGGCGTTACACCAAAATGGGCATCCAAAAATGCAAAAGTAAATGCGCTTGTCATATGCTGGTATATCCATAGCGCTTGTTGGAATTTGAATTCTACAGAAGATTTTACTATTGTGAATAACACACTGTAGTAGCCGGCTTCAAGTGTTTCTGTATCATTTGGACGTGCGTTATCGCCAATTAAATTAATATCTGGCAATGCGGGTTTACCCGATGGCGTTATTGTCATTGTCGCAGATGTAGGATTGTCAACACCGGATAAATTAATATTCCAACTGAAGATACCTTCTTCTTCAGCTTCCCCCGGGCTGTACGCTGTTAGCGATATATTGATATCAGTATTAGCAGAGCCTGAAGCAATGGTTATACCACTTTGAGTATACCCCGCCGCTGGTCCAACTTGATTTGCTGACGTATAGGCAACTACTTCCAAATCATAAGTTCCAGGTACTAGTTCAACAGGTGAAGAATTTATATTGCTTGAAGTTCTGGTGAAGGTAGCATTTGCTGCCGGAGCGCCGGAGGTTGCCGTAAATTTCAACTCGTATGAACTGAAGCTGCTTACAGTTATTCCTGTCGGCAATATAGTTCTTAAATTGCTGACGCCTTGAATATTCAGCCGGACATATCCCATGTTTGGATCCAGCCCGTCCGATGTTGTATCCGGAGCCGGACAACCAGTTACCAGCGCTGTCATTAACAGCGCCGCCGTTACCAAAACCAGCAAGCTGTGTTTTCTAAACTTCCTCATATCATTCCTCCTAAAAAATTACTTTATTGAAAATGCAAAAGCATAATAATAAACATTAGTTTAAAACAATCCTTATTGTAACATACGAACTTCTCTGTACTCCCTGCTCGTCCTGTGTAATGACCGTTAATAAAAAGTCTCCGACTAAATCAAACGGGCTAGTCCCTGATGTTACGGTTATTTCTTCTCCCTTCTCTCCGCTGACTGTGTCCAATGGCGTTTCAATATCACCGCAATACCAGTTAATTTCCGCAAATTCACCGTGATTGTGAACCGATATGACTACTGATTCCGCCGTACCTGAACCCGCATAGTAGGATAATGTAACTACCGAACCTCCGTTTATCGGACTTGAACCACTATATAACTGCGGCTCCCCTTCATTAATGGGTTCCAGCTCAACTTCTACATTACTGCCTTCTGTTTCAGGACCAGGTTCCGGTTCTACAGGACCAGGTTCTTCAGGAGTCATGCCTTTTTCAATTATCTCCTGAACTGTTTCATCTTCGAGGAATATCTCAATATTAACCGGTTCCATTATGCAGCTGTAAAAAGCAAAAACAAAAATGTACAAACCAGCGCACAATACGGTTTTGAGGCGGATCTTCCCCATATTCATATACTTTAACACTTTTTTCATTAATTTTCAATGGGAATGTGAAAAGTGATTATAAATATTTATTTGCGGAATACCGGTAAAATCAGACGGATTAAAACACCCAAAGTCTTATTTATTATGACACAGGGATTAATATTTAACGTAAAAACGCAATTAAATTAGCGGCAATAGGACTCGGACCTATGACCCAACGGATATGAGCCGTTTGCTCTACCAACTGAGCTATGCCGCCAGTTTCTGTTTTTATATCATTTACAGGTTAAGATGTCAAGGCTCATGATTTTAGCGTTATTCATAAGACGCGATTTTTCAGGAGCATGAGCCAGCCCTGCCAGAAGTTCTATCCGCTGAACTTCGAGGGAAATCGCTCCCTGATCATTTGTTACCTTGCCGTAAACCAACAGCGGCTGCTGGTCAAAGAGCAGTTTGCTGTACCTCTCATAGATTTGCGGAAAAACTACAGTTTCATAAAGAGCCGTCTCGTCTTCCAGGCTCAAAAAACACATGGTAAGGCCGTCTTTTGTCCATACATCCTTTTGAGTGACAGGCCACCCGGCCATTTTTACATTCCGCCCTGTGTAATCCCCGATATGTAAAGCTTTAACCCTGTTCTTTACAGCTAACACATCATCTTTCCACAGAGCAAGCGGATGGATATTCCTGAGAAAACCCAATGCCCTGTACTCTTCCTGCAATTCCCTGTCTTCATCGGCACGGCTGTATTGTTTCGCGGTTTTTTCTGTTATTGTTCCGCTGCGGGCTTTTGCGGTGAAGTTTCCGGCCACGGATGCGCTGCTGCGGGTATCATTCTCAAACAATTCGCCGTTTCTGTCTTTACTGTTATTCTGTTCCCTGTTGCTTCCCAAAAGACAGCGGGCCTGCAAGGGACGCGGAAGGCCGCCTGATATGCTGTCAAAAACTCCTGCGGGGCAAAGGGCGATAATGTCATCGCGGTTGAGCTTTACCCTCCCTGAAAAGTCATCAAGGCTTTTGTACTCGCCGCCCCTGTCCCTCTCTTCCAATACCGCGTTTGCCCCTGTTGCGGATAGCCCCTTAACCGCCATCAATCCAATTACAACAGTCCCCCTGAGAAAACAGCCGCTCTTCCCCTCCCCGCTTTTCTCCCTGTTCTTTTCTCCTTCGGCTGACATTCCATGATAATGCCATCTTGATGTATTGACATCCGGTCCTGTTATGAAGAGCTTCATGCGCCGCGCTTCGGCAATATATGCGTGAGGACGGTAATACCCGCCCTGATTTGACAAAACGGCCGCCATGAATTCCGCCGGGTAATGGACGCGCAGATACGCCGACTGAAAGGAAACCATGGCGTAACTTGCGCTGTGGGGCTTGCAAAACGAATAACCGTCGAAGGACAGCATCATCTCCCAGATCCTTTTGGCGGTTTCATCGCTGACGCCGTTATTTGCGCAGCCTTCAAAAAATTTACTTTGATACACGGCCAGTTTTGTTCCACCCATTTTTTTCGCTATGATTTTTCGCAGTTTGTCCGCGTCTGCTTCATTAAATCCCGCGAGCGCGACTGCAGTCTTTGATACGTCCTCCTGATAACAGAGTATTCCGTAACTTTCATTGAGAATATTCTCAAGCCTCGGATGCAAAGGTTCCCATCCGGCTCCCTTCAGGCGGCGCACATATTCTGATATAAATTTGTTTGCCGCAGGCCGGATAATGGAAGAGTGGATTACGATATGCTCAAAGTCTCCCCTGCCGGTTTTTTTCTGGAGCTGCCTCATCGCGGGGCTTTCAATATAAAATACTCCGATACTGTCCCCGCGCGCCAATGCTTCAATTGTTTCCGCGTCATCAACAGAGCGGTTTAACCTGTCCTGTATGTCACAGTTGTCAATCACAAATTTGTTAGCCGCAACTTGTTCCCTGTTCTCCGTTTTTTGCTCTCCGTTGCTTATTCTGTTTTCTAATTTTTCTTTTCCATTTTCGCTTTTCTTTATTCCCTGTTCTCTTATATTGATAACAGCGTCCCGGATAACGGCAAGGCTTCTGTTGCCAAGCAGGTCTATTTTTACAAACCCGGCGGCTTCCGCTCCTTCCTTTTCCCATGCCAAAAGAGGATAACCTTCCGCGGATTTTTCTACAGGCGAATACCGCCGTATTGGACCGGGAGTAATGACCAGCCCTCCGCAGTGCATACCAAGCCCCCTCGGAAGCCCTTCAATTCTGGCGGCGATTTGAAAAATTTCGCTCCACAATGGATCGTTTAAAAGATCGGATTTATCGTTTGTTATCTGCAACTTTCTTTCAATTCCCGAAATTTCAGCGTCAGTAAAGCCGTGCGCCCTGGCAGTTTCACGTAACGCTGAACGGTAGCGGAACATGTTATGGTTTGCGACCCGTGCGCAACGGTCAGGGCCGGACTTTTCAATAACCGCCCTGATTAAATCGTCCCGCTCATCCCAGGCGAAATCAATGTCCAGATCGGGGGGATCGGGCCTGACAGGATTTAAAAACCGTTCAAAATAAAGTTTATGCCGCAGCGGATCTACATTGGTTATCTCAAGACCGTAAGAAACAATTGATGCCGCTCCCGAACCGCGGCCACAGGTTCTGCTTGCCATTTTAACAATATCGTCAATCAGCAGGAAATACGAAGAAAAGCCCTTCTCTTTTATTATGTTCAGTTCAAAGTCAATGCGTCCTGTTTCATATTCTCCCAATTCCCCGAAACGCTTTTCATTTCCGCTGAAAACGCGCCTTGAAAGCTCTTCATCCACAGAAATCCCGTTTGTTTCATAACCGGGAAATATCCAGCCTTCAAATATATTACTGTAATTGCATATTGACGCTATTTCCTCCGCGCCCTTTACAGCCTGGGGCCATGACGATAAACGCCTGACCAGATCGCCTGATGGGCGGAATACGCTCTCCCTGACAGCAGTATCATTCGGCTCCAAACTGCCTGTGGTTTTCAGCAGATCAATTGCGCGTAACACACGGTGAACGGGGTAATCGTCCTGTTCAAGAAATATTGAATTGTCAATAAAGGCGAGCGGTATATCCAAAGCGCGGCCGGCGCTTACAGCCCTGATGTCCAAAGGAGTAATGGCGGCGTAAAGGCGCTTGACCTGCCCGGCAAGGCGGCGTAAAACATCTTCATCGCAGGAAGCCAGAACAAGCCCGCCTGAGTCCTCCCGCAGAAGCGGCAGCGGATTGAAATTATCCTTGTCATTATTTCGCAGCGTAAGCAATTCACAAAGCCGGGAAAAACCCGCCCTGTTTTCCGCAAAACACTGCAAATGATAAGCGGGAAAAGAAGAATTAGAATTTGTTTTTTCCTTCCATACAAAAGTTGTCCCTATTATGGGTTTGATATTCCTCTCTTTAGCCGCCTCCAAAAACGAGTGAACGCCGTATAAATTGTTAATATCGCAGATTGAAACCGTGTCTGCGTTAAACGAAACCGCCCTGTCCAGCAGTTCCTCCGGTTTTCGCGTTCCGTAAAGAAGGGAATAAGCGGAAACTAACCCAAGCCTAATGCGCACATCTTCCTCCCTGCGGCAGACGCCTTTCATTTTTACTTTTTCCTCCAGACAGCGCGCCTGCCCTGGCTATTTTTCCGGCTCCGAAGCGGTTTTGGATTTTGTCGACAGCTTCCTGCAATTTTCTGCTTTCCGTTTCCTTTTCCGGCTCGAACAAATCAGGTTGATACCCCAGGGGCGCCAATTCCTCCAAAGCAAGGCCGATTGAACGCATTCTGATGCGGCGGCTTACTGTCTTTTTGCAGAGCCTTAATGCCTCATTTATTATTTCCCTGTCTGTAACCAATAGCCCGTTTTTTCTTTCAAAACCCTGCGCCTCAAGTCCGTCGCTGTACATCACAGCGAGCCTGAGGGCCGAAGCGCCCGATTTTTCATTTCTCATTTTTAACCCGCATCCTCCGGCGAGGGTTTCAATCGCGCTGCGTATGGCGGTCTCGTCTGTAACATCTTCATCAAAATCCGCGCGCTGCGTTATGCGCCTTACAGCGTTATGCGCCTGTACGCGGCTTGTATCTATCCCGCGCGCCATGTCGCGTAACAGAGGCCCGCGTTTGCCGAATATGAAAAGAGCCTCGTTTACGGAAAGAGACGCGACCTCCCCTATCTCCCTGATGCCGGTTACGGCCGCTGTCCGCAAAAGTCCCGGTCCCATGCCAGGTAAAATTTTTATATCCTGATGAAACATGAATTCAGCCTCGGATCCGCTCTGCACCTGTATAAGGCCTGCGGGACGGATTGTGCGGGTCGCTACTTTTGAAACCAGTTTATTGCATGCGACCGCCGCGGCGGGAATAATTTCCGTTTTCCCGGATATATCGCGCAAAACGCTGCTTGAACAATCCGAAGGAGAGCCGAACAGTCCGCCTGTGCCAGTTATGTCAAGATATAAATTGCCCGCGCCGTCGTTTTCCCACAACGGCGCATAATGCGCCGCCACCTTTTCCAGTTCCCGGTTTGCCATGTCATAAGACGGAAGATCCAAAGGAAGAATGATTAAATCCCTTACCAGCCTCTGCGCAATCGCAAGAGCCGTGCCGGGCGTAATGCCTTCCCTTATCGCGGCGGGCGAACAGTCCAGGGCAAGGCTGCGCCCCGCGCTTGATCCGGCGATTACAAAGGGACGCCCGCGCAGACTCCTGTCCTTTGCCGCGGCCACCGCCGCTTTAAAACTAATTATGTTAATATGGCATACAGTTCTCATGGTAAATACCTGACAATGATCATCTGAAGGCAGGCGGCGGATCATCCGCCCTTCAGTATTTTTACAAGCGTCCGGGCGTTTCTGACAGCCTTGCCGAATGTGTGATTATTAAAGTAGACCAGTATCCGTCTGGCCTGCCCTGATATCCGCCTAATCCTGTCCGCCCATGATTCAATTTCTTTGTCTGAGTACAGGTAGTCGTAGCGCGTATAATCACTTGAACCCCACCATGCCTCTTTATTGCGCCCATGAAGCCTTATATACGCCGTATCGGATGTAACCACATCCATCAGCGGAGGAAGATTCGGCAGTTCGGGCATATCGAGGGAAACAAGCGGTATGGAGCGTTTATGCATCTCTTCTATCACTTTGCCCGTATACCAGTCCGCTTTCCTGAATTCCACCGCGACCGGAACTTCCCCGAAAAACTTCAGCACCTTGTCCAGATACCTTCTGTTGTCATTGGTATAATGGAAGGAATAGGGAAACTGGAACAAAACTGCCTCCAGGCGTTTTGCCTCAAGCATCGGCTCAAGCGCGGCCATATATGTTTTTGCCTCTCCTTCCCACCGGCCTATTTCATGGGTTAGGGTCTTATGCGCCTTTATTGAAAAGGTCAATTCCGGCGCGTCTATCAGCATTTTCGCAAGGTTTTCAGGCTTGGGCATGCTGTAGTAGGAAAAATTAAGTTCCACCGTCGGAAAAAGCCCTGAATAACAGGGCAAATAATCGGCCGGTTTTGTTCCTTCCGGGTATACCGGTCCTACCCATTCATGGTACGCATACCCCGAAGTTCCGATTAAAATATCCGCCATAATTTCTCCTTTTGTTTTACAGTATAGCATATCGTTTAAATGGTATAGGCATTCTATACCATTTAAACACAATTGTCAATAGAAAAATTGACGGTTCTGTTTATTCTTATGTTATAATGACAGGGTTTAAGTTAGGGAGGAAAAAATGACAAAAACAGCGGAAACAAATACATATACAAAGCAAGGATCAAATCCGGATAAATATACGAACCGTGCAGAAAATTCCGGAAAAAGACCGGGTGCATTTAACACGAATAAATATCTTTTTTTCATAGCGGCATCTTTATTAATTATTTCGATGTCTCTTAATTCCTGTAAAGAGCCGGACGGATCAGGCGGTGGAGATCCGGAAATAGCTATTGTCGATATAAGTCAGTATACAAACTGGGACTATATGGTTGTTGGAGAAGACAAGTCAAGCTTTTTTTTCAATATAAGAGAAGACGGTATTCCAACCGATCTGTATTTTAAACCGGATATCGAATCTGATAAAGGTTTTACCTTTTTTTTTAAAGATAACGGATTGCCGGACAGAATGATACATAATGGTTACATAATGTATTTTAGTAACTTTAATGGTTACAATTTTGATATAGCTGTAATTTACCCCAATGGTGCAATTAACTATCATCGTAATATACAAACCGACACAAACTGGGATACTTATGATGGAAGATCCATTCAGGGACGCGGTGTTTTAGATAAAATTCAAACAGGTTTAAGTTATACCAGCAAGGCGATTGGAATTGGCACATGTGTAGCGGCATTCGCATTACCACCTCTTGTTGTAGGATGTGTTGTATCCGCTGTCAGTTCAGTTACCAGTCTTGTCGTTAATTTGACACTTGATGATGAGGTATCAGATGCAGTAGATATGGTTTTAAACGGGGTTGGCTGTATAACAGGCGGTATTCTCGGTATACCCGATTGCGCTAATTTTGCCATTGATATGTATTCCGCCATGGATAAAACGTTAGACGATTATAATTATAAAAATAATAATAATATGAAAGATGATACATTCCGGGATTTTTATTCAGGCGGAAGCGCTCCTCTGCCAGCGCTTACAGGAACGGTAACAATAAGCGGAACCGCGCAAGTGGGACAGGCATTGATAGCTAACACAGGCAATCTTGCCGGCAGCGGGGCTATATATTATCAATGGAAACGCCATACAGCCTACGGTTCAGCTACCATAAATTTTAACAATATGAGCGATGTTGATACTCTGCCTTAATTAGCAATAACAATCTCTGGTGTCAATGAAAAAAGTTGACTGTATTGTTTATGGGGACAACCTCAATTAGTTGACAATTAATTCATTTTGCATTAAAATAATACAGTTAAAATCCGGAGGGAAAAGATGAAGACAGATGTCATATTAAAGTTTGAACAGAATTTTAAAAACCTTACAGAAAAAATGAAAAACACCGTAAAAACACATAATACAGGACTTGTAAATAATCTGTTTTGTATAATTGCATACATTGTGATTATTTCATTGTCTCTTGTTTCCTGTAAGGAACCGGAAGAATCTCCGCCTGCCGCAAAAGATATGATTTTGGTAGATATAAGCCGGAACACAGACTGGGACTATATGATCGCCGCAAAAGACGGGTCATGCGCTATTTACAATGTAGATGAAGAAACAAAAATACCAACACTAATTTATTATAAGCCTGATAAAAACCTTGATATGGGTTATACCATTCTCTTAAAAGAAAACGGATTGCCGGATAGAATGATAATAAACGGAACAGTATATTATTTAAGTAACTTTGACGGTTACAAATTTGATTTGGCTATTATTTCTCCAAATGGAGATATTGAAATCTATAAAGGTAATGATAGTATAGAGACCGATACAAACTGGGATGAATACGACAAAATAGAAGAGTATATTCATCGTTCGGCATTTACTTTTGAAGAAGGTTTGGATGCTGTAGATTTAGGTTTACAAATCGCAGGTCATGCAATCGGGATCGGCTCTTGTATTTTAGCTTTTATACCTCCTGTGAATTTACTTGGCGCTGTGGGATGCGGTACATATATTGCCAGTACAGCGGCCAGCATTTCGATAGATCAGATGGAAAAAGCGGGTTATCTTGAGAGTGTTCACGCTGATTCTTTGAACTTACTATTGGATGTAGGAGGATGCGCGGGCCGTGACCCGGTTGCCTGCGCTTCAGCCCTTACAGGCACAATTTCATTATTGATGGGTCTTGATTTAGATGCTAGCGATGAATTATCACAGGAAATTGCGGCTGCATATTATGAGTTAGAAAATAATCCTTTAATACGGGTAAGAAGTGTTATAATATCAGATACACCTGATATCCTGGATGTTGGAGATACACACACATTAAAGGCTACAGTTACACCGTCTAATGCGACATACAAAAATGTAATATGGACATCAAGCAATCCAGCTGTCGCGACAGTAAATAATAACGGTACAATCACCGCTAATAGCGCCGGAACGGCTATCATTACAGCAAGAACAATTGACGGCGGTTATGCTGCGACTTATGTGGCTACAGTAGATGGAATTACCCTGGATAAAGAAACACTCAATCTGATAGTAAGCGGCCCTCCCGGATTATTAAACGCGACAGTTTATTCATATAAAGGAACACATAGTATAACATGGACATCAAGCAATCCCGCTGTCGCGACAGTAGGCAGCGGTACGTCTAATGCTATCAACTTGGGAAAGACAGTAAATAACAACGCGGTTATGGCTGTAAGCGCGGGAACAGCAGTCATTACAGCAACAGCAGTCATTAATTCAAATATCGCTCAGCTTACTTTCACCATTTCCTGTACAGTTACTGTTACAGGCGGCGGGGGTAATAACAACGGCGGTAATAACGCATCATGGACATCCCCCACCGGAATTAAAATGATGCAGATTAACGCCGGAACTTACACAAGAGGTATCGCAAACGATTCTATGTATCGCGCGAGTCCGCCTCATCAGGTAACGCTGACAAAAAGTTTTTATATGGGTAAGTATTTAGTAACGCAGGATCAGTACATGGAAGTGATGGGATATGATCCAAGCCAAAATACAGTAGGAACTCCTCTTCCTGTGGATAGTGTATCGTGGTATGACGCTGTTGAGTTCTGTAATAAATTAAGCTTAAAGGAAAACCGTACTCCGGTTTATACGATTACGGGCAGAACCCCTGCATCAGGGTATCCGATTGATTCTGCTGCCGTAACCGTGAACTGGAACGCTAACGGCTACCGTCTGCCGACTGAGGCGGAATGGGAGTACGCCTGCCGTGCCGGGACAACAACGCTATACAATACAGGAGACGAAATTACACCAGAGCAAGCAAATTTTAGCTACTCTTTT
>WQSN01000038.1 GCA_009787835.1 Treponema sp.
ATGTGCGTACCTCAATCTTCAAGAGTTTCCGAAGCCGCGTGGGAATATGTCAGGTTCTTCTTAAGACCGGAAAATCTGATGCAGCATAATATCGCCTGCGCNCAGCTTCCCCCGCGTAAATCCGTCGGTTCAAATCCTGAATTTGCAAGGCAGCTNCCTTANATGGCGCCTCTTCTGGATAAACTGCAGTACGGACGCTTTATCGGCCCCTTCAATACAGACGTATTGAAGATATCGCTGCGCAATGTGTTTGTCTCCCTTTGCGAAGGAAATTCCGTGTACGCAAATATCCCGATTGCTCTAACTGTTTTGGAAAACCAGATTAATAATGATTTAAGGCTCCACTAAGAGATTGAAATGAAAAACAACCGCTTTGTGGCAATTGTTTTGATACCGGCGCTCTTGTTGCTGACTCTGTTTATTGTAATACCGATTATGGGGAGTTTTGTTATCTCCCTGTATGATTACAATCCATTAAGAGCCCACAATATCTTTTTGGGGTTTGGTAACTACAAGCGGTTGTTATCTGATCAGGTATTCTTAAAGACGCTTCAGAATACGCTGGTTTTTGTTTTTGTAACGGTTATTTTCAATATTGCCCTTACTCTTGTTATTTCACAGTTAATTTCCGGCATTAAACACAGAATTTTGAGAAATCTGACCCTGGCGATTGTATTCCTGCCATGTGTCGCGCCCATTGCCAATTCAGCGGTTGTTTGGTCGCGCAGTCTTTTTCCGACCAGGGGCGGATTGTTCAACACGGTTATTTCCGCGTTTGGACTGGAACCGGTTAACTGGTTAGGCAATCCGGCAATGCTTATGCCCGCCATTATTATATTTACCGTGTGGGTTGACATCGGGTACAACACCGTACTGTTCACCGCCGGAATGGAAGGCATCCCAAAAGATTTTTATGAAGCCGCCGATATTGACGGCATTGGCCCCATTCGCCGTTTTTTCAAAATTACCTTACCGCTTCTGGGACGCACTTTTTCATTCGTTTCCGTTATGACAATTATTTCGCACTTTCAAATGTTCGCGCAATTTGAAATCATGGCAAGAGACGGAGGCGCGGGAAAAGCGGGACAGGTGATGACAACATTTATTTACTACACGGGTTTTAAAGCCAAAGATATGGGATATGCGTCAACAATATCGGTGGCGTTGTTTTTTGTAATTTTGATAATCACAATTGTGCAGAGGCGGCTTAACCGTATAGACTGGGAGTATTAAATGCGGCGAATTTTAATTTTTATTTTTCTGGCGGTTTTCTCATTTCTAATGCTGGTTCCGTATGTATGGATGCTGCTGCTTTCATTTAAGCCGCAGGTTGAAATCGCGCAGGCTAACACAATTTTACCCGCAACCTGGACTATAAATAATTATATCAAGGTATTTCAGACTGTCCCGATCATCCGCTGGTTTTTTAACAGTCTTTTTGTGACTTTGACAGCCACTGTAATTATTTTATTTACCAGTTCTCTTGTCGGCTTCATTTTCGCTAAATTCGTTTTCGCTTTAAAGAATCTGATTTTCTGGTTTATTCTGGCAACCATGATGATAACTCCGCAGGTGACGATGATACCTTCCTTCCTTCTTATAAGCGAGCTTGGCCTTTATGACAAACTGCCTTCTCTTATCCTTCCCGGAATGGTTGGAGGCTTTGGTATTTTTTTATGCAGGCAATTTATCGAAGACATTCCGAACAGTTTATGCGAAGCCGCTCTGATTGACGGAGCGCATCCGTTTTATGTTTATTTCAGAATAATTGTTCCCCTGATACGCCCTGCTGTCGGCGCGCTTGCAATCTTCACCTTTTTGCTTTACTGGAATGAATATATGCTTCCGCTGCTCTATCTTAACAAGGTAGAGAACATGACCATATCTCTGGCTATCTCATTCTTCTCAACCCAGCGTACAACCGATATAGGCGCGATTATGGCTACGGCTACGCTTGTAATGCTTCCTGTAACAATAGTATTCTTCGTGCTGCAAAAACAATTTATACGCGGAATCGCGATAACCGGCATGAAATAAAAACAGAGGAAAATTTGCGATACTACGCGGGAATTGACGGCGGAGCGACAAAAACAGCGGTTTGCGTTGCCGGTGCAGAAAACTCATTCTTACATTACTGTATTACTTCCGGTTCCTCATGGCGCGAGCACGGAGCCATGAAAGTCGCTCAAAATTTTAAAAAAGCGGTGAACAGTATTTTAGGAGATAACTACAGCCTGATTGCCGGAATCGCGATGGGACTGCCATGTCACGGTGAAAGCGCGGAAGGCGATGTAATCCTGGAGCAGGCTGTCCGCGAAACATTTTCAGGTATACCTGTTTACTTTACAAATGATGTTGAAGTTGGATGGGCGGGATCAATGGCTTTAGAGCCAGGAATTAATATTGTCGCGGGAACAGGCTCAATCGCCTTTGGCAAGGATAGAAAAGGCAATACAGCACGAAGCGGCGGCTGGAGCGAATTTTTCGGCGATGAAGGTTCATGCTACTGGATGGGGCGAAAGGTCATGGAAATATTTTCAAAACAATCAGACGGACGCGTTCCCAAAGATGAACTGTATACAACAGTTTTTAGCGAATTAAACTTAAAGGATGATTTCAGCTTTATTGATCTAATATATACAAAGTATTCCAGTTACCGTGAACAGGTCGCCAGCCTGCAGTTCCTGGCAGAGAAGGCCGCCTTGGCGGGTTCATTAAGTGCGAAGGCACTGTATAATGAAGCGGTTAGCGAGTTATTGCTGCTGATAACAGCAGTCCTGAACAGGTTAAATTTTTCGCAAGAGAAATGGAATGTATCCTACTCAGGCGGTTTATTTAAGGCAGGCGATCTCGTTTTGCCCCTGTTCAGGCGGGAAATTGAGAAAATGGGGGGATGTCTGATAACGCCCCGTTTTACGCCTGTGCAGGGAGCGCTGCTTTTGGCGTATCAGCATTTTAATCCGGACGGCCTTTCGCAGATACAGCAAATTATTAAGGAGAGTAAAACATGATCGACTGTAAATCCTTTTTTGGATTTGAAAACAAATTTTTTGAGGAAAAGAACTGCGGAAATACCGCATGTGAAATCGCGGGACAGCGTTTACTGTGGAATGATCTGGGAAAAACATTGCTGGCAAAGAAGCGGGAAATATCAGATTTTATGAAGCAGTTTGATGATTTAAGCAAAATAAGAATAATATTAACAGGGGCCGGCAGTTCTGCGTTTATCGGAGAAGCGCTGTCGCTCTTTATCGCAAAAAGTTCAGGAATTAAATGCGAAGCGGTGCATACTACAGACATTGTCTGCGCGCCTGATACTGTCCTGTTTGAAGATATTCCGACCCTTTTGATTTCTTTTGCCCGTTCAGGCAACAGCCCCGAATCCGCCGGCGCTGTTCAATACGCGAGAAAAAAAATAAAAACCTTATATGAAGCCGCCATTGTCTGTGACGGCGCAAGTAAGTTATCAGAAATAACAGCGGAAAATAAAAATAATTTAATCCTCGTAATGCCTGAAGGATCCAATGATAAGGGGTTCGCGATGACATCGAGCGTTACGTGCATGTTATTGTCAGGTTTCGCGCTCTTTAATCATGAAAAAACAGAAGAAATAGCAAAGGATATTTCGCTGCTTTCAGATAACGCGGGAAAAAACAGCATCGCCATGTCCGCGATGGCGCAAAAATACGCAAAGAAAAATTTTAACAGGGCGGTCTACCTCGCGAGCGGCGCGCTCAAGGGAATAGCTCACGAAGGTTCATTGAAGATGATGGAACTGAGCAACGGAGAAGTTAACGCGTGTTTTGACAGCGCAACAGGTTTCAGGCATGGTCCAAAAACTGTTATAAAAAATAACACTCTTAGTCTGCATTTAATATCAGATGATCCATTTACATCCAGATATGATATTGATTTACTTGCGGAAGTTTACCGGGAAAAAAATGAAAACATAGCTGTCGCTATATGCGCTGACAATGTAAAGGACATAAAAGCTGATGATGTAATTACCATCGCGCGCGGCGGTTACGGCATTACAACCGGTCTTTGTTATGGTATAAGCGCCCTTATATTTTTTCAGATGCTCGCGATGTTTAAATCCCTGGAACTTGGCGTAACAACCGATAATCCGTCTCCGGGAGGACAGGTTAACAGGGTTGTGAAAGGCGTTACCGTCTACCCTTATGATTTACCGGAAATATCCAAATAAACAAGGAGAATATATGCCCCTGACAACTACGGAAAAAATGCTCGCTGCGGCAAAAAAAAACGGTTATGCGGTCGCCGCGTTCAACTGTGAAAACATGGAGATGATCCAGGCGATAATCGCCGCGGCCGCGGAGATGAACGCTCCGGTAATTCTGCAAACGACTCCTTCCACGGTCAATTACGCGTCAGCGCGGCTGTTTGCAGCTAACGCAGCGGCAGCCGCAGAAAAAGCGGATATACCCGTAGCTCTGCACCTGGATCACGGAAACAGCCATGAACTTGTAAAGGACGCGCTGGACGCGGGATACACATCCATCATGATCGACGGCTCCCATTTTCCGCTTGAAGAAAATATCGCGTTTACAAAAAAAGCCGCTTCTCTTTGCCTGATGGCGGGAATACCAATTGAAGGCGAACTGGGACATGTCGGTGGAAAAGAAGATGATCTTGAAAGCGCGGGAGCGGGTTATACCGATCCTGAAGAAGCTGTCAGGTTTGTAAAAGAAACAGGCGTCTCATCTTTGGCTATAGGAGTCGGGACCGCACATGGAGTATACGCAAAGAAACCTGTGTTAAATCCGCAGCTAATCTCAATTTTAAAAGAAAGAATAACAGTGCCTCTTGTGCTGCACGGAGCATCCGGTCTTGATGATGAAGTAGTTCAGGATTGCATTGCCCGCGGTATCAGCAAGGTGAATATAGCGACTGATCTTCGCATTGCGTATACTCAGGCAGTGCGGGAATATTTGCAAAAAGATCCCGGCTGTTTTGATCCAAAAAAATACGGAAACGCAGGGCGTGAGGCGGTAATAAAATTAACCATTAAACGGATAAAAATATGCGGCTGCCAGGGACGCGCAGGAGAAATTAATTAATTTTTACGCACAGTTGTAATCCTGTTCCTCCATGGAAATTTTTTAGTCTTTTTTAGCTTACCTGTTTTAATTAAATGGCCGATAACCATTGATATATCTTCTTCGCTGCAACGGATTTTATCATTCCCGGCAAGCAGCGAAGCAGCTTCATCAGAGTGGAAACATCTTTTGTTTTTTCGGAAAAAATCAAGCATTGTTTTTTCTTCACGTAACGCGGCACTTGCTTCATTTTCGCAGACATCACAGCAGAGCTGCTGCGGAACTTCTCCCCCGGAATCGTAATCAAGCAGGGTAAGAAGCGAATGTCTTCTGCATCCGCTTATGTCCCTCGCGTAACGCAACAGGGACGATACCCTGCCGCGGTCCGCTTCTGTTTTGGATCTTAAAAGAGCGGTTTCATCTTCAGACCCCCAGAGAAGGATTGCCCATGACTGTTCGCCGTCGCGGCCTGCTCGGCCTGATTCCTGTAAATACGCTTCTACAGACGGAGCGCAATCCCTGTGAATAACAGTGCGGACATCGGCCTTATCTACGCCCATCCCGTAAGCGCATGTTGCACATAACACAGCCTCTTTGTTGTTTATGAACCATTTTTCAACAATGGTTTTTTCCTCTTTGCTTAATCCGGCGTGATAGAAGCGCACTTCCCGATGCCAGCTAAACCCAAAAGCCGCGAATTCATTTTGCAGATAACGGGCGAGTTTTTCAGTTCCGGGCCGCGAAGAGCAAAAAACAATCGCAGGGCGGGGATGTTTAATCAGAATGTCGCGCACCGCCAAATCGCGGCAGATGCAGCCTTTCGCCGAATAACTGATATTGGGCCTGTCCGGATTTCCGACAATCTGACCCGCTTCCAAATCGCCGAATATATACCGCCTGATTTTCGCCAGAACAGGAGCGCTGGCTGTGGCGGTAAAAGCGGTAATAAGCGGCGGATTAAATGAACTGATTATGGCGCTGATTTCCAGATAGCTTGGCCTGAAACTTTCTCCCCACTCGCTGACGCAATGCGCCTCGTCAATTACAGTGTGCGTAATTTTAATCGTTTTTAATTTTTCCTTTACCTGCGATGTCAGAAGCACTTCAGGATTCGCTATAATAAACCTGCTCTGTCCGCTTCTTAATTTTTCCCAGATAACATCCCGCTCTTCTTTACTCTGTGCGCCCCTGATTATTACAGGCGAAAAACCGCGTTCACGCAGACGGCGTTCCTGATCCGCCATCAGGGATAAAATTGGATAGATAACCAATGTCAGTCCTTCCATCAGCATTGCGGGCAGCTGGAAACAAAGGGATTTTCCCGCGCCTGTCGGCAGAATTACAATCTGCTTCCCCAAAGATTCGCGGTCAGAGAGAAAATTGTCTGTTTCAATTTCATCCGCGATCTTTTGATTTTCCTGCCCCGGCCACTTCACTGTAATCCCCGCTGCTCCGGCGGCTTCCAGAATATTTGTCATAACCAGTCTTTGATACGGAAACAGATAGGAAAGCCCGAAAAGACTTTTCACAGCCTCGCTTAGCGGGTCAGGTTTTTCTTCACGCACTTCCTGAAAATAATCATCAAGCATATAAACCTCCAACCTTTATATGGGTCGAAAGCGGCGCTTTGCTTTACTGAAATGAATTTTTTTAAACGGAAATTTCAGGCTTCTTCAAGACCCAACTCATCATTCGAATCCAGACTGGATTCTGTTTCTTCAGGTCCGGGGGCTTGTTCAACCTTTTCTTTTTTAGCTGATGTTTTCACTTTTTTAACTGACATAGGGCGGTGATGCGCACGCGATACATAGGAGACAATATACATATATATTGCCAGCACTATGGTAATGGCGATTACCTGCCAGGACTTGAGAATATCCGTAAGAAGCTCTAAAAATTCTTTGGAGAACATTATGATCAATATCGGAATTTATATTAAATTACTTAAATATACCAGCCCATCTACCTGAAACTACCGGATATGTGATTCAAAACTCATTTTGTATTAATGCGGTGAATATTAAAAAATTAATTTTTATATGTTTTTTTGCATATTTTTTAATTGGTTTTAGTATGGTTTTTCATTAATATTTGTAATACAATTAAATTATGACTTTTAACAGCATTGTGGCGGATAGCGGGAAGGCTTTACCTCATGGCGCAACGCTCACGCATGAAGGAGTAAATTTTTCAATTTTTTCCCGCAACGCCACCATGATTACCCTTATCCTTTTTGAGTCTTCGGAACCCGGCAGCAAATGGATTGAAATACCGCTGGATAAAACAGGAAATAAAACTGGAAATATCTGGCACTGTTTTATCAAACATCTAAAGGCCGGAGTCTGTTATCTGTACCGCGCGGATGGTCCGTATGTTCCGGAAAAAGGGCTGCGTTTTAATCCTCATGTAACATTGCTCGATCCTTATGCCAAAGCCCTGACTGATATAAGCAACTGGGATTTCGGCAAATGCGCGGGATATAATCCTGAAGAACCCGGTCATGATCTTGCCTATACATATATTGACGACATCGCGCACATGCCGCGCTGTATTGTCATTGATGATGATGATTTTGACTGGCAGGGTGATTCGCCGATAAACTATCCGCTGCGATTCAGCGTTATCTATGAAACTCATGTTAAAGGCCTTACCGCAAATCCCAACTCAGGAGTTAAATATCCGGGAACATACCGCGGAGTTATCGAAAAAATTCCGTTCTTTAAAGATCTGGGAATAACCAGTATTGAATTTTTACCGGTTCATGAATTTAATGTAAACGAAAATCAGCGCTGTAATCCGCGGACAGGAGAAAAGCTGATTAATTACTGGGGTTATTCAACCGTTGCGTTTTTCGCTCCAAAAGGTTCCTATGCCGCGGATCAGAGTCCCGGCGGACAGGTCCGGGAATTCAAGGAAATGGTCAGGGAACTGCACAAAGCCGGAATCGAAGTAATTCTTGACATTGTATTTAATCATACAGCGGAAGGCAATGAACTTGGACCCACTTTTTCATTCCGAGGTTTGGATAATCCAATCTATTACATACTGAATGAAGACATGCGCTATTATCAGAACTATTCAGGATGCGGCAACACAATGAACTGTAATCATCCTGTTGTACGCACGTTTATTATGGACTGTCTGCGCTACTGGGTAATGGAAATGCATGTTGACGGTTTCCGTTTTGATCTTGGTTCAATTTTGGGGCGGGACCAGAACGGGAACATCATGGAAAATCCGCCGACTCTGGAACGGATTGCGGAAGACCCGATTTTAAGCGCGACAAAAATTATCGCCGAAGCGTGGGACGCAGGCGGCGCTTATCAGGTTGGCTGGTTCCCCGGCGGACGCTGGGCGGAATGGAACGATAAATTCCGCGACGATATACGCAAATACTGGCGCGGCGATCCAAAAGAAACCCGTTTTCTTGCAACCCGCGTATCAGGCAGTTCAGACCTGTATTTACGCGACGGCCGCAAACCTTTTCACTCGATCAACTTTGTAACAAGCCATGACGGTTTTACGCTCAATGATCTTGTTTCGTATAACGGCAAACACAATGATGATAACGGCGAAGGTAACAGGGACGGCAGCGATAACAATTTAAGCTATAACTACGGCATGGAAGGCGATACATTAGACCCGATTATAAAAACAATACGCGAACGCCAGCTTAAAAATTTTATAACTACCATGATGATTTCCCTTGGAACGCCGATGATACTGGGCGGCGATGAATTCGGCCGCACCCAAAAGGGCAGCAATAACGCCTACTGTCAGGATAATGATATTTCATGGTACGACTGGTCGCTGCTGGAAAAAAATAATAATCTATACCGTTTTGTCAAAGAGATAATCGCCTTCAGGCTCAGGCACCCTGGTTTTATGCGCCCTGAATTCTATACAGGCAGGGGAGGTAATTACAAGGGCATTCCCGATATTTGCTGGTATGATGATAAAGGCTCCACTCCGAACTGGAACGAGATCGGTTATTATCTTTCGCTGCGTCTGGACGGCAGCAAGGCGGATGTGCTGGCAGACCGCGACGATAATGATTTTTTTATTATGTTCAATGCCGATTTGGACACAAGGTCTTTTGTACTCGCGCACGCGCCGGCAAAGAAAAAATGGTACCGTGTTGTGGATACAGGCATTAATCCTCCGAATGATATCCTTCTTCCGGGCAGCGAAGTACTATGCTCGTCACAGAAAATTTATCCCGTTAAGGCGCGCAGCATAGTGATACTAATATCGAGAGAATAAAAACATGGACGACAGCAGTTTTATTTTCGGCGTAGATCTGGACGGCGTTGTCGGTGATTTCTACGGAGCGATACGAAAAATCGCCTCTGAGTGGCTGAACAAACCTCTTGAATCCCTTACTTCCGAAGTTTCCTACGGCCTTACTGAATGGGGCATTGATGAGTTTGGCGGTTATGAAAGGCTGCACCGTTTCGCGGTAACACAGCGAAACATTTTCCGCGACATGGAACCAATCGAAAACGCGCCGGCTGTTCTCCGAAAACTGTCAAGTCAAAACATCCGTATCCGTATTATCACGCACAGGCTTTTTTTAAAGTATTCACACAGGACATCCATCACCCAAACAGTTGAATGGCTTGATAATTACGACATTCCCTACTGGGACATTTGTTTTATGAATGATAAGGGCGCAGTTGGCGCGCATGTTTACATCGACGATGCTCCTGAAAATATAAACAGTCTGCGCAAGCTCGGATGCAAAACAATCATTTTCGGTAATTCCACCAACCGCGATTTATCCGGCCCTCGCGCAAATAACTGGCTGGAAGTTGAAAAGATGGTGATGGAAGCCCGCGAGGAATGGATTACAGGCACATTGGGATTATTCGGTATTTAATGATTGAATATCTCAAAAAAAATAATACTGACAACAATAAACGCGAAATGGATTCATCCCTCTCTTGCCCTGCGATTACTGAAAGCCAATCTCGGTTCTCTGGAAAACTCCTGCGAAATTATTGAGTTTGCCCTGCGCCAGCCGTTAGCTGAAAAAACACAGCCCCTCCTTGCCGCCTGCCCGGGTATTTTGGGCGTTTCTGTTTCAATATGGAACCACACCGCCACGCTTGAACTGCTGAATGAACTGGAAAAAACATGGGCGGCAGACATTACAACAAAACCTGTTATCGTTCTTGGCGGCCCTGAAGTATCGCATCTTTCCCCGGAAGCGGAAATTTTCAAACATGCGGATCATATTATACGCGGCGAGGGAGAAAATGTTTTCAGGACGTTATGTGAAGATATTCTGCGCTCATCCGGCGGGGCTTTGCGCGTGCGTTCTGAACATATAATTGCCGCCGGGCAAAATAATTTAAATGATATAAAAACAGCTTACCGCCTGTACACTAATGAAGATTTGGCGAAAAAATTAATCTATGTTGAATCAAGCCGGGGTTGTCCGCATAACTGCGAATTCTGCCTAAGCTCAGTCAAGGACAGTAATAGTAACGCTGTACGGGAATTTCAGATGGAACAGTTCCTTGAGGAAATGGACAATCTTTCACAGCGCGGAGCGAAGACATTTAAATTCCTGGACAGAACTTTCAATTCCAATATTAAGCGCGCTGTGCGAATAATGGAGTTTTTCCTGAATAAAATTGAAGAGCGCAAAGGCGATCTGGTAATCCACTTCGAGATGGCGCCTTCCCATTTTCCGCCTGAGTTACGTGAAATTATTTCCCGTTTCCCGCCACAAACTTTGCGTCTTGAAATAGGCATTCAAACTTTAAACACTGAAACCGCTTCCCGTATTGGCCGCCCTTCAAATCCTGATAAGGAGCTGGAAACCATCCGCTTCCTCTGTGAAAAAACAAACGCAATCATTCACGCCGATTTAATAGCAGGGCTCCCATGCGAGGATCTCGCGTCATTCGCAAACGGTTTTAACCGTCTGTGCGAAGCTCTCTGCAGCGGGCAATGTTCAGATAACACAAAAAGAGGCAGAACAGAAATTCAATTGGGTATTTTAAAAATTCTGCCGGGTACGCCGGTTGCCTGCCGCGATGGAACATCTGTTATGCGCTACAATTCCGCCCCGCCCTATGAAGTTTCGGAAACATCAGCGATGGACGCATCTGATATTAAACGTATAAAAAATTTCGCGCGCTTCTGGGAACTGATTGTCAACCGGGGTTTAATTGACATAAACCGGATCAGGCAAACGTCAACAGCAGGAGTTTTTGAAAAATTTATGACCTTATCAGATTCACTTTTAAATCACTTCGGGCGGAACTGGGGAATCGACAAGGAAGAAATGAAAACGGCTCTAAAAAGCGGATACCTGTGAAAATTGAAAATTTTATGGATGATCTGCCTGATTTTTAGGATACTCTATTATACGCCTGCATTATAAACAGACTAAGATTATACATGGACTTGCATAGGTTTCTGCAATATAATAATAGGGTGAAAAAATTATTATTCCTTCTGATTTGTTTAATTTTTCCGCTTTTTTTCATTTACGGGGAAAATGAATTTATTAGGGATAGCATTGTTACAGAAGAAGATAATTTTCCCGAAGATCCACAAAAAACATTTCGCATTGATAACAGGATGTTCGAAATCGGCTTGATGAACATTAATATAAATTTATCCAATGACTTTCTGACAGTCGGAGAAATATTCCGGGAAACGCTTGTTTTAAACATCAATGATCTGGATAAAGGATTAAACATAAAGTTAGGTGCATTTATTTCTCCTTTTTACATAAATTTTAACCACCATGACAATTGGGGCATTGGTTTCTCCGCCGCTCTGGAAGCGGAGGGTATAATAGGAATTTCCGGAAACATTCTTTCCCTGAGCGAAGCTGTTAATGATAAACCTGACGCCAGCGGAGCGGTATTCGCGGAACTCAGGCTTGGCGGTTTTTTTCATTTACAAAATTTTAAAATAAAAATAAATCCGGCGCTTTATTACCCTCTTGCGTATGTCAGACCGGATATTTCCTACACTTTTCAAAATACAAATTCCGGTCCGATTATCTATATGAGTTACGATTTGCGCATATATACCGGATTCCCGATGGAAAATTTTCCGGATAATTTCAGCCTGACAGCCTCTCCGGGTTTTGATTTTAATTTTGGACTGGAATATCCGCTTTCGGCGGCGCTGGGTTTACAGGATAAAAATAAATACCTTTACTTTGATGTTGGACTGGATTTTTACAATATTCCTGTCGTTCATTCCGTTATAAGGAATTATATCGGCGCATCAGGAGCGTTAGGTGACGATGAGCCATTGGAATTATTTAATTCAAATACAGACTGGAATTCATTATTCACATACAATGAATTTACATACGCTACAGGCGGAGAAAAAATTCTTCGCCCTTTCAAAATGCTTGCATGGATTGACTGGCATCCCTTTGGACATATAATTTCAATCATTCCAACGCTGGGATTTACCGTAAATAATCTTTATGTCAGATCGGTTTCACCGGAAGCAGGTTTACAAATACGCCTGGATATGTTAAATATATTTATTACAACGCTCGCAATTGGTTACCATGACCGCTTATGGAAAAACAGCATCGACCTTGCGTTTAATTCCAGGGCGTTTGAATTTAACCTTGGAGCAAGTTTCCAGTCAACGGATTTTGTAAAAAGCTGGACAGGCGGCGGGTTTGGTCTAAATATGGGAATAAAATTGGGATGGTAATACTTTTAAAAATGTACGCTTAAAGAATAGTATAAATAATAATAAGGTTAATAAATGAAAACAATTATTAAACTTTTAAGTATTTTATCAATTACGGCAATGCTGCTTGCATGCGCTACATCCGGATCGACTGCTGCGGTAAACGCATTGGATTTTCTTGAGCTTGGCATTAAACACGCTATGCAGGGCGATTATGAAAAAGCAATCATGAATTTTACAGAGGCGGTAAAATCAGACCCTAATCTGGCCGAAGCGTATTTATTAAGAGGCAGGGCTTATTATGCAAGTGTAGCGAATATAACCAATATTGGAGATAGATTTAGCAGCACTATCGCGGTATCCCGGCCAAATCTTACAGAAGAAGACATGCATATTTTGGATCTCGCAATAGATGATTACAATCATGTAATAAAATTAAGCCCCGATAATGCGGCTGCATATTTGGAGCGGGGCAGTTCCCATTCCTATAAATACAATAATAATGGCATAATGGCCGATTTAGACCAGGCATTAGCGGACTATAATCAGGCAATTAAACTTAATTCAAATAACGCGACAGCATATACGTATCGCGCTTATGCGTTTCATAGAAAAAATGATCTGGAGCGCACCATTGCGGATTACACGCAGGCTATTATGGTAGACCCAGATAACGCGAGGCCATTGGTAAATCGCGGAAATATTTATTTTGAAATGAAAGATTGGGATCGCGCCATTGCGGATTATGACCAGGCCATCAGAATGGAGCCGGATAACGCGGTATATTATTCAAACCGCGGCAATGCCTATTATTTAATGAAAGACTTGGATAAAGCTCTTGCGGATTTCATACGGGCTGCAACGCTGGATACAAATAATTTTAGAACATACTTGAACTGCGGTAATGTTTATTATGATAAAAAAGACTGGGATATGGCCATTACGGAGTATACACAGGCCATCAGATTAAATCCAAATAACGCGATAAGTTATTCGCTTCGCGCGGATGCTTATTTATTTAAGGAAGATTGGGATCGCGCCATTGCGGATTATTCGCAGGCTGTCGGATTGGATCCAAATAACGCATATAATATCAACAGGCTTGGAAATGCGTACTACCGAAAAGGCGATTATGGCCGCGCCGCAACCAGCTATGAAGAGGCTTTGCGGCTTGAGCCTGATAATATGGTTTATAAAAATAATCTTGAAAATTCCCGGCAGGCAATGAGAAGATTAAACTAAGTAAACATTCACGTCATTGCAGACCATACCGGCGCTGATAATTTTGACGGAAAGGGATTAACGCGGCTAAAGTCGGGCAGCCAGTCGCTGCCTGTTACAAGTTCCTGGCAAAAACCGTCTTCTATACCATACTCCTCCAGCCACTCAAGAACTGTTTCGTACTCATCTTTCCTCAGGTAACGATTCGGCGCTGTTTCTCCTATACCAGGAATCGGAGTGTACTGGGTCATCAGGGAAAGCTGAGCCCTGTCTTTTACATTTTCCGCAAACCAGCGCAGTACAAGACGTGTTGATTCAAGATAACCCGGTAAAATCAAATGGCGGACAATAGTTTTTTTATTAGCGTCTCCATGCGTCATTTCAGTCATTTTCAAAATTGCTGAAGCCGCTGTTTGAGGATAACCGGGAGCGCTGAAAAATTTATTGGCAATTTCGCTGTCCAGTGTTTTTAGGTCAGGCAGGTAAATATCAATATAATCCTTTAACATTTCCAGTGTTTCTGTACTTTCATAAGCGGAAGAATTCCAGAGTACCGGCAATCGCATTCCCGCGTTTTTGGCAGTGATGATACCCTGTACAAGCTCAGGGACCGCATGACTTCCGGTAACAATATTAATGTTTTCCGCTCCCTTATCATGAAGTGCCGTGCATATCTCCGCAAAAACATTCGCAGAAACAGGTTTCCCAATGCTTTTACCGGCCGCCGCGTTTCCTGCATATTTCACCTGTACAGGAAACTTTTCAGTAAGCCTTCGCTGTAAGCGCCTGGAATCGTGTGAAATCTGGTAATTCTGGCAAAAGACACAGCCAAGATTACATCCGCTTACAAAAATAGTCCCGGAACCGCCTGTTCCGACAAGGGGCGGCTCTTCTCCCCGGTGTATTACCGCAGCTCCTATCCTCAAAACGGCGGTTTCTCCGCAATAACCTGTTTCTCCGGCAAGACGGTCAGCGCCGCATTTTCTGGGACAGAGCTTACAGGACTTGTATAAATTTTCCATAATTTCGCTTAGTATATCAGGAATAGCTGACTTATATAGTTGAGAAAAATAACAATATAAGTCATAATTACTATATGGACGCTCAGATAGCGGTTTTGGGGGCAGGCGCCTGGGGAACCGCAATTGCAAAGGTAATAGCCGAAAAAGAGAAAGATGTAATCATCTGGAGTTTTGAAGAATCAACCAAAGATGACATCAATCTGAACAGGCATAACTCAAAATTTTTACCTGATGTAAAATTACCGGAAACAATCAGAGCTACTACAAATATTGAAGAAGCCGCCGAAGGGAAGCAGTATCTGATTTTCGCGATTCCATCCATGTTCCTGCTGGATACCGTAAAAAAAGCTATATCTGTCAATTCCATCCGCGAAGGAAAAACAATTATAGCAGTTATTACAAAAGGATTTCTACATTCAGAAAACGGTCCAAGATTGATCGTTGAAACCATGGAGGATTATCTGCCGGGTTTCTACCGTCAATCGCTTGTATATATATCCGGTCCGAGCCATGCGGAAGAAGTCGCGGCAGGCAGAATGACAGGGCTGATAGCGGCAAGCGAGAACGCGAAAAATTCCATCCGCTTCCGGGATTTACTGAAAAGCCAGAGACTTTTAATGTACTCATCTTTTGATATCAGGGGAGTGCAGGTAGCGGCCGCCGCAAAGAATGTAATTGCCATCGCTTTTGGAATGCTGGACGCGCTGAAAAATTCGGAAGACACCGGCATTTTCGGCGACGGCACAGAATCGCTTCTGCTCGCCGCCGGGCTGAATGAAATACAGATTCTCGGCAGGGCGTTAGGCGCAACACATACCGAAACGTTCACATCCATCGCAGGAATAGGCGATTTGGATGTCACCTGCCGGTCAAGATTCGGCAGAAACCGCCGCTTTGGCAGAGAGATTGTCAATAAAAAAATTTTAGAGTCCTATAAGGATATAGAAGACCTGTTGTCGCGTATCGGAGAGGTTGGTTATCTTCCGGAAGGAGTAGCCGCCGCCAAGTACATCAGGATTCTTGCTGAAAAACACAAGCTTAAAATTCCTGTATCGGTCGGATTGTGCAGGGTTCTAAACCGTGAAATTGGGCCTCTGGAATTATTAAAGAATATTATAGAAGGATTGGGGTAAAAAATGCGTCCAGATGTTCTAAACACATTTTTAGGCTCAATACTTGTGATTATTCTAATTTATGTAGAATATGTAAACAGCAGGTATTCGAGCGACCGCGTACAGAAAAAACGGTTTTGTTATTTATTAATAATAACATTTATCATCCTGTTAGCCGATTTTGTGTATTCGCTGTCCGGCGGTATAAGCTATGGTATTCACATGGTTTTAAATTTCATACCGGTTCTATTAACGGTCTGCGTACTACTGATGTTCAGCAGAATATTTAAAGTAATAACGTTTATAGCAGTACCTTTGCTTCTTGTTTTATTTATGGTGGGCGTATGCGCTCATACTTCGTCAGGAGATAGCATAATAAGCGTTTACGCAAAACCAATCTGGCCGTTCCTGGCGGCGTTTCTGCTTTATACCTATTTTATCATTGTTCAAAAGGAAACCAGAATCGACAATCTAACAGGATTTGAAAACCGCTACAGTTTTAACGAATTCGTCAACGGGCTTTCTCGGCGTAAAGCAAGCGAATCATGGTTAATCCTGATAATTGACATGGATCGCACAAGAGACATCAACAACAATTACGGCCACCTGGAAGGCGATAATGCCATACGCAGCCTCGCGGCGGTAATAAAAAACTGCGTCAGAAAAACAGATTTCGTAGCGCGTTACGGCGGCGATGAATTCGCGCTTGTTACCAAATCAGAAACCAGCGCGGATGTTATAATAAAAGATATTAAAGAAGAACTTTCAAGATACAATGAAAAAAGCAGAAAACCGTATAAAATCGGCATTATCTGCGGTTCTGACATATACAAAACCGGCACAAACAGGCAAGTTGAGGAATTTATAAACCATATTGACAGTATGATGCACGATCAAAAACAAGAGCATCGCCGCACAAGCGATGAACAAACCGCCAGCCGCCCGCAAGCGGCCGCAGGAGGAACAGTATGAATTTGAACTTTAATTACAGCGCCGCGCTGGGTTCCTGTTTGGTAATAATAATTATCTTCATTGATTATCTTCGCAAATTCAATACGGATTACTTCCAGCGAAAACTCCTGATTGCAGCAATGTGCGCGGTATTTTTATCGGTTTCATTCGATCTTGTCAGAAATATCCTGGAGGGAAGCAATGCCGCGGCAGGAGTAATAATTTTTGTAATGTCGCTTTATTTAATCGCAAGTAATTTTGGTTTTTATCTGAGCGCCGCGTTTATTGATTATTTTGCGCATAACAATCTGGATAGAACAAGAAAAATGCTTCGCGTGTTGTTCATTCTTCTGGTGATTTACTCCGCAATCGTTATTTTAAACCTGAGATACTTTTATTTCTTTTCGGTTTCGGCTGCAAACAATATCATATATGGAGAATTTTACACGCATCAGATACTCTTCAGCTTTATTCCCCTGCTGATAATAATTATTGATATTATCCGCGCTCCGAAACAATTCAAGCTTACCCAGGGTACAATGATAAATATTTGCCTGCTCATCATTGTCCTTGGAGCGGCGCTGGGAATAATTATGGGCAAAAGCACCATTGTCTGGCCGTGCATTACCGCGGTATTCCTGTTTATTTACTTTTCCATCATCAAGTCGAATCTTAAAGTTGACGTTCTAACCGGAATTGGCAACCGTTACAGTTTTGATGAATTCATTAAAAGGATTTCCAGGCAGAACACAAAAGAAGATTATTCGATGGCGATAATCGATATTGATCATTTTACGGAAATTAACGAAACGCTCGGAAATCACGAAGGCGACAACGCGTTACGTGACATGGCAGCCATAATTAAAAGGACTATCCGCCAGTCGGATATAGCGGCCCGTTATGAAGACGATGAATTTGTTCTGGTTACAAGCACAAAGGACAATATACAGCGCATGATCGATCGTATCGAAGAAGCTCTTGAAAAACAGAACGCGTTACGCGACCGTCCGTATCAGCTGCACATAAGTTTCGGTTATGACATATTTACGACAAATTCGGGCCATTCGATCCGTGAGTTCCTAAATCACATTGACAGGTTAATGTACAAATACAAGGAAGCGCGCCGCAAGCAGATAGTAACCGTAATTACAGCCAAACTGAATAATGCCGCAGAATAATGTTTGAGAAGTTAACAGGGAAAATTACAGACGCATTTCGCTTTGTAACGGGTAAGTCCGCGATAACGGAAAAAAATATTGAAGACGCCGTTGAAGCGATTAAAATGGCGCTTCTTGAAGCGGATGTAAACTTGCGCGTTGTCCGCCGTTTTGTCAATTCAACAATTGAAGAGGCAAAAGGCGAAAAGGTTCTTCGTTCGGTAGATCCCGGGCAGCAATTTATAAAAATCGTTCATGATAAACTGGTATCCTTTCTGGGAGACGCAGATCCTGCGGCAAGAGCGTTAAAGTTAAAAGGCCCTGATGTAATTTCAACAATACTGATGCTTGGCTTGCAGGGTTCGGGAAAAACCACAAGCTGCGCAAAACTCGCGCTGCGCCTGAAAAAAGACGGCCGTAAGCCCATGCTTGTAGCCTGCGATCTTGTACGTCCTGCCGCGATGGAACAGTTAGCTGTTTTGGGCAGTCAGATTGGCATACCGGTTCACAGGGAAGAAGGCGCGTCTGACAGCGTCAAAGTATACGGCAATGCCCTTGTCTGGGCAAAGCAAAACATGATTGACACTGTAATAATAGACACAACAGGCCGCCTGCAGATTGACGAACCCATGATGCAGGAACTATCCCGCCTTAAAAGCGCCTGCAGCCCGGATGAAATGCTGCTAGTCGCGGACGCAATGACAGGTCAATCCGCAGCGGATATAGCCAAAACATTCGATGAACGAATCGGGCTTACGGGAGTAATTCTTACCAAGTTCGACTCCGATACAAGGGGAGGGGCCGCGCTTTCACTGAAGACAATCACCGGCAAACCGTTGAAATTTGTCGGTACAGGCGAAAAGAGCGAAGACTTTGAACCATTCCACCCGGATCGCATAGCGGGGCGAATCCTGGGCATGGGCGATGTTGTAAGCCTTGTAGAAAAAGCGCAGGAAGTAATAGATCAGAAACAGGCTCTTGAACTCCAGAAAAAAATGGAAAAGGAAAACTTTACCATGGAAGACTGGCTTGATCAGCTGCGCGCTGTAAAAAAAATGGGCTCCCTTCAATCAATGCTGGAAATGATTCCCGGAATGCAGGGGCAGATTAACGAAGAAGATATTGATAAAGCCGAACTAAAGTATCAGGAAGCGATTTTAAGTTCAATGACCCGCGAAGAGAGAGCGAACCACCTGATCATCGGTCCGCCGCGCCGAAGCCGTATAGCCCGCGGATCAGGAACATCAGTCGCAGAAGTGGCGCGGCTAATTAAAAAATTTGAAAAAATGCGCACCATGATGAAAAAAATGGCCAAAAACACAAGAGGCGGCGGGATGCCGGCAGGAATGCCCGGCATGATGAAATAAGCCTCATCTTTTTTCAGCACATATATGCCGGTAATTTCGTTTCCATACTGTATTTCGCGTTTGCGGATACGCAGGCGCATACCGCGGCGGCGATTGTTAAAATGATTAAAATCAAATAAAAACCCGCGTTTTTACTCATAAATTCTCCTAAAATAGGGTTGACCGCCTGACTTATTGGTTTTGTTTCATAGGCAATAACGATATCAATTATACAAAACAAAAAATATAGTCAGGCGGTCAGATATCTGAAATCGGAATCACCTGCAGGTAATTCCTATTAATTATAATATAAATAAATTTCACTCAAGCGGCAAATGTTTTTTTATATTTTTTTCACTGTTGTATGAATTTCTGACGAATATCGCCGTATGTATAAAATTTCAGTTTAAGATCATTTGTTGTTTTAAGAAGGTACTCAATACGCGGCGGAGTAATCGCCCATTGAGCGTCGGAAAACTCATGCGATGTGAACGGAACAATGCAATCGCCGGAAAATTTAGCGAGGAATAAAATAAAACGTATGTCATTTTCAAATTTCTCATTGTCAGGAAACATTATATTATCAATGGCTTTTGAGACAAGGTATCCGTTTCTGATTGTCTGTGAATTGTAATAGCGGGTATTTGAGCCATAACCTCTGGTCATATAAAAAACAGGCGCAAGGGTTTCATGCATCCAGTCTTCAGAAAAACCATAGGGATATCCAAAAGCGTTAAAATGTATTCCGGCGTCAAAAAAAACCTGAGCGGCTTCCTTCGTTTCGCTGTTAAATTTATCAATGGAAATGCTTCTCAAATCAGGGTGATTAATGGTATGGTATCCAAGATCATGACCTCGGCTTAGGACAATTCTGCAGAAGATTTCCATTACAGCCGCGTCATCGCTGTCTCCGCTAATATCACCCTGCACAAAAAAAGTTACTTTAGCGTCGTGTTTATCAAAAATATTGATATACCGCGCCCACCCGTCAAAATAATTATCATCAAATGATAGCAGAAGACCAACTTCGTCATACGCGGGGCTCCATACAAGTTCATCATTGCAGCTAACGTTATCAGTCAGGTTTTCCAGCAGGAACGGAATTTGGAAAGTATTATTATCTACCGAGAAAGCGTTCGCCAAATTATATGTAACCCTGAATTCTTTTTCGTCTATCAGCGCTTCGCCGACTACTTTAATGTCATCGATGCTTCTGAAGCCTGATTCCGGAAATATATAAGCGTTGTTTTTGATTGATTTACGGAAGAGCGCTGTATTGTTTTTCACACCAAGAAGGGCGTATTCAAACGGATCTTCGGGCCTTATTTCCGGTATAATTTCCGGCGCGGCTTCAGGCTTTATTACAATAACTGTTTCGGGCGTTTCAGGCGTTATTACGGGAACTTTTTCAGGTTCAACCAGGACTGCTCCTGTGGCGCATGACACCAATAAAACCGCCGAAATGATCCACGTAAATATTTTCATGTGTTTATTATAAAACCAATGTCTGATATTATTCAATATATGAATAAAAACAAGGATTATAACAAACTCTTTACAATGATACAAAACTCAGGACATGCTGTCGCCCTGACCGGTGCGGGTGTAAGCACGCTTTCCGGGATTCGTGATTTTCGCGGCAAAAACGGCCTATACAATGAGATGGATGCGGAAAAAATTTTTGATATTGAATATTTTGAAAAGGACCCGTCTTTATATTACAGCCAGGCCGGATCTTTCATTTACAATATTGATGAAAAAGAACCTTCAATTGTCCATCTCGTTCTGGGAGAGCTTGAACAGAAGGGCTTCCTTAAAGCGCTGATAACCCAGAATATTGATCTCCTGCATCAAAAAGGCGGCAGCAAAAATGTGATTGAAATTCACGGATCTCCCAGTATACATTACTGTTTGCGATGCGCCGGAGTGCGGATGAATTTTGAAGAAGCTGCGGCGATTGTACACAGGGGAGAAATGCCGAAATGTCCAAACTGCGGCAAAGTTCTGAAACCGGCGATCACTTTTTTCGGCGAAAGTCTGCCGGCAGAAGCTTTGACAAAGGCTGTAACAGAATCCCAGAAAGCGGATTTAATGCTTGTGCTTGGCACCAGTTTAACTGTCCAGCCCGCTTCATCAATGCCAAGGTACACCATTGACTCAGGCGGCAAGATTGTAATTGTAAACAATATGCCTACTCCCCTGGACAGAATGGCAACTCTTCATTTTGATGACTTGGGCATGGTCTTTGAAGAGATAAAGAATCTGCTTGCGCAGAGCTGAACCGCACGCCGCGTAAAAAAATTATCAGCAAAAACGTTATTCGACACATTGACATATATCTATAAACATGATAAATTAAATAAAAATGAATAAAAAAACATTATCTGTATTAGCTGTTCTTTTAATTTTCCTCTCCAAAGCCGTATCCGCCGATGATTACCGATGGAGTTTAATCGAAGCATTGACAAAAAACGACATGGAAACAACAGAAAATATTATAAAAGCGAACATAACATCCATGACCGCGGCGGAAAAAATGCTTGTAATGAATTTTGCGATAAATTATTCCGCCGGAGAAAATACGATAAAAGCGTGCGAATTGCTGTTAAAATACAATATTTACCCAAACGCGTATGATTTATATACCGCGATTAACAGAAACCGTCAGAACAACGCAATTCAGCTATTAATGCAGAATGGCGCATCTCCCAACGGCGAAATACTGCTTTTAGCCATGGAAAGACAAAGGTTCGATCTCGCGAAACAATTCATCGAAACGGGAGTTGATGTTAATTACAGGTATCCGCAATCAAGTAACAATACAGACAGCATGACGCCTTTATTGCACGCCGTTAAATGGGAAAACTTTGAAATGGTAAAATTACTGCTGGAACACGGCGCGGACATTAATCAAAATGCTTTTAACGGAGACACTGTTTTATCTATCGCGAAAAAAACCGGCAATAATGACATTTATGGATATTTACTGGAACACGGCGCGGCGGAAACGATAAATATCACACAGGGACATAATACCGGCATTGCGAACATGATGGATAACAGTGTAATAAGTTTTCAGGCAGGTTCCTACAGACTGTCAGGAAACACCAAGTACATGAGATTTACAGGAACTTCAGGTTCCGGCAGTGTGAATTATGTTGATATTCTGAACAACAGATCAACAAACGGATTTTACAGAATAACCGGAAATAACATGACAGTAACAATGAACGGTTATACATTCATGTACCGGATAGATTCAAATGAATCCTTTTCCGGAAGCGGAGAAATATGGACAAGATCAGGAAACTGATACAGTATCTTTATTAAGCTCACCGAAGACAAGCGCGGATTCTACTCTTGACCTTTTTTAAATTTTTGTTCATAACATATATAATGCCTGACAAAAACAGCAGGCGTTATTTTATGGCTCTCAGAGCCAGTTTTGGGCCGCTAGCTCAGTAGGTAGAGCATCGCCCTTTTAAGGCGGTGGTCGGAGGTTCGAATCCTGCGCGGCTCAAAAGTGTAATTCTATGTCATAAGGTACGCAAGGTTCAGACTCTGGAAGCGGCATCAGGGATTGAAAATATCCTGGAAGCCATAAGGAGGTCGGAACTTGATTCAAACGATGCCTTACAGATAGTCCAAGCGTTGAAAGGTCTGGAACTGATAGACGTTCCAGCAGTAAAGTCCGGTAAAGGAACGGTTTTATTCACAGAGTTTCTTGAAACGTTTTAGGATTTTGTAGCAAACCCCTATGTCAGAGAGAAACTCGCACACGGTCACGTCATGGGAAAAGAGCCAAAAAAAATTTGAGGAGCCTGTCAGAAATTTTATATAATTTTAACGATATGTCTCATTACCTATATAAAATACATTTCCGATGATAGTTCCGTAACTGTATGCACCATCAAATGAAATGAAAATAACAGTATCATCAATTTTAGTAGGAGATTCGGTTTCTCTAAGGAAACCGAATCTCAGAAAGTTGACGGGGAACACAGGAACACCTGCAAGTTTATTGTTCCCGGACAAAAACCACTAAATCAGACACCGAGAACTAGTAGAAAACAGAGGTAGAACATAGTTAGTTGATGTGTTACTTGGTTACCTTGAAGCCCGAAGTATATGTCTCGGACTAAAACAGTGACAGGGACTTGTATGTTACCATTTTAAGTCTTATTTTACCAATAACCAAATGATTTTTTAACAAGTCCACGTATAAAAAGTGGAAATATTAAGCAAACTAAGGTTATTCCAAGCCACCAACCAATAAATAAAAAATATATCCAGTGCATCCTCCGTCGCTGATAATAGCCATAACCTCCACCAGAGGCGGCTGCTGAGGCGGCCGCACTAGAACTTGCAGAATTATTGTTATTATTACTTACTATAATTGGCGATTGTTGATTACCTTTCATCGCGGCATTTTTAAGCATTTCCATATCTGCAGCCATTTTTGTTTTTATGGAAGCTCTTGAAGTTGCTTCGTCAAGAACATTTGTAACATGATCTTTACAAACCATTTTACCTTTTACAGGTACTAAGCAATCTTTACAAAAAAATTGCCCACAATATGTACATGTTCCAGATGCTTCTACATCTGTATGTTTTATACAATTCATATTTGTTTCCTTAATATTGATTTATTTTATCGGTAAATATCATTACCTATTGGCAATACTGTTCCAATAATAGTTCCAGAACTATATACTCCCGAGCTGGAGTCAGCCTTTATCTCGGCTGGAAAATCCACCTTCCGTCAGTCAGGGTGTAAACACCCGCCCTGTTTCCTTCTATCAGATAAGCCGCGCTAAATCCCCTCCATAAAACATCAGAAATACCTGAAAGATTAACGTTTGCGCCAATGCTAATTCTGGTAACATTTCGCAAGGAGCCAGTAAAAACATTTTCATTGAGTGAGCCTATACCGTTACCAATTGTAATACTGGTAAGTTGTGGGTTATTTGCAAATGAATCCTTATCAATTCTTGTTACACTATCAGAAATGGTTATGCTTGTAAGTTGATTGTTTTCAAATGCAGAACTACCAATTGAAGTTACGCTGTTTGGAATGGTAATGCTGGTAAGCCGATTGTTTGCAAATGCAGAACCACCAATTGAAGTTACGCTGTTTGGAATAGTAATGCTGGTAAGTTGATTTCTAATAAATGCTTCATACCCGATAGAAGTAACACTGTCTGGAATAGTAATGCTGGTAAGTTGATTTCTAGCAAATGCTCTATCTCCGATTAAAGTAACATTATTTGGAATAGTTACGCTGGTCAATTGGTTGTTTGCAAATGCTCTATCTCCGATAGATGTAACGCTTTCTGGAATGGTAACGCTGGTCAGTCTGTTTTCAGCAAATGCAGAATCACCGATAGAAGTAACACTGTCTGGAATAGTAATGCGGGTAAGTTGATTTCTAGCAAATGCCTCACGCCCGATAGAAGTAACACTATTTGGAATAGTTACGCTGGTCAGTTGATTGTTTGCAAATACTCTATCTCCGATAGATGTAACGCCTTCTGGAATGGTAACGCTGGTCAGTCTGTTTTCAGCAAATGCCTCAACCCCGATAGAAGTAACACTGTCTGGAATGGTAATGCTGGTAAGTTGATTGTTTGCAAATGCAGAACCACCGATTGAAGTAACGCTGTTTGGAATGGTAATGCTGGTAAGTTGATTGTTTGCAAATGCAGAACCACCGATTGAAGTAACGCTGTTTGGTATGTTAATACTGGTGAGTTGGTTATTTGCAAAAGCATGCCTCCCAATATGAGTAACACTGTCCGGTATAATAACACTTGTGAGATTACCCTTTTCATGTGTATTGTTATTAATTAAAAAACCACCAGTCATACTGGGGTATATTGACATTTTACTTGTGCTAATTATTGTAGTAACAGGCAATTTTTTAATCTGAGACGGAATCTGTATATCTGTTCTAATCCCGTCATAACCAATAATTGCTACCGAATTGCCATCCCTTGTTGTCATCCAAGCAAAATCCCCCTCCCATCGAAATTTTTCTCCCGAGTGAAGTGTAGAGGCACACGATGTCATTGAAAATCCTATTACCACTACTGTAACGATAACCCCCAAAAGTCTAATTGTTTGTTTCATATCAAATTCTCCTTTTCATTCTGCCGTTAGGCAGTGAATAATTATGCATTTGCACCAACGGTGCATTGATATAGTTCCTATGTTTTGTGACAAGTGATTCCGATAACTGAATGACAACGTCTTTATCAGTCTCATCTAATTTGTTAAAAAGAGCCAACAGTATTGATTGTTTTGCGGTGTCTATCATACGCCCTGCCATTGCTTGCATAGTAGTCATATTGTAACTTCTTAGAAAAAACAAGTCAATTGTAATTTGCTTCATAAAATAGCCAAATCATGCTTGCAAAATAGTCTACAAACGAAGTATCTTGAATTATGGACAAGTTCGTATACCAGCGGATTAAGAAGTTAAGAGAACAACTCGGTTTGAATCAACGTGATTTTTCACAGCTTATTTCCTTAAGCCCTGGTTATATCGGCGGGATCGAAGCGCAATGCCGCAAAGTGAATGATCGAATAATCAAGCTTATAATATCTGAATTTGGAGTTAAGGAAGAATGGTTACGTTATGGCAAAGGAACCATGTTTATTGAAAAAAGAGCCAATGAAAAGTCCATTCGTATTTTATCACTGTTTAATGATTTACCACCGCATCTTCAAGATGTGATCTTGGGTACAATCGAATTATTGCGTAAAGCTAATAACATTGACCGTAAACTAAAAAAGTCCCAATGATTCCTTTTCTAAATCCCCCTTTTTCTTTTACGTTAACTCCATTGTATGCGTCGATTAATCGATCAACACCGGTGAAGGTCATTTGTTATCTACATGAACAGTTTGTCAATTTACAATCAAAAAATGTGCTATATTAAGGCGATTCTGCCCCTTTTAAGGCGGCGGTCGGAGGTTCGAATCCTGCTACGTCCAATTTAAGTCCAAAAAAGGCGGATATCTCCCTGCTGTTTCTACAAAACAGCTAACAGAAGCTGCCGCTATTGAAGCAGCGTTTTTTTGGCTCAGGGAAGGTAAACCTAGCTCTATAAAAAGCATAGCCCCGTACAAAAGCAATTCTAATGCCCTGCCTTTAATATCTTCAAGCTCTGCTTCTCAACCTGCAACCCAACAAAAAATAAATATTACTTTACGAGATATTCTTCGGGATATCACTAATACAGCAGAAGCAGAATTCGTTTGTAATGAATTAAAACGACCAGGTTTCTTAAAGGCGTACGTTTTCCAAAAACGCGAACCTGCGGTTCGAAAGTTTTGGAACAGCCTCAACTATAAAATTTCTCTCCAATAAAAATACCCCGCCTGGGCGGGGTATCTTCATTAATCGACTTAACTTGTTACTAAACCTTGAACCGCGCGACTTCCCTCATTAATGTATCAACTTTCTCATGATTTTTCGCGGTTATATCATTGACCTGATTAACAGCGATATTGATTTGGTCCGCGCCTGTTGCCATCTCGTTCATGCCGCCTGTAATTTCCTGGGTAATAACTTCAAGGTTTTTGCCTTCCTGTATTACTTCCTTGGAGCCATTGCGCATTTCATCTGCTTCGCTCTTTACATTCCTGGTAATATCGTTGAGTTTTCCAACCGCTTCCAGTACTTGTTTACTGCCCTGACTTTGTTCTTCCATCGCGTTGCGGATGTTTTCTTCCTGATCCGCTACTGTTTTTATGCCGTCGTCAATGACTTCAAACTTTTGGAGAACATTGTTTGTTGACAGGGTAATTTTGTCGATTGATTCTTTTATCTTTTTCAGAACAGTGCTGATTGTTTTGGATTGCTCTGAGGAATTNTCGGCGAGCTTGCGGATTTCATCGGCTACAACCGCNAANCCCTTTCCTACATCGCCCGCGTGAGCGGCTTCGATCGCGGCGTTCATTGACAGAAGGTTGGTCTGGCTGGCAATGTTTTCCATAACAGAGTTTATTTCCAATAAGCCTTCAGATTCGCGGGTTATTTCCTGAATATCNGACGCGACATCCTGAAGACCGGAGCGGCCTACTTCTGAAGCGCTGGTAAGAGCGTTTACATTCTCCTTGTTTTTAATAAGAGTGTTTGTAACAGACTGAACATTGGCGAGCATTTGTTCAATGGCGGAAGAAGA
>WQSN01000039.1 GCA_009787835.1 Treponema sp.
TTAACTTAGTAATTTGGCTACAAAAACATACCTCCACAGGGTAAAAGTGGTTGTTTTTGCTTCAAAATCATACTGAAAAAAATGAAAATTGATTTCCGTGAATACGCGGTACTTACACTACTTACAGACAGATGATTTATGTGGCATTATCAAGTAATGCAAATAGTAAGAGCCGCCATGATTGGTGATATAGTCGGCTGCCGAGGGCTTGAAACGCTCGAAGAGGAGCTGCCTGTCCTTGTCAGGGAACAGCGTATAGACTTTGTTACCGTCAACGGCGAAAATGCAGCCGATGGTTTCGGCATGACGGAAAAAGACTTTCACCGCATAATCGCATCGGGCGCTGACGCTGTTACATCCGGAAACCACATCTGGGAAAAGCGGGAATTCTGGCCGGTTCTGGAAAATGAAAAAAAATTACTGCGCCCTGAAAACTATCCCTGCGGCATCCCGCACAATGAAAAAATACCGGGAAAAGGTTTTGTTTACATTGAAAAAAACGGAATTATCTGGGCGGTAATAAATCTCCAGGGACGCGAACTGATGAATGCCATTGACTGTCCGTTCCGGTGTTTTAACCGATGCCATGATGAAATTAAAAGTTTTATTAATAACCAGGCGGATGGCAAACCTGTAATAACTATTGTAGACTTCCACGCTGAATCCAGCCGCGAAAAAGAAGCGCTGGGGTTTTATGCCGACGGCCGCGCGTCATTGATCACGGGCACTCATACGCATGTGCAGACCGCCGATGAGCGCATTTTGCCGAAAGGAAGCGGATATATCACCGATCTGGGAATGACCGGAATAACAGAAAGCGTTATCGGCATGGATCCGCAGATCTGCCTTGAACGTGTCCGTAAACAGGTTTTATATCACATGGAAGTTGCGGCCGGCAATAATACATCGCAGATACAGGGCATTATCGCGGATATTGACGCGGAAACCGGAAAAGCTGTTTCCATTAAAAGAATTCAGAATGACTGACGGCTAATCGGGCTGCCAATCCATATACCTTCGCCAAGATAATCGAGCCTTCTTCCGTCAATTAAAATTTGCACATCATTTACAGTTGAAAATTCAGTTACTGTCCAGACTATCTGCCGCAGTTGAGCGACATAACCTTCTATACCGAAAGTATTAAACAGAAAATCCTCGCTAAAATTGATATACGCGGTAGTTCCCCTTATTGAGGGTATTGATAAAATCCTGGTATTCTGCGGAATTAAATTTATAATGCCGCGATTTATTTCCTCGGCGGTCGGTCCAATGAGCAAGGAATTTAGAACATCCTGCATCGGTGAATCGGAAACAGGAATTCTTCGGATCACCCTGGACTGAAGTATCTGCCCGTCTCTGTCGATCTGTGTAAAATAGACAGACCTGTCCCTGGTTTGCGCCGCACTCTGGCTTTGCGTCTGACTTTCCGGTCTGGCTGTCTGGGATGCAGGCTGTTCAGATGCGGGAGTTCCTGAAGTCTGTGTGACAGCAGGTTCAGTCCTGTGCGCTGGTTCCTGCGAAGCGGGCGGATTCACCGGCGCAGGCGTTTCAGTTACGCCGTCTTCAGCTAACATATCCTGCTCAGTATCTGAAGCGAAGCTCTCAGCGCCGGGAGAAGAAGTAAAACGCGTTTTAAACAGATTAAAATTTTTTTTAATTATTTCCGCGTTTGCCATGAAAATAGTGATAATTATTATGATAAATACAAGCCAGAAAACAACTATTGCCTTTGGGCCTCCTGACTGGATTTTTCTGTTGGATCTGCTGCGGGAATTATTTACTGCCACAAAGATATGATATTGAAAAACAGGAAAGGAATCAATGCACCGCAGCATTGGAAAAAAAATATCAGTATTTTCATTATACATTGTTAAATGTTCAAATTCTGTGATACCATTAAAGTCCATGCAGTTTTTATTTAAACTGACATGGAAAAGAGGTAATTATGGTATCATTTACAAATCTTGGAATTGAGTATTCACACCGGTTTTTGGGTTATGCAGGGGAAGCCCAATATCTTCATGGCCATCACGGCGAATTAACGATTGAGGTTGAAGGCGAAGTAAACCCCGTCAACGGATTCGTGAAACCATGCAATAATATAAAACGTATTGCCTGGGATTATCTGCAAAATTTCGATCACGCGCTTATTTTACAGGAAGAGGATCCTCTTCTTCCCGAAATACTAAAAGTATACGAACAGCAGGGCATAAGAAGCGGAACAGAAACAAACAAGACAAAAGGCCTGCCAATCGACACAGATCTGGCCAGAGCGTATCCTGAATGCCGTTTAGTTGTTGTAAAAAAAGTCGCCACCTGCGAAAACCTTATAGATCTATTTTATTCTCTTCTGAAAGACAAAATGAGCATCAAAAAAATGACTTTTACATCCGGCATGAACGGCGCAATAAGATATTTTTAGGCAAAAAAAAGACGGTGTGCCTGGACGTCTCGGACTTTTGGCCCGTTGCACACCGTCTGATTTATTGAGAGGAGTTCCCTCCCGGTGCCTATAATATCGGCTTTAACAAGATATGACTTTAGGATATAATATGGTACTGTAAGCGCACGGCTATTGAGGAGTAATATAATGAAAGATCAGAATAATTCATGTAAATGCGCCTATCCTTGCAGCCGGCATGGCGATTGCAAAGCATGTCAGGAGTACCACAGAAAGGACGGATCCAGGACAAATTGCGGTAAAGACAGTTCTGAAACTGCCCCAAAAAAGCGTTAGTCAGCGTTTATTCGCAGAAAAACGCCATTCAACTTATAAATTCTGCTATTGACAAAACCTCCAATAAGGTGTATCATATCCATGGATGCTAATAAATTCATCATTTAAAGGGCGTCCTAATAAAATAACCCGTCTGATTGCTTAATAAACAATTTAAATGATCAGACAATAACAGGGAGGCCAACGTATGGCAAAAGTAGAGCTGAAAAGCATCTCCAAAGTGTACGAGGGTAATGTCCGCGCAGTGGATAATGCCAACATCGTAGTCGAAGACAAGGAATTTGTCGTTTTGGTAGGACCTTCAGGTTGCGGTAAATCCACAACTCTTCGTATGGTCGCAGGTCTTGAGGACATTACAGAAGGCGAGCTCCTCATTGACGGGGAAAAAATGAATGATGTTCCGCCAAAGGACAGGAATATCGCCATGGTTTTCCAGAATTACGCTCTTTATCCCCACATGTCAGTTTATGAAAACATGGCGTTTGGACTCAGAATAAAGAAAGTTCCCAAAGCCGAAATTGACAAGCGCGTACATGAAGCAGCCCGTATCCTGGATATTGAAAAATTCCTTGATCGTAAGCCCAAGGCCCTGTCGGGAGGCCAGAGGCAGCGTGTCGCGGTAGGACGCGCTATTGTCCGCAATCCCAAGGTCTTCCTCTTTGACGAACCTCTTTCCAACCTGGACGCGAAATTACGCGTACAGATGAGGGCGGAACTCTCCGACCTGCACCTGCGCCTGAACGCCACCATGATCTATGTTACCCACGATCAGGTAGAAGCCATGACCATGGCGAATAAAATCGTAGTTATGAAAGACGGAAAAGTGCAGCAGATTGGATCTCCGCTGTTCCTTTATAATCACCCGATTAATAAATTTGTCGCCGGTTTTATCGGTTCTCCGCCGATGAACTTCCTCACAGTAAAAGTGCTTGATGACGGCGGTTCAATAATCCTGGATGAAGGTTCCTTTAAAATTAAGGCAGACACGGTTCATGTTGATTACCTCAAGAAATTTGTCGGCAAGGAAGTATTTTTTGGTATCAGGCCGGAAGATTTGGCTTACTCAAAAGCCGCGGCAGCAAACGCAATGACTGTAAAGGTCACTGTTGTTGAACCTTTGGGCGCGGATATTCACCTGTGGTTAACAACTGATACCCAGCCATTGGTAGCCCGCACCGAGCCTCATCATGCTTTCAAGGTCGGCGATACAGCGGTATTCATTCCAAGGATGGAGAAAGCCCGTTACTTCGACAAGGAAACAGAGTTGGCAATTATTCCTTCTCCTGACGCATGATTTGATTAAATAATTTAACAGGGCTATCCCTATCTGATATTCGATCAGGTAAGGGTAGCCCTTTTTTTATGGGGAAGACGCGAAAGCATAAGGCAAATTAAAACAAATTATAATAAAATAACTTGTTTTAATTTAAAGTTTTACGAAACGCCTGTGAAAGATTGTTTTCGCCGATATCTCTTATAATACCGCCGCCTTGATTCCGGTATTTTCCGGGGCTGATGCCGGTATAGGCTTTAAATATCTTGGAGAACCAGCTTTGATCTTCAAAACAGCAGCAAGCGGCGATTTCGCTGAGAGACATATCAGTTTCCAGTAAAAGACGGCTTGATTTTTCAACCCTGAGCCTGTTTAGGTATTTTGAAAGGTTTTCTCCCATTTCTTCCTTAAAGATGGTGCTGAAATAGGGAGGAGAAAGACCCGCTACCGCGGCAATTTCTTTCAAACTGATCTTTCTGGTGTAATTTTCCATAATGAAACTTTCCGCTTTTCGTAAGGCAGCGGCATGGGGGATTCCATGGAAAGAGGCGATGAAATTCGATACCCGATCCACCATGATGTGTAAGATATCGGTTAATTCTTCAATGGATTTAGCCTCTTGAACCTGTTTCAGACTTTGGCTGTTTGCCTCCATCGAGAGAATGCCGTCTTTTGTATGACCTACTTCAACTCTGGAAAGGAGCACGACCAGCTCGATAACACGTAATTGCACATATTTGAAATTCCCGGGGTTGGAGAAAATCATTATCGCCATAAGTTCATTCAATAGTTTTTTCGCTTCTGCAGCGTCGCCTCTGCGCAAGACAGATAACAACGCTCTTTCTTTTTCCAGCGGGTAACCTGGTTTTTGCGCATTCTCGGGGTATTTCTTTTCCAGTTCCCCGATTATTTTTGAAATGGCTTCCTGCTGCTCGGCCCTGCGTCTGATTACCTCATGGTAATCTTCGCTTCCGGAAGAGAGGGATTCCGCGCATATTTGCATCATCTCCGCTAGGGACTGGACCTTTTCCCCGTCCGCCCCGGGAGCCGAATTAACGCGTTCTTTGAACTCTTCCTGTGATATTTCGTTATTGCACATAACATGAGTATTATTTGCATTTGAAAAAATGTCAACCGTTTTTTGATTTTCCGCCAAAAAACCGGAACCTCTTATCGCCCCTGAAAAACTGCCTTCTGTATAAATCGGACTTGTCCAAAACAAAAAACCCAGATTACACTGATAAATATGGGAGCTGCCTTTTTTATTCGCCTCTTTAATGGCGTTCTTATGCAGCTCATGGCAGGAATAAGTTTCCTGTTTATCTTCATTGCTGATCAGACTGCTGACTGTTTCTGTTGCGGAACCTGTTCCATTCGTCCTCACAGCGGAAATGCCTGAGCCTGAAGCTTCACTGTAAGTGCAATAAGGACATATTGTTTTTTCAGGGACATTGTTTCCAGGCGTTTCCGGAAACTGCGGCTTGCAGGCGCTGTCATAAATACATATACTGCAGCCTGTCGCCTGATTATAATCTATCATCATCTTTACAGCTTTTCCCATTAATTCCGGGCTGTTTGAATTTACATCATGGAAATCCGCATCGCGCATAAATGCGCTGTGAAAATTTACGGCGCGTTCCTTTGGTAAACTTGTTTTTATTTTATATTCCTTCATAATAAACTCCCAGGGCGGCTTAACTTAAAATGTTACCCTGTTCTCTGTATTTTGCCGGAGTATATCCGGTATTGTTCTTGAATATTTTTGAGAACCAGCTTTGATCCTCAAAACCGCAGGCTGCCGCGATTCCGCTGATTGGCAAATTGGTTGTCGCCAGCATTGCGGCGGCTTTTTCTACTCTGAGCCTGTTAAGGTAGTTGGATAAATTTTCGCCCATTTCCTCCTTAAAAATTGTGCTGAAATACGGCGCCGAAAGACCGGAAGCGCCCGCTATTTCCTGCAGACTTATTTTCCTTGTATAATTTTCCCAGATATAACGTTCCGCTTTTCTGAGAGCTGTAAAATGACGGACTCCGTGAAATGAAAAAATTTTTCCCGACATCCGTTCTGTTATTACAGTGAGGATATCCGTAATTTCCTGAAGGCTTGAACTCTCTTCAATTTTCTGAAGATTACGGTTGTTTGCGTCAAGATCCGCATCGTTTTTAATATCTTTTGGATCCGATACAGCTCTTGACAATAAAACCGCCAATTCCATGGCTTTAAGACGGAAAACAGGAAAATTACCCTTAACTTCAGTAAACAGAATATTCAGCAGCTCGGATAAAATTTTCCTTGCTTCTGTATTATCCCCGCGGCGAAGGCTTGCCAGCAGCATTCTTTCCATATCAATGGGATAAGCCTCTTTCCCGTTATTTTTTTTATTTTCTTTTTCGCAGGATGCACTGTAAGCATCCGGTTTTAATTCATTGGATTTTAATTCAGAATTAACGCCGATATGCCGGTTGGTAATATTTTTTTGTATAAAACTCAATCCAGATATTTGATCGGCGCATATAAGCATCATCTGGGCGAGGGCTTTTACCTTGCCCGTGTTTTCGGATTCACGGATACCGCCTGAAAGAAGCGCTCCGGCAAAACGTTCCCCCGAATAGAACGGGCTTGTCCAGAAAACAAGGCCTGCCTGGCAGATATAAATATATGAACCTCCAAGCCGTCTTGCTTCATTTACAGCTTCCATGTGTACAATTGAGCAGGCGCTTTTTTCGGATGCCGCGGACTGGCACACGGCGCTGCAATGCCTGCATATTGAATAAGATTGAATTGAACTTGCGTCGCAATCCGGTCCCATGACTGAAGCTGCGCAGTTCGCCGCTTTTTCATAATGTTTAACGATCTTTAACGCTTTTAACATTATTGGTTCTAATTCACGGCGTTGTATTATGTTAGATATTTTTGACATATCACACACTCCTTGGTACTTTAAAATATAACTGTTTAAAAAGAACAAAATACACCCTTTTTGAAAGAAAAATTCAACCATTTAATAACCTTTTTTTGCGAATATTTTTTCAATTATAGAAAAATAAAATAATAAAGCTTATATTATTTATATGGTCTCAATGAAAGAATTAAACACATCCCTGGAAAAAATGATCCTTTCTGCATCAGGATGGCGCGGCATCTTCGCATCCTGCGGAGATGAAGAAAATACAAAACCGGAAATAACAGAATCACAAAAAATAATTTGCGGAGCCGCAGCTTTTATTTTCTGTGAATACCTTGATAACCGGCTGCAAGCAATCATGGAGCGTGGAGCAAGTCCTGTAATACTGCTGGGAACCGATACAAGGCCTACGGGCAGAGCAGTTGCTGACGCGGTAATTTCTGTTTCACTCGCATGCGGCTGCAGGGTACGTTACGCGGGCGTTGTTTCCGCGCCTGAAATAATGGCGTGGGCAAGAAGTTTAAGCGCATCAGAAAAAAACTGCGGTTTTATTTATATATCGGCAAGCCATAACCCAATTGGGCATAACGGATTAAAATTCGGCCTTACGGACGGCGGTGTGTTAGCTGCAAATGAGACGGAAAAGCTTATAGCTGCCTTCAGGTCATTTACTGAAAAAGATGACTGCATTGAAAAAATTCAATATTTGGCGTCCGCCGCAGGCGCAGAACAGCTTAAACAGGTATACTCATCTGCGGCTGAAGCAAAAGCCGAATGCTTTGAAGCGTACTATAACTTCTGCGGTCATGTTGTGTGGGACGGCAACAAGGAAATTGAAGCCGCGTTTAAAAACGGCATTGAAAAAAAACCGTTAGGTGTCGTTTGTGATTTTAACGGCTCCGCGCGCACTGAATCAATCGACAGGAATTATTTTTCATCTCTTGGAATAAGGTTTGATTTTATCAACGGCGAAAGCGGTCAGATTGTTCATCGCATTGTGCCTGAAGGCGAATCACTTGTGCCGTGCGCAAGGCTGCTTGAAAACGCCCACGCCCGTGACGCGTCATTTCTTCTTGGTTATGTGCCGGATTGCGACGGCGACAGGGGAAATTTGGTAATATGGGATGACAGCGCCGGAAAAGCCCGCGCCCTGGAAGCGCAGGAAGTTTTCGCGCTCGCCTGCGTCGCGGAACTTTCCCATCTTTTGCGGGCACGCGGGGGAAAATCACTGCCGAAAACCGCGATTGCGGTTAACGATCCCACATCGGCGCGGATAGATAAAATCGCAGGCTTTTTCGGCGTTTCTGTTTTCCGGGCAGAAGTTGGCGAAGCGAATGTAGTCGGTCTTGCGCGCAGACTGCGCGAAGAAGGATACACTGTACGCATTCTCGGCGAAGGCTCTGCCGGAGGAAATATCACTCATCCATCGGCGGTACGCGACCCGCTTAATACGGTTCTTGCCATCGCGAAATTGTATACAGTGCGGAACAGCGGTAACAAACCCGGCCTCTTTGAATTATGGTGCGGTGTTTCCGCTCAGACTTCCCTGTGCCGCGGCGATTTCAGCCTTGCCGATATTATCACAAGCCTTCCGCAGTATGTAAGCACTCCTGCCTACTCACAGGACGCTGTCCTGCGCATAAAGACAAATGATCATTCAATATTGAAAGACCGTTATCAGCAAATTTTCCTGCGTGAGTGGGAAACGCGTAAAGATGATTTAAAAACCCGCTTCGGCATTTCAAACTGGGAAGCTATTGCGTATAACGGTATGCTGGAAAAACGCGGCATAATCCGTTTCGGGGAAGCCGGAAAAGGCGGACTTAAAATTAATTTTCTAAACAGCGCAGGAGAAGCTATCGCCTATATCTGGATGCGAGGCTCCGCCACAGAACCGGTTTTCCGAATAATGGCTGATGCACAGGGAGATCAAACCTGTGTTGAAAGGGAGTTGCTACAATGGCAGCGATGTATGATAATGGAAGCGGACGCAAAATAAAAAATATTTAGGAGAAAATGATGGGTATACGCGGAGAAATCTATTCAAACAGAATTATCCTGCCAAACAGAACGTATTTTTTTAATGTTAAGGAGAATCGCATGGGTGATCTTTATCTTAACATTGTGGAGAGCAAAAACCGCGAAAACGGCGGCTTTGATCGTCAATCCGTGATTCTATTCGCGGATGATTTACAGGTGTTCCTGAAAGGCTTTGACGAATCTCTTAAGGCGCTGGAAAAATCCATGCGCGAAAAACGGCATTCCGGCGGGGAAATAAAAAATAATAATGATTCAAAACGTGAAAATAAATTCCGCCGCACGGAAAGAAGCGAAGAGAGGGATCACAGGGGCGAACGCGGCGAGAGAAAACGCAGGAGCGATTACGAAGATAAGGGCGGTAAAAGCGAACGCGGTGAAAGGGACAGACCCCGGGTTAACAGAAAAAGCACCAGTGACCGCTGGAGCGAACGCGGAGAAAGGAAACGGAATAATCCGGGCGGTGAAAAAAGCAGCAGGAGCCAGTCCGGCGAACGCGATTCGGGCGGGCGAAGATCATCACCTGGATCAGATACAGGGAAGAGGGGAAGCAAGCGGGTAATTGTCAGAAAACGGGACAGAGACAATTAGTTCTACAATCACATAACGCAGGCTGAAAAGCCGGACCACAGGTAATGTTTAGCATTTTACTTTTAATAATAATCTATCTGTCTTTTATCAGTCTGGGACTTCCGGACTCGCTGCTTGGTTCAGCATGGCCGTCAATGTACGGTCCGCTGAATGTACCCCTGCACTATGCCGGTTTTATTTCCATGATAGTCGCAGGCGGAACGGTTATCTCCAGCATATTAAGCGAAAAAGTTATAAAGCGTTTTGGAACAGGCATTGTTACAGCGGTAAGCGTCCTGTTGACCGCTGCGGCTCTTTTAGGGTTTTCATTCTCTCATTCATTCCTGTACCTGTGCCTTTTTGCGATTCCGCTGGGACTGGGAGCAGGTTCTGTTGACGCCGCGTTAAACAATTATGTTGCCCTGCACTATAAAGCAAGGCACATGAGCTGGCTTCATTGTTTCTGGGGAGTCGGCACAACCATCGGCCCTGTGATAATGTCATCATACTTAATCAATAAAAGTTCATGGAATTCCGGTTACAGGGCAATCAGCATAATTCAATTTTCCCTGGTTTTAATTTTATTCATATCATTGTCATTATGGAAAAAAGGTAATTCCGCGGGAAACAAAGAAAGCGGCAGTTCAATAAGTTATAAGGAAATTTTAAGCCTTGCGGGGGTAAAAGAAGTTCTTTTAACCTTTTTTTGTTATTGCAGTATTGAAGCGATAACCGGATTATGGGGAGCGAGTTATCTTGTAATAATAAAGGGTATATCCGCAGAAATCGCCGCCCAGTGGATAGCGCTGTATTATTTTGGAATAACCATAGGGCGTTTTCTTTCCGGATTTATTACAATAAAACTTAATAACAGGCAGATGGTCAGGATGGGGCAGATAATAATCGGCTGCGGAATAATAGTAATGCTGCTGCCTTTTGGCGGCTATACATCATTGGCGGGACTTTTTTTAATCGGCCTTGGCTGCGCTCCAATATATCCAAGCCTGATACATGAAACGCCCAAAAATTTTGGAAGAGATCATTCACAGGCGATTATCGGACTGCAAATGGCAAGCGCCTATATTGGCACAACATTTATGCCCCCGCTATTCGGGCGGCTGGCATCATTAATAGATTTTAATATTTTCCCGTTATTTATCGGAGTGATATTAATAGTGAAAGTAATATTAACTGAAACATTAAACCGTAAAATCGACAAAAAAAACGCAGGAAATAATTCTGTTACCTGACATTAAAGCTCATGCGCTGAATGGGCGACGGTCCGTATTTTAAAACCGCTTCCCGGTGCGCTTTTGTCGGATAGCCCTTGTGTTTTTCATAACCGTACAGCGGATACAGCAATGCCATTTCGTCCATATAACTGTCACGCGCGGTTTTCGCCAGAATGGACGCGGCCATCACGGCGGGAACTTTCGCGTCCGCTTTTACCATCGCTTTGCAGGGAGCGCTGATATCCGGAATATAAAGTCCGTCCGCTACTGCAGCAATATTTTCACATAACGCCATGGATTTCATGGAGATATTTTTCATCATTTCTTCAAAAGCGCGTTTCATTGCCAGAAGGCTTGCCTGTAAAATATTTATACTGTCAATTTCCGTATGCGAAGCCCAGCCAATGCCCCACGCGAGCGCGTCCGCGCGGATTATGCTCGCCGCTTTCTCACGGCGCGAAGCGGTGAGCTTTTTGGAATCGTTAAGAATATCCAGGGGAAAATTATCCGGCAGGATTACTGCGGCGGCGTACACGGGTCCCGCAAGAGGCCCGCGCCCCGCTTCATCAAGACCCGCGATCATTTATTTTCCGTAATCACTTTCAAAATATCGCGCAATCCGGCATCGCGCTTGTAATAATTTTCTTCCAGTTCGGTTTCCTTTAGCCCCATAAGCTCATGGCTCATGTAATGTATCCATAAACTCTCATCGTGAATTGACGCTTCATGTTTGCGGCACCAGTAATCAGGCTGAATTAAATGCTGATCCGGCTTGTCGAAAAAAAACTTGTAATCGTGAACCGCGATTTTTAGATCCTTGCGCGGGATTCCCTTGTCCAGAATAATCTGCGCAAGATGATTAATTGTATTGCCTGAATCAAAAATGTCATCTATCAGCAGCACCTTGTCGCCTACCCGCAGATAATCCGGCGAGTATGTCCAGCCGTCTACCTTAACATTATCCGACTGCCCTACGCCGGTGTAGGATCTGGCGACTACAGCGGCATAATACACAGGATGCACATCATTACGGACAATCTTAAAATATTCGCTTATAATGTTACCCAGATAGGCTCCGCCGCGCAATGATACATAAATTACGCTGGGAATAAATCCATCGCTGAAAATACGGTGAGCAAGCTTAATCGCGTTATCACGCACCACATCAAACTGCAAAAATTCTTTTTTCATGAATTACCCTTCTTTGCCGGACGCAGAAAGCCAAAGAAACTGCCGCACAATCCGCCGACAATATGCGCGAACTGTGAAATATTATCCTGACTGAATGAGTTAAAAAACTGCACTCCAAGATATAAAATCAATACCAGAATAAATGTTACAGGAATTTCACCTTTGGAAAAATTGGTAAATGAAGACAGGAGAATCATCATAAACACAATGCCTGACGCGCCAAGGAGCGCGGTATGGAAAAATATTACATTAAGAGCGCCTGTAACAATTGCGGTAATAAACATCATTACAAGAAGCAATGCCGAACCGTAAACTTCTTCAAGCATGGGTCCTATTAAAAGTATCAGTGTAAAATTGTTGATTAAATGCGACCAGCTGCCGTGTCCGATAACATGGGTAAAAATCGCGATCCAGTTTCTGAAACTTCCCCTGTTAAAATGCTCTTTCCCGGGAACCATAAACCAGTTGTCTATAAGATTTTTAAAAACCGTATCATTCAGAAAAAGCACCAATGCGCATAACATAGTAAAAGACAGCACAGTAGGCGCGTTATATTTAATTCTCATTTTAATTTATCTCTATTTCCACAGGGCAATGATCGGAACCTTCAACTTCTGATCTGATAATTGATGATTTTACCCTGGACAGGAAATTTTTGTCTACACAGTGATAATCAATCCTCCATCCTACATTCCTTTTGCGGGCCCCTCCCATATATGACCACCATGTATAATGACCGCCTTCTCCCGGATGGAAATGACGGAATGTATCAACATGCCCTGACGCTGTAAACCTGTCCATCCATGCGCGTTCTTCGGGCAGGTATCCGGCGTGATTTTCATTTGCTTTGGGATGCGCAAGATCGATTGGAGTATGCGCTACATTGTAATCGCCGCAAAGTAAAAAATGCCGCCCCTTTTTTACAATCGAATCGCATAACTTCAGCATCGAGTCATTAAACGCCAGTTTATAATCCAGGCGTTTGCGCTCATCCTGCGAATTGGGAAAATACGCGGCTATAAGGGAGAAGTCCCTGTATTCCGCGATTAGTACGCGCCCTTCATCATCAAATTCAGATTTCCCCAGAAAATTTACATCCTGCGGCTCTTCTTTAGAATAAATCGCCACTCCGGAATATCCCTTTTTTTTGGCGCACGCCCAATATGAAAAATAAGGTTTACCCTTTACTGAAGGATTTAGAAGCCCTTCTGAAAGCTGCTCTGGTTCCGCCTTTGTTTCGTTCAGGCAAAGCATGTCGGGGTTTTCTTTTACTATCCAGTCAACAAAACCGCGCTTTTCCACCGCGCGAATACCGTTTACATTCCAGGAAATAATACGCATAAAGGCATTATATCAAATCAATGGCAAACAGATCAATTAATTGTATGCACAATGGAAGTATTGATTAAATAATTTGGTTATATATTATTACAACAAAAATAATTAAACATGGAAGCAGGTTTGCGCCGGTTCGTTCTGCAAGGATGAGCGTTAAATAATAAAAGCGCAAGCAATTAAGCGCATTTTGTTATATTGGAATCAGGATATTACAGTGCACAGGTCAATCAACTTTGAACCGGGATACTTCCGTGATTAAAGTGTCAATTCCTTCGCGGTTTTTTCCGGATATACCGTTAACGTGATTAACCGCTACTTTGATCTCTTCAGCGCCTGATGCCATCTCGTTCATTCCCAGGGTAATTTCCTGAGTGGCTTTCTCAAGATTAATGCTTTCCCTAATAACTTCCTTCGCTCCCGTGAGCATTTCAGAGGAGCCGCTCTTTACCTGCCGTGTTGTTTCGGTAACCAGGCTAATTCCGTTAAGAATTTGCTTGCTCCCCTGTCCCTGTTCTTCCATTGCGTACCGTATATTTTCTTCCTGCTGCGCCACAGTCTTTACGCTTAAATCAATAGCCTCGAATTTATTTAAAACATTTTCTGTTGATTTAGTAATCTTTTCTATGGACTCCTTAATCTTTTTCAGAACCGCGTTGATGGTCTTGGACTGTTCGCTGGAACTTTCCGCCAGTTTTCGTATTTCATCCGCCACTACGGCAAAACCCTTGCCAGCTTCTCCCGCGTGCGCTGCTTCGATAGCCGCGTTCATGCTTAATAAATTGGTCTGGCTTGCGATATTCTCCATAACTGAATTTATTTCCATTAAACCTTCAGATTCGCGCGCGATTTCCTTAATATCTGTCGCAACATCCTGAAGCCCTGAACGTCCCACTTCGGACGCGTCTTTTAAGGTATTTACATTGCAGGAATTTTTAACAAGCGTGCCTGTAACTGTCTGAATATTCGCTACCATTTGCTCAATGGCCGCCGAAGCCTGTGATATGTGGCCGCTCTGGTTTTCAACATGACCGTTAAGTTTGTTGATATTATTGGTAACCTGCTCCATTGTAGCGTTGGTTTGCGTCACGCTGGCGCTCTGGTTGATGACGCGCGTTTTTATATTCTGAATATTGGTTGTGATATTGTTCACCGCGGTAGCGGTTTCATTCATGTTACTTGCGAGATCGCTTCCGATGTCAGATAACATAGACGCTTCTTTTTTAATTTTAATGACAAGATTTTTTATCTTCTCCAGCGTCAGGTTAAAATAGCGCGAGAGGTCTCCTATCTCATCCCTTGAATTGTTGTTTATCCTCCTTGTCAGATCTCCTTCGCCTTCGGAAATATCCTTTAAAGTATGAGTAACAATATTTAACGGTTTTACAATGTTAGAAGTAATAATAACCGCCAGAAGCGCGCTTGCGATTAACGCGACAATGATAAGGGTAATAATAATTACCGCAAACATCTGCCCAAGACTGTAAATCTCATTTATATATTCATGTAGTATAACGCGGTATCTGTCATTCATTTTTTGCAAATCCGAAATTACTTCATGGGTTGCGGGCAAAACTTCCTCTTTCAGGAGCTTGACAGCTTCATCTGATCTTCCTTCATCAAGATAATAAACAATATCGCGCGCTTTGGCATGTATAAAATCATGAGGAGTGACAATATTACCCAGCAATGCAAGAATATCCTGATCTGCCATTTTTTTAATTTCTTCACTGTTCAGCCAGATGCCCAGGGAACAGGCGGCAGAATCGAGCGAACCTGTAAACACCGTTTCGGCGTAAACCGCCTCTGTCAGGGCATGCCTCCAGTTATAATGTGAATTTAATATCGACGAAATTCTCGCTTCTGTCTCCGTTATGCCGATTATTTCTTCAGATGAAGACGTCAGTTCCTGATCGCTGTAAAGACCGGTTATACCCAGAAAAACCCCAATTACGGCGATTATCGTAAAACCGCCAAAAAGTTTTATGCGAACTTTCATAATTTTCCACTCCTGTTTTTAATTTTATCAAACATTGACTAGAATAATTATAGAGGCATTAGGTGAAAATTGCAATGAACATAAGTGTTAGACGATCATGGGAAAATACAAAGGAATGTAAATTTGAACATAATTATCACAGTCATACCGCTCTCTGTGCTTACTGCGGGAAAGTCTCTGAGTTTATTTTAGTAACTAGATTCACAGGATCGAGCATGTAAAAATATATGGAAAAATCTATTGACAAAAAATAAATTATTAGTACAATGTACTTATGAATATTTTAATTGATGCAAGCGCATTAATGCCGGTACTCATTGATGAACAGGATAAAGGCCAGATTATCGCAGTTACTAAAGGTCATGAACTGCTGGTTCCGTCTGTATTGCCTTATGAGATTGGAAACGCTTTAACGCGGTTAAAAAAACGGCAAATTTTAAATGACAGACAAGTTTTGGCAGTATACAAAGAATTCTTAAAAATTCCATTGCGTTTCATGGATATTGAAATTGAAAAAGCTCTTCAAATAGCGTGTAAGTATAATATTTACGCGTATGACGCTTATTATCTGGAAACGGCATACCGTTTGGATTTGCCATTACTGACTCTGGATTCGCAAATGAAAAAAATTGCAATTGATATAAATATTAGGATTTTGGAGGTAACAAATGAGAGTTTATAATTATTCAGAAGCGCGTCAAAATTTTACAACTGTTTTAAATACCGCCTTGAAAGAAGATGTAATAATACGGCGAAAAGACGGGAGCAGATTTAAAATCGTGCCTTTGGTTGAAGTCAAAAAAGGAAAATCTCCACTGGAAAGCATAAAAGGAATTAAAACCAATATAACCACCAGCGAATTGATTGAAATCATCAGAGAAGGGCGCGAAGGCAGTGATTATTTCAAAGAAAAATATTAAGCTCTGTACCAACGGGGCAGGCCCCGCTGGTACAGAGGGTGGGTATCATTTGTGGACATGATATAAACTGATGCCAGAGTTTAATAATAAGGTTAGTAACTGGGAAGATCTGTTAAATCAAATACTAAATTCATTATGGAGGATTGACCGGTATAAAGAAGGGGATCGATAATATCCCAACTGCCGGTAATCCATTCACCCGAATTTTTATCCCAAATGTCTGTGCTAAAATATAAGTATTCTCCAATATCAGGTGCTCTGATTAAACTGAAAAATGTAACCATATTTTGATATAAATCATAATGTATATGACCAAGATGATAATATATATCATCGTTCTCATTATAATAATGTACATTAATAATTCCATCATATCCGGTATCTCCGATAATTGTTCCGCTTATTGTAACTGTCCTGACACTGACATTACCCAGAAAGCCGGCATTATAATCAAGAGTTGATATTATGTTTTGATCAAGATATATCCAAATACCATAATGGTTACCTGCAGGTATGACTAAAAGCCAAAATGAATATGTATCGCCAGGCACAAAGCCGTCATTTTCACTTAAATTGATCGACCAATTAAGGTTATTTAAGGCTCCACCGCTGGCTCCGCTTAAATTTAGCTGGATTCGTTTAATTTCTACAGAAGTTTCAAACCATTCTCCATTCCAATCAAGCAATCTATCAACGGTAAGAAACACATCAGGAAGTGGGTTAGAGATTCCGGTTAGGTTAATAATACCACTAATTGTACCACTGGTTCCAGAATTGATATCACATCCAATTAATGAAAACCAAATTGCCATGATAAGAGAAGTAATCCTGATGAACTTTACCATTTTTTTCATAAAAACTCCTTTAAATAATACTAAATATTCGGCAATGCCGATATTTCATGCTATCACTTGTTTGAAAAACTGTCAAGGTAATAACATAATTTTTCGGTATGAGAATGAATTGGATAGAGAAATGAAAGAACAGGAATTAAGGGGGATTTTAAGCAGTAATATTAAACGCTGCCGCCTTCGGGAGAATATGTCTCAAAGTGCCCTAGCCGAAAAATTGGAGATATCATCCAATTTCTTAAGCGATATTGAGCGCTGTAAGGCATGGGTTTCCCCAGATACTCTGGTTAAGCTTGCCGCCGCGTTAAATATTGAACCTTATGAACTAATAAAACCAGATGCGCTTTTGACTGACAAGGAAAAGGATGTATTACAGCTATATGCAGATGAAAATATGAAAGCTGTTTTAACTGTTTTGAATCAGATTAAAGAAATTTAGCGTATACCCCGTGCTTTTATATGTTTATCCAATATATAATTTGAAAACTGATTTATAGATAGAAACCGGCCATGCAAAGCCGAAACAGATTAACATTTATCGCAAGGCGTTTTCAATCGCCTTTAGTATTGTTTTGCTGCTTGCGGTAGCGCCGCCTATAACGTCAATTTCCAGGCTTTGCTTTTCGATGACCTTTTCAATAATGTTTTCAGCTTTATTTCCTATTGGAGAACTGGTATGATTAATTAGTTCTATCTTTGAAATTCTTTGATCCTGAACAAAAACATCAAGAGTTACTTTAACAGGCGTGTCTGTTAATTCATAACTTCCGCGGTAAACGCCGTTATTGAGCTGGCTCAAATCAGGCGTTTGAACTGTAAGGGTTTTATAAGCCATTGAACAGCCATAAATTGACAGGCAGATAAATGAAACTAAAATAATTTTTCTCATTTTCATGTCGTTATACCTCCAAATTAAAATCCAGTTTTCCCCTCTCCGCGCCGTTAACAATAAGTGTAATGGAATGAGTTCCCGGATAATGTTTCCTTGTGCTAACATCCTTAAAAGAATGTTTTTTAATGTACGATTTTTTCTGATTCGCTTTTAATAAAATTTCCGATATTTGAAAAATTTTTCTGTTTCTTTTCCCGCTGGCTTTCACATAATCAATACCGTATTCCAGTCTTGTTTTTGTTTCCTGCCTGGAAATAACAGTAAATGAAAAAGTTATATCTTCCCCAATTGTTATGGACGTCTCTTCAAGGGCAAAGTCAGAAATATCTACAGGGGTTTTATCCTGATATCCGAATATGGCAAGCGCGTCACGATTGCCTTTTTTAAGAAGCGTTCTGCATCCATGTTTTACAATCCAATCGGTGTACTCATTCTTCCCGTACCAGCTTTGAGCGAGTTTCACGATTAAATCCGGGTGCGTTTTGGAAATGTCATTCAGGTTATTCGCGACGCTCTTTCGCACATGTATTGACGGATCCGTTTTTAACTGCTCCAGTATCGGCAGGACAGGCGATGGATCTTTCTTAAAGTTGTTTAATGCCGGCGCCCATGGCAGCGCGGGACGGCATCCTTCACAGGCAAGCCTTCTAACAAGTTCATTTTTATCCCTTGACCATTCATACATCTGCTCCATCATGCGCTTTTCATTTTTAATAATGAAAGGTCTCACAGCGATTTCAGAAGACGCGTACGGGGTATATCTCGCAAGCGCGGCCATAGATATATTCCAGTTTTTTTCATCCTGCCCGTAAAGCTCAATAAATACCGGAAAGAAACTGACAAAACCTCCCAGCCAGTCCCCGTAATTCATTACAACTTTATCAATTATACTGATCGCTTTTTTATAATCTTCAGGCAGATATTTGCCCAAATTGCGGCTTATCTGGTAAATTCTTGACTTTAATTCCAAATCATCCCATGTTTTGTCCATTGTCGATTTAATGAACATGTCCGCCTGAAATGCGCCATAAACTGACTGAATATCCGCGGCAAGTTTACGAAGAGATTTTTGATTGTAAAAATTTTTAAATGATTCAGGCATATTTTACTCCATATAATCCATGCTGCCTAAATGTTAAAATAGATTCACGTAAGTATAATAACAAAATTAACACTAAATAACTTTTTTTTCAATCCATTTATTACTGAGCCAGCGTTTTGCGAAAAATACGCCGCGGAAAAGGAAATCCGCGCCCATGGCGATGCTTACCGCCACAGGACCAAGACCGAGAGGGAATGCCAGAACAAATGCGGAACACACCCTTACAATCCACATTGTGCAGGCAGCTACAATCATGACATAATTGGCGTCCCCCGCCGCTTTCAGCGCGTTTGGAAGAACAAAAGAAGGACACCAGAATAAAGTTGACGTAACGCAGTGTATCCTTAAAAATATTACACATAAATCATGCGCTTCCCTGGACAGATTGAACATGTCAACAATCGGATTCATGAATATCATAATATTTATGTTTATAAAAATATATGTTATATAGGCGAATAACATAAGTTTTTTTGTATACTTTTTCGCGGCAAGATAATCTCCCGCACCTATACACTGCCCGACAATGATTAAAAGGCCGATGCCAAAGCCGCTTCCGGGCATAAAGGCGATGGAATTAATTGTGCCTGACACTGCGTTAGCTGCAATGGCGATTGTTCCGAAAGCGGTGAAAATTCTTGCTATTAATATTTTTCCAACCTGAAACATTGAAGATTCAAGTCCGCTCGGAAGCCCGATATTCAGAATGCGCTTTATCATCGCGCCTTCCAGCTTTACCTTGGTAATTCCCGCCAGGTTGACGGTTCGTGTTTTATCCCGCACCAAAAGATAAATCAATAAAAAACCGACAATTATTCTGCATAAAAATGTTGAAAGACCAGCGCCTGCCACGCCGAGTTTCATGCCGAAAATAAAAAGAGCGTTAGCCGCTACATTCAAAATGTTAAGCAGTACTGCAACGCGCATTGTAACCGCCGAGTTTCCCATGCTGCGGAACATCGCGGAAGCGGATGTGTATAAAGCGAGAAACGGGTATGAGAGAGCGATAAACAGGAAATAAATCTGCGCAGCCTGATGCACATCTTCCGCGATATTGCCGTAAATTGCCCTGAGTATCGTACCGCGCATAATTACGGTCAGGATCATCAAAATAATTGAAATAAAAACGCCTATATAAATAAGCTGCCTGGCAGAGCAGCAGGCGCTCTTTGGATCCTTGCGTCCGATGTACTGGCTTATTACCACAGAACCGCCGGTCGCTATGGCGTTAAATGCGGTAATAATCAAAAAGTTTATTGTATCAACCAATGAGACGCCAGAAACCGCGTGTTCGCCGATTGAACTGACCATCACCATGTCTACAATGCCCACAAGCACAATCAGGACTTGTTCGGCTACAAGCGGTCCAAGCAGACTGAAAAGCCGCTTGTTGTTCCAGTCGGATGGGGAAAGATTAACCGGTACTTCCGGAATTTCAGGTATGGTGGCTGAAACTGGTTTTGATTTCAATTTAATAATACTGTCATGCAGTTAATTTTATGTCAAGATACCGTTAAAATAAAAAAATAATTAATCATGAAAAATATATGCAGGAGCGCTAATATTCCTTATTAACTATTTCTGTTTTCCTGTTCCACATTGAAAGATAAACGCCGGCGATAACAAGAACGGCTCCCAGCCACTGCAGCAATGTCAATCTTTCACCTAACACCAGGAAGCCGGCTATAACCGTTACGACAGGAATTAAATTGATGAAGATCGCGCATGTTGAAACGCCGAGGTGTTCCAGTGCATTGACATAAAATAAATAGCCAAGAGCGGAACAGAAGATGCCCAGAAAACACAAATGGGCGATAACTTCCGCGTTCGCCTGTCCCCAGTTTTGAAATTCCATAATTGAAAAGGGAATGAAAAACGCAAATCCCGCCACAGTCTGCCAGAAAACAATATAGATTCTTGAACAATGGGCGAACAGGGGGCGCGTAAGAAAACAGTATGTTACCCAGCTGAAAACAGCGCCCAACATATAAAGATAACCCAGAATGCTGCCGGAAATTGAAAATGAAATTCCGGCAACAAGCATAACTCCGGCAATGGAAACAAAACACCCAATCCATTGACGCCCCTTAAGCCCGGTTGCAGGCGGCTGTTCCTTTTCAGATATTTCCTGCCGCGTTCCTGCATTGTCAGAGTTTATGCGTTTTTGTTTTAATCTGGAAATTTTTCCGTAAAGCCAGTCGGAAATAATTGTAAAGGCGGGAATAAAACTTATGGCTATGCTCGCTTCGGAAGCGCTTACCCGCAGAACGCCGTTGTTTTCAAAGAAAAAGTAGAGCGTAACGCCTGTTAATCCCGCGGCGAATAACAGCGGAACATCCTTCAAACGGATTTTTTCTGCGGGCGCGAGTTTCAGTTTGATAAAATACAGAAAAACAATGGCGATGGCGAAACGAAGCATTCCAAGCGACATGGGCGGAAAAACAACTACTGTGATTTTAATGGAGATAAATGAAAATCCCCAGAACAGAACGCATAAAATTATTGCGATTAAACTTTTTTTATTTTTCATGGTTTTACGGTTTTATAAAAGTGTATAAATTTTTTCTCGCGGCGTTGAACAGTTCCGCAAGAGTCGCGTGAACAAGCATCCTTGTGGAAGAATCAATTTTCCCGATTGATTTAATCATTCGGCCTGCCGCGTTGAACCAGTCGCGTTCAAGTTCCGGAATTGTTTTTACTCCGGATGCGCTTAAAATTCCGTACAGAACTCCCAGGAACTGTTTGCGGCGTTCATTATCAAGTTTACCAATCCAGTCTTTCAGGGTTTTATCCACAAAACGGCTGCCGGCTGTAATATGATCAACCTGAACCATATTGTTATGCGTCATTTCCCATGAATAAAGATCGTGCTGTAAAAGCCCTGACTGTGAGCTTTTTATTACTGTATAATCGCATCCATTTTCAAAGATCATGCCTACAACCGACCCTTGAGGAATAAATGATCGTATCCTGTTCTTGATTGCCGCAAAACCTTCGCCGTTAATAACATGTTCGTGAAAGCCCGGCGCGTCATTGCTGTAAATATCCGTTATGCGCTTTTGGGTCTTTTTACTGCAAAAGGAAGCGGCATATACGGCAAGATTTCCGCCCTTTGAATGACCGCCTGTCCGCAGCGGGCCTTTAACAATTGAGGCGATTTTTTCAAGATATTCCACCGCTTCAAGCTGGGCGGGAATCGCGTCTTTAAAACTCATGTTGGCGTCTTCTTTCCATCCCACAAAAGTGGAATCAGTTCCCCTGTATGCAATAAAACACGAATCATCGCCCGTGTTCACGCTGACAGCGGAAAATTGTTTTTCATGATCGGCGTCAATATGATTCACATAACCAAAAAGCCTGCAATCCCTGAAACGTTTTGAAGAACCAAGCACGCCGATTAACACAGGATCGTCTTTGAACATTAAATACGGTTTATCATCAGGTGAATCGCTTTGCAGATTTTTTGATAAAATATCCATTACAAGACCGATACTGATCCCGGACGCGGCTGCGTCTGTTAACGGAGGCACAATACCGTCCATGGGAAGATAGGAAAGCTGGCAGAATATCACATTGTCCGCCGGATTAAGGGGAGACTGATCAAAATCCAGATCGCCTCTCCATGAAAAATAATCGAACATATTTGCCATACTAAAAATATAACGCATAATGAGCGGATATTTAAGGGTTTAAATATCAATAAATAGTACTTGCTTTTAACTTATATCTATAATATTAATTTACCTCCAATACGATGAATAATTTTCATCAAGCCAAATATTTTTTCTAGTTTTATATTTTATACCGCCTTTATCTAAACCGGCATTTTCACCTTTAACCCATCCTACTCTTCCATCATCCATCCTGATTTTTATCCAATGATCTTTATTTCCAGTATTAGTAATATATGGCTCTTCAACTATGGCAATATTGGTAACATATACAGATAATTTAGGTGGCGGATTAGCTACAAAAAAAATAACATTACCGGACAGATCGGGAATATCATAAGCTTCCACTATACCATCTCCGGCAACGGTTAAACTACTTTCTCTTACCTCGACAACTGTATTAACTTCATTATTAATTATAATTTGTTCTAATACAACATTTTCGATTTGAAGCATTTTCATTAATTCCAGAGCTTCTTCATATGTTTCCGGAATTTTAAAATCATTATAATCATTCTCTTTTACATTGTTATTTGAAGAATCATCACTGATTATTTCAGAATATTTATTTTCTTTTAAGTTTATTTCCTCAACAATTTCAATTGTAAATTCGGAAATCTCCTGTTTATTGTTTAAATCATCCTTTTTATTAGTACATGAAATACATGTTAAAAAAATAAAAATAACAAAAAACCCAATCTTATATTTTTTTTTATAATTTATCATTTCAGATATCCTCCAAATAATTGAGGCTGTTCCAAAACTTCAGTTTTTGAAACAGCAAACTTAGATTTACATTAACTAATAATGTACAATGTTTTCCTTATTTTGTCAATATTTTTAGCTATTTTTTTATTATTTATAACTCAAATTGCACATAACATTCCAGGTAGCCCGAACCGCCAGATTGGGGCGCCGATCAGTTACCGTTCGTTATACGAAGTGATAATGTATATCTTTATTTTATAACATCTTTAATCCCATTTCCTTCATAAATATTTCATTATTTATTACTTTATTCTCTTCCAGTATTATATTTTTATAACTTTCATATAATCTTTTTAGCAATTTAATTTTTTCTTTTGAATCTTCATAATATGATGATTTTGAATATTCATTTACTATTTTATTAAAATAATACTCTGCTAAATTAAATGATAAATATATTTTATTTAGTACAGAAATTAATTCCTTGTATGGTCTCGTTTCTAATATTGAATTTTCATGTCTCTTATAAAACTTATTAGGATGAATATTTTTATAGTACTCTATACCCAATTTATAATATACATAATCTGGTTCTTTGCTTTTATTTAAATTGAATTCCTTAATTTTTCCATTTGCTTTTATGTCATTTAATTTATTTACCAATATCTTAGTAATTTCATTATACATTGATTCTAAATAGGTATTATTGCATAGATCCGGATGATATTTTTTAATTAATTTTTTTAGTTGTTTAATATACTCGTTCTTATCCATATTATTATATTAACATAAATCTAATATTTGTCAATTATTTAAAGAAATGTTTATTTAACGTTCAAAGTAACTGACGTTTTATTGCACCCAATAAAGAAAACGCGAAGCGTTTTATGAGCATAAAAAACTGCGGCGGAGACAAAACCGTGCAGAGGGCGCAAGCCCGAACACGGTTTTTCGTAGCCCTAAATGCCCGAACAGGGCATTTTGCAGTTACCATTTGTTAGGCACAGTACCCATTCTATTTAATTTCTCATATTTTCTTCTCTAATTATATTTTCCAAATTAATTTTTTCATTTTCCGAAAAACTGTTTTCTGAAAAACTTTTATTTATCCTATACCACCTTTGCCCTTTAAAGTAATTTAGTAAATCTAGTGATCTAAATTCATATCCATGAAAGGCATATATTGAATTCCTTAGTATTCTTAATTGTTCTTTACTAAATAGAAATAATTCACTATGCGGAATGATTTCTCTTCTTAATCTCCAACGTATTTCTGATACTCCAAATTGAGGATATTCAAATGCAGGTATTTTTGACAAAGATATAGAAAATGTATCATCAATTTCACAAATAACATCCTTTATATTTATTTCTAAGATTTCATTATTTTTTCTATTTACTGAATACTCCATAATAAAAAATGTATCATATAACCAAAAATCTGTATGATTTTCAATTTCTATGTGAATTTCATCTATTTTGTCTTTCCATGTACTTCCAGTTCCATACAGGTACTCAACTGCCTTGTAATAACCATGATTTGCATAATCAGCCTTATAACGTACTTTACTTATAGTATAATCATTGGAGATAAAATTGACATTTTTAATGTACCACAAGTTTATTTGTCTATATCCTAATTGCTTTTCCATTGTTTCAGATAAATTTTGTCCTATTTCTGTAAATATAATTTCATTATTGATTGTAGTTTGAAAATCTCTAATATTTGTAATTTCTCTAGTTCCATAAGAATATTCTGGAAAACCTACCAGCAATTCTACAGTATCGCCATAATTGAAAAAAACAAATTCTATATTCATTTCATAATAATTTTCAAACAAATCAATTTTTATTTTTTCTGAAACCATTTTAATATTCTGATTTTTATTTCCTAATAATGTGTAGCTGCCACCTGCAGATTCAACCCATGAATCATTTGCGTAAATATGACTAGCAAGCAGTATACATAATAAATAAAACCATTTCTTCATAATACTATTATGCATTATTTCTGAAATAATGTCAAGGGTATTGCGCCTAACGTTCCAGGTATGCGACGTTTTTTGTGCCCGATAAAGAAAATCTACAGTTACCGTTTGTTATGTGCAGGTTTTTTGCTTTTTATTTTTCTTTACAGCCGATATAATATCCCAGTACAGATATTACATTTTCATCTGTAACAGTTTCATTTGTATAAACCTCTGCAGTAACTTCCCATGTACCAACATATTTTTCCTGTTTGGTTATTGCTTCGGCAGTCAATACCTCAGCACTGCCGATCATATCATCAAATTTACCGCTAAGCCAGCCTTTAGCTATAATTATTTCCGGAATGTCGAAAAGGTCCATACCGTCCGGAACTGGCGTATCAGGCATCATAAATCTGCCAACAGTATAACCCATTAACTTTTTGCGCTCGTCATATTTATCCCCGGTTAATAAAGCAACGTTATGTATTTCCTTTGTGGAAAATTTTTTTAACTTATCCAGTTCATTGAAAATCCAATGGCTATTCTGCCATAACCCTCCAAATATTTGGCCGGAATAATTTGCGCCTGCCCGGGCGTAAACGGATTTTCCGATAAACCTGTAAGGTCCGAATTTTTCAAATTCAATTTTGTCCAGTACTGCCATAGAAACTCC